>CADECW010000016.1:6690-44740 GCA_902825855.1 uncultured Rhodospirillales bacterium | reverse complement strand
CATGACCCGCGCATAGGTGTCGGGCGGGAAGCCTTCGCGAGCGCGCAGGATGTTGCCCATGATTCGCCAGCGCCACAGGTCGGGCACGTCGCTCATGTGGCGCAGGAAACCCGCGAAGGTCAGCCAGCGGTAGCGCTGCACGCCGGTCGGGCGCCGACGGCAGAACAGGTCGACCGTGGCGCCGTGCTCCAGCGCCACCGCGGCATTGTCCATCGCCGAGGCGCCTGCGCCCAGCACTGCGACGGCCTTGCCGCGCAGCCGTTCGAAGTCGATGTCGACCTCGCAGGTATGGGCGCGGCGATCGGCCGGCAGCTGGCGCACGAAGTCGGGCATCCACCATCCGCCGGTGCCGTCCTGGCCGGTGGCCAGCACGACCTTCCGCGCGGCCAATACCTCGCCGCTGGAAAGCGTCACCAGCAGGCAGGGGCCGCCATCGTCCAGCTGACCCGGCGCGATGGCGGTCGCGGCAACCCCGTTGCGCACCGGCAAGCCGAGGAGGCGGCGATACCACGTCAGATAGTCGTGCCAGTCGATGCTGGGGATGAGGTTCATCGTGGCGAAGGCCTCGGCGCCGTGTTGCGCCTCATACCAGGCCTGGAAGGTGAGGCTCGGGATGCCGAGGTCGGGGCCGGTCTGCAGCTTGGGGCTGCGCAACGTGTGCATGCGCGCGAAGGTCGTCCAAGGCCCTTCCTTGCCTTCGGCCGCGCGGTCGATGACCAGGATGTTGCCCACGCGCTCGCGCATCAGCCCGAAGGCCGTCACCAGTCCCGACTGGCCGGCGCCCACGATCAGGACGTCGAGCGCCGGTTTTCGGTCGTGCAGGCGCGGCACCATCCACTCTGCGTGCGGATGCGCGGTCAACACGAGGTCGCGCGCGATCTGCGCCTCGAGCGTTAGGAGACCTTCAGTCTGGCGCATGACAGGAAGTCCAACAGAAGGGAATTGAACAGGTCGGGCTCGGTGACGTTGATAGCATGCGCTCCCCATGGCGCGACATGCAGGCGGGCGCCAGGGATGGAAGCGGCGAGTTCTTCGGACATCGCGCTCGGCACCAGCACATCGTCGCGCGCTGCCACGAGCAGAGTCGGTAGCCTGAGGTTCGCGAGCCATGGCCGCGCATCGAAGGCGAGCAGGGCCGTGATTCGCGCCTGGAGATTGGCCGCACCCTGGAAGGCCGCGAGACCGTGAACTTCTTCCTCCGCCACGCTCGCTTCGTTCCGCACCAGCCAGTCGGCGGGGTAGAGGAAGATCGGCTGGGCGCGGACATAGGCCGGCGGGCCTTCGTGCTTCAGCAGCACGACCCGCATCTCGAAGCAGCGCCGCGTGTGGGCGCTCGCCGAGGCCCATCCGTTGATCACGGCGAGAGAGCGCAGCCGATCCGGCCGACGCCGCGCCAGGGCAAGCCCCGCGAGGCCGCCCAGCGCATGGCCGACGAAATGCGCCGTTGCCGTTTCGCTGGCGTCGAGGATGGCCACGACCTCGTCGGCCATGGCCGCGATGCTGTGGTCTTTCGGCAGGTCACCCCCGGTGCGGCCGGTGCCGCCCTGGTCATAGGTCACGATCCGATAGCGTTGCCGCAGCGCGGCAAGCTGCGGCATCCAGTATCCCGCCGTGCCGCCCAGGCCCGACGACAGCACGATGGTCTCGGCGTCGGGGCGCGGACCGTCGTGGACGTCGAACGCCGCCGTCACTTGCCGATATGGGCGATCGTGGCGATCTCGACCAAGGCTTCCTTCTTCACCAGGCCGCACTGGATGCAGTAGCGCGCCGGCTTGTCGCCGGGGAAGTACTTGGCGTAGACGCCGTTGACGGCGCCGTAGTTGGCCCAATCGGTGATGAAGATCTGGTTGAAGGTGACGTCGGCCATGGTGCCGCCGGCCGTCTCTATCACCGACTTGATCTGCTCCAATACGTGCTCGGTCTGCTTGGCGGCGTCGCCGACATGGACGACGTTGGTGTCCTTGTCGAGCGCCAGCGTGCCGGCGACATAGACGACGCCATCGGCCATCGCGCCGGGCGAGTAGGGCGCCAGCGTCTTGCCGGCGCCGGGAGGGAAGATGGCTTTCATGGGCATCAGGTCTCTTCCTTGGTCAGCATCGGGTTGATGTTGGCCTGCAGGGCGTTGCGGAACTCCTCGACCGAGGACACCCAGCCGAAGAACTTCTCGATGTTATAGAGCGAGGCTTCCTGGATGAAGGCGGGCCCGGCGTGATGGGTGGCGTCGTGCAGCACCACGCTGAAATATTCCAGGAAGAAGCTGTCGCGCAGCGTGGACTCGACGCAGACGTTGGTGGCGATGCCGGTGAAGATCAGCGAGCGGATGCCACGCGCGCGCAGGATGCTGTCGAGCTGGGTGTTGAAGAAGGCGCTGTAGCGCGGCTTGCCGACGACGATGTCGCCCTTTTGCGGCGGCAGCGCCGCCACCAGCTCATAGTCCCAGCCTCCCTTGGCCAGAAGCTTGCCGTAGAGCTCGGGCTTCCTGCGCATGGTCTTGAAGGCGTTGGATTTGTGCCAGTTGGGCGAGCCCGGGCCGCCCGCCTCGACATAGTCGGGATCCCAGCCGTTCTGAAAGAAGACCACCGGCATGCCGGCGGCCCGCGCCGCCGCCGCGGCCTCGGAGATTTTCGCGATGACCGGCTGGGCGCCGGCGATATCGAAGCCGGCGTGGTCGAGATAGCCGCCGGGCGATGCATAGGCGTTCTGCATGTCGACGATTATCAGCGCGGTCTCGGCCGGGCGGATCATGATCGGCTCGGGGCGCGCCGGCAGGTAACGCGCGGCGGGGTCTTGGACCGGGAAGTAGCTGACGGGCTGGGTCATTCGTTGACCATTGCGGGAAGGTTGGCGGGTCGCGGCCTCGGGCAGTTCTCGTTCATGCGGCGGCTCTCGTTGAAGCCGCGACGTGGCGGCGGCACTGCATCAGTGGCTGGATGCGCTCGCCGAACACCTGGGTGCCGGTCACGAACTCGTCGAAGGTCAGCAACGCACCGGCGAGGCCGGGAACGGTTGCCATCTCGTCCAGCAGCCTAGCCACCTTGGCATATGAGCCGAGCATAAGGCCAATGTTGATGTTGACCATCGACCTGGGATCGATGGCGTGACGCACGTTGCTGTCGCCGGTCGGGTTCTTGTCGGCCGTGGCCTGCTCGACCAGCCAGGCCAGGGCCTCGAGATCGGCGCCCTCCTTGTAGAGCTCCCACTTGGCTTCGGCCTCGGCGTCCGTCTCGCCGGTGATCACCATCGTCAGGGCATACGAGGCGACCTTGCGGCCGGTCTGCGCGGCGTAGGACTGCATGCGCTCGACTGTGTCGGCGCAGGCGGTCGGCGTGTTGATGCCCTTGGCGAAGCAGAAATTGTAGTCGGCGTGCTTGGCCGTGAACTCCAGTCCGGAGTCGCTCTGGCCGGCGCAGATGATCTTCATGTCGGCTTGGGGCCGCGGGCTGAGCCGGCAGTCGTCCATGGTGAAGAACTCGCCCTTGCGGTCCGACACGCCGGTTTCCCAGAGGTCGCGCAGGATCTGCACGTATTCCGCAGCATAGCGATAGCGATGGCCGAAATAGGCGTCGCCCGGCCACAAGCCCATCTGGGAATATTCCGGTCTCTGCCAGCCGGTGATGACGTTGAGGCCGAAACGTCCCCCGGAGATCGAATCGATGGTCGAGGACATGCGGGCGGCGATCGCCGGCGGCACGGCGAGCGTAGGCACCGTGGCGTAGAGCCGGATGCGCGTGGTCACGGCCGCCAATCCTGCCATCAGGGTGAAAGAGTCGAGGTTGTGATCCCAGAACTCGCTCTTTCCGCCGAAGCCACGCAATTTGATCATCGACAGCACGAAGTCCAGGCCGTAGCGCTCGGCATTGAGCGTCGTCTGCTTGTTGAGCTCGAAGCTCGGCTTGTATTGCGGCGATGTCGTCGAGATCAGCCAGCCGTTGCTGCCGATCGGAATGAAGACGCCGATTTCCATGTGCGTCGTCCTTCTGTGAAACCTCCGGACGAGCGTGCAATTCCCGGACCGTTGCTCAAAGCTGGATCAGGTGTGCCGCCGGTTCGCTCAACTTTGGATCAACGTGATCGCGCTTGCCTCGTCATCGCCTGGGAAAATGCGTGGCATGTTTCTTGCGAAATATTTCCGCGACCCGTCGTGTGACTGGTGTTGAGAGAGGTGACAGATGACGCGCAGATCTTCTGAAACCAACCGCAAGCTCAACCGCCGAACACTGCTCAAGGGCGCCGCTGCCGGCGGCGCCGTTGTCGCCGCGCAAGGCATCGGCGGATTTCCCACGGTGTGGGCGCAGAGTACCAAGGACATCACGCTGGTTCATGCCGGCGGTTCGTACGCCGCGATCAAGGAGATCGGCGACCAGGCCAGCAAGGACCTCGGTTTCAAGATCGTCATGCAGGCGATCACCGACGACGTGCAGCTCAACCGTTCGCTGACGCAGCCACAGACCATCGACATCAACAACATCGACAGCACCAAGCTGCCCTACCTGCTGGGCAAGGGCGCGGTCGCACCGATTCCAGTGGCCAAGTACAAGCTGTGGGGCGAGACGGTGCCGCTCTTCACCAAGGGCGCGTATCCCAGCGGGCAGATGGCCTCGACGCAGGGGCTGGCACCGATCGAGGCCATGTTCTACGCCGACAAGGACGCGAAGAAGCTTGCCGGCAAGCCGACCGAGTTCCTGACCATGATCCCGACGATCTACAATGCCGACACGCTCGGCATCCGGCCGGACCTGGTCGGCGGTCGCGACAAGGTCATGAGCTGGAAGGATCTGCTCGATCCGAAATACAAGGGCAAGACGGCGCTGGTCGACTACGCGCCGGTCGGAGTCATGGACGTCGCCATGGCGCTCGAGGCCCGCGGCGACTTCAAGTACGCCGACAAGGGCAACATGACCAAGGACGAGATCGACAAGACCATCAAGATCATGATCGAACTCAAGAAGGGCGGCCATTTCCGCTCCTTCTGGAGCACCTTCGACCAGTCGGTGAATCTGATGGCGTCGGGCGAGGTGGTGATCCAGTCGATGTGGTCGCCGGCCGTCACCGCCGTGCGCTCGCGCAGCATCGACTGCTACTACGTGCCCTTGAAGGAGGGCTATCGCGGCTGGTTCGTCGGCCTGGCGCCGATGGCCCATCTCAGCGGGCTGAAGCTCGATTGTGCCTACGAGTACATGAACTGGTTCAATTCGGGCTGGCAGGGCGGCTTCATCGCCAAGCAGGGCTACTACTCGGCGGTGCCCTCGACGGCCAAGAAGTTCCTGACGCCAGAGGAATGGGACTACTGGTACGACGGCAAGCCTGCCGCGGTCGACATCAAGGATCCCTACGGCACCCTGATGGAGAAGAAAGGCAGCACGCGCGACGGCGGCGCCATCTGGGACCGCATGGGCAACATCGCCTGCTGGAACACCGTGATGGACGAGGACCGCTATCTGACGCGGCGCTGGAACGAATTCGTCTCGTCCTGAACATCATCGTGCCGATATGGCCAGCATAGACCAGGCCGCCGATGACCTCATGGCGTCACCGTCTGCTCGCGCAGTGGCGGATGACAACAGCGGGGAGCGCGCCTCGTGGTTCCAGGTGGCGCCGCTGGTTGCCGTCCTCCTGCTGTTCTTCGGTCTGCCCATGGTGGTCGTGCTGGCCGTGAGCTTCTTCGACTTCAGCCGGACCGAGATCATCCCGGCCTTCATCTTCGACAACTACATCGACCTCTTCCGCTCGGAGGTGACGCTTCGCCTCTATGCGAGCTCGCTCAAGTTCGCCGCGATCGTGTGGGCCGTGACGTTGGTGCTGGGCTTCAACATTGCCTATTTCCTGGTCTTCCACGTGCGCGGCCTGCTCTGGCAGATCGGCTTGTTCCTGGTCTGCACAGTGCCGTTCCTGACCTCGAACATCATCCGCATGATCTCGTGGATCCCGTTCCTCGGCCGCAACGGCATCTTCAACCAGGCCCTGCAGGGCGCCGGCGTCACCAGCCAGCCGCTGGAATTCCTGCTGTTTTCCGACTTCGCGGTGATCGTGGCCTACGTGCACCTCTTCACGCTGTTCATGGTGGTGCCGATCTTCAATTCCATGGCGCGCATCGACAAGAGCCTGCTCGAGGCGGCGCGCGATGCCGGGGCCGGCCGCTTCCGCGTCGTCGCCGAGGTCGTGTGGCCGCTGTCGCGTACCGGCATTGCGCTGGGTTCGATCTTCGTCGTCACCCTAGTGATGGGCGATTCCTTCGTCGTGCGTACCATGAGCGGCGGGCAGAGCGCCTCGGTCGTGTCGGCATTGCAGAACGAGGTCGCGGCGCTTCAATATCCACCGGCAGCGGCCAGCGCCGTCATCATGGTGATCATCGTCACTCTCATGGTGGCGGGCATCCTGCGCGTCGTCGACGTGCGCAAGGAACTGGCGGGATAGGGCCATGCACGGCGACGACACCCGGCCCTGGACCTTCTACGCCTTCGCCGCCTTCTTCACGCTTTTCGTGCTGTTCCTCTACGGCCCGATGATCGTGATCTACATCCTGTCGTTTCAGGGCCCCAACGGCGGCATGACCTTCCCGCTGAACGGCGTGTCGCTGCACTGGTTCCAGGCGCTGGTCTCGCAGACGCGCGTCGGCGATATCGCGGGCTCGTTCGTGCGCTCGCTCGGCCTGGCGGCGATCGTAGCCGTGGTCACGGTCGTGCTGGCGGTGCTGGCGGGCCTGGCATTTCGCCGCCGCTTCCGCGGCTCGGCCTTCGCCTTCTATCTCGCGATCGCCAGCCTCATCATGCCCGGGCTTTTCGTCGGCCTCGGTATCGCGCTGACCTTCCGGCTGCTGGGGCTGCCGACGGAATGGTACACGACCGGGCTCGGCGCCCAGCTCACCTGGACGCTGCCATTCGGGCTCCTGATCATGTTCGCCGTGCTGGGCCGCTTCAATCGCGCCTACGAGGAGGCGGCGATCGATCTCGGCGCCACCAACTGGCAGAAGGTCAAGGAGGTGACGCTGCCGATCCTGCTGCCCGGCATCATCGGCGTCGCGCTGTTCGGCTTCACCCTGTCCTACGACGAGATCGCGCGCACGGCGCTGGCCGCCGGCGCCAGGAACACCCTGCCGCTCGAGATCTGGGCGATGACCACCAACGTCACTTCGCCGACGCTCTATGCCGTGGGTGCCGTCACCACGGTCGTGTCGTTCGTGGTCATTGTCGTGGCGCTGGGCTCGATCGCCCTTGTTCAACGCCGGCGCGCGGCCGCCGGCGCGCGTACGGAGTAACGGCCATGGTCCAGGGTAACGGCGAGGTTGCGGTCGCGGGCGTCACCAAGCGGTTCGGCGAGACGACGGCGGTCAAGGACCTCAGCCTCGATATTCCGCACGGATCCTATTGCTGCCTGCTGGGCCCGAGCGGCTGCGGCAAGACCACAATCCTGCGCATGATCGCCGGGCACGAGAAGCCGACCAGCGGCGATATCCGCATCGGCGGTCAGTCCGTGCTTGGGCTGCCGCAGATGCAGCGCGGCACCGCCATGATGTTCCAGAGCTACGCGCTCTTTCCCCATCGCAGCGTGCTCGACAACGTGGCCTTCGCGCTCAAGATGCGCGGCGCCGGCACGGCCGACCGTCACGCTCGGGCGCGCGAGCTTCTGACCAAGGTGCAGCTCGAGAAGTTCGCCGACCGTCTGCCGGCCCAGTTGTCGGGCGGGCAGCAGCAGCGTGTGGCGCTGGCCCGTGCCCTGATCACCAACCCGCGCGTCCTGCTGCTCGACGAGCCCTTGTCGGCGCTCGACGAATACCTGCGCCTGCGCATGCGCGGCGAGCTCCGGCGCGTCCAGAAGGAGCTCGGCATCACCTTCGTGCATGTCACCCACACGCAGCTCGAGGCGATCGCCGTGGCCGACATGGTGGTCGTGATGGCACAGGGCCGCATCGAGCAGGCGGCGAGCGCGCGCAACATCTTCGTCGCCCCGCGCAACGCCTATGTCGCCCGCTTCGTCGGCGGCCAGAACGTACTGTCCGGAACCGTCGAGAGCACCATGAACGGGATCGCTGCGGTCGCCGGCAGGAACGGGGCACGCTATGCCATTCCTGTGGGCGAGGTGCGGCCGATGCGCGGCTCGCCGCTGTGGGGCTCGATTCGCCGCGACCGCATCGCCATCGAGAAGATCGCGCCGGGCGCCAAGGCCGCAGTCGGCCTCAACGCCGTGGTGGGCGAGGTCCATACGCTGGAGAACCAGGGCTCCTACGTGAAGGTGACGCTCGACCTCGCCGACAACGAGGAGTTCGTCGCCCACGTCCAGGACGAGACCTTCTTTTCCGGCCCGCTCGATATCGGCGAGCGCGTCGTGGCGCGCTGGTCGGCGTCGGACGTGAAGCTGCTCGAGGATGGGCCTATCGCCGAGGAGACGGCGCCGGCCGGGACGGCGATGGCGACGGCACGCTAAGATCGGGCATGGAAACCTCGAACAAGACGGCACGCGAGCTTTACGAGATCGTCAAGGCCGACCGCAGCCGCCGGCGCTTCGGCTTCGGCCGCAAGCCCGCCCTGGTCAATGTCGATCTTCAGAACGCCTATACCCGGCCGGAGGAATTCCCGACCGCCTATG
The DNA here is from genome assembly GCA_902825855.1 of uncultured Rhodospirillales bacterium. Lineage (GTDB taxonomy): Bacteria > Pseudomonadota > Alphaproteobacteria > Reyranellales > Reyranellaceae > Reyranella. The sequence continues at coordinate 36,157 of CADECW010000016.1, read as the reverse complement.
AGACGGATCCACGCCAGATCGAGCACGTGAACGGCCTGGCCCGCCTGTTCCGCGCCAAGGACTGCCCGGTCGTCTGGACCTATGTCGCCTACCTGCCCACCGGCGAGGATTGCGGCATCTGGGGCACACGCAGCGACACGCCCGATTCACTGCAGAACATCAAGGAGGGTTCTCGCCGCGCCGGCCTGGACGAGCGCTGTGAGGTGAAGGACGGCGACATCGTCATCAACAAGCGCATGGCGTCGGCCTTCTTCGAGACCAACCTCGGCTCGCTGTTCACTTGGCACAGGGTGGACACGGTGATCGTCACCGGCGGCTCTACCTCGGGCTGCGTTCGCGCCACCGTGGTCGACAGCCTGTCGCGCGGTTTTCGCACCGTGGTGCCTGAGGAATGCGTCGCCGACCGCCACGAGAGCCCGCACTTCGCCAACCTTTACGACATGGCGGTGAAGTACGCCGACGTCCTGCCGGTTTCCGAGGTCGCGGCCTTCATGGAGCAGTACCAGCCGGCGAATTAGCCTCGCACAGGCCCGGTGTCTGGAGGCCGGTTCGGCCGGAGCTAAGCCACCTGCTTCAGCTTCGCGGCGCGGCTCTTCATCAGGGGCTGAATGCGCTGGCCGAACTGTTCGAGGCCGATCAAAAAATCGTCGAACACCAGCATGATGCCTTTGGTCGCCGGCACCGTGGCGACCTCGTCGAGCATCCGCGCCACCGAGGCATAGGAGCCCACGATGGTGCCCATGTTGAAGTTGACCGCGCCGGTGGGCGCGGCCATCTGGCGCGCCGTGCTCGTTGCCGCCGCGTTGGCATCGGCGTTCGCCTGACCGGCCAGCCAACCCATCGCGTCGAGGTCGGCGCCATCGTTGTAGTGCCGCCACTTGGCCTCGGCCGCCGCGTCGGTCTCGTCGGCGATCACCATGAACAGCACGTAGTTGCCGACATCGCGGCCCGTCCTGACGGTGGCTTCGGCCATCGCGAGGTTGGTCGCCGCGTGCGCCGTCGGCGTGTTGATGCCCTTGGCGGCGACGAAATTGTAGTCGCCGTAACCCGCGCCGAACTCGATGCCGCGCGGACTTTGCCCCGCGCACACGACCTTCACATAGGCCTGCGGCCTGGGCGAGAGCTTGCAATCCTCCATCCGGAAGTACTGGCCTTTGTAGTTCGACGTGCCGGTCTCCCAGAGTTCGCGAAGGATGGTGACGTATTCCGTCGAGTAGTCGTAGCGCTTGTCGTAGTGCTCCTCGCCCGGCCACAAGCCCATCTGCTCGTACTCCGCCTTGGCCCAGCCGGAGACGATGTTGATGCCGAAGCGCCCGCCCGATATCGAATCGATGGTCGACGTCATGCGCGCCACGATGGCGGGCGGGATCGTCAGCACTGCGACCGAAGCATAGAGTTGGATGCGCTCGGTGACGGCGGCCAGTCCCGCCATCAGCGTGAACGATTCCAGATTGTGGTCCCAGAACTCGCTCTTCCCGCCGAAGCCGCGCAGCTTGATCATGGAGAGGGCGAAGTCGAAGCCGTAGTGCTCCGCGCGCTGCACGATCTGCCTGTTGAGCTCGAAGGTCGGCTTGTACTGCGGCGAACTGGTCGAGATCAGCCAGCCGTTGTTGCCGATCGGGATGAAGACGCCGATGTCCATCGAGGTCAGGCGACCTGCTTGAGCTTTGCCGCGCGGGTCTTCATCAGCGGCTGGATGCGCTGGCCGAACTGCTCCATGCCGATCAGGAAATCGTCGAAGGTGAGCATGATGCCCTTGGTCGCCGGCACGCTGGCGCACTCGTCGAGCATGCGCGCCACCGAGGCGTAGGAACCTACCAGCGTGCCCATGTTGAAGTTGATAGCGCCTTCGGGGGCCGAGATGCGCTTGGCCGTGCCGTCGTCGGATGCGTTGGGATCGGCATTGGCCTCGCCCGCCATCCAGGCGAGCGCGCCCATGTCGGCGCCTTCGTTGTAATGCTTCCACTTGGCCATGGCGGCCTCGTCGGTCTCGTCGGCGATCACCATCATCAGCACGTAGTTGCCGACGTCGCGGCCGGTCCTGGCGGCGGCCGCCGCCATCGCCTCGTTGGTCGGCGCATGCGCCGTTGGCGTGTTGACGCCTTTGCCCAGGGTGAAGTTGTAGTTGCCGTAGGTCGCACCGAACTCCATGCCGCGCGGGCTCTGCCCGGCACAGACGATCTTCATGTCTGCCTGGGGGCGTGGAGAGAGCTTGCAGTCCTCCATCTGGAAGTACTGGCCCTTGAAGTTGGACGTGCCGGTCTCCCACAGCTCGCGCAGGATGGTGACGTATTCCGTGCTGTAGTCGTAGCGCTTGGCGAAGTGCGCCTCGCCCGGCCACAGACCCATCTGCTCGTATTCCATCTTGGCCCAGCCCGAGACGATATTGACGCCGAACCGGCCGCCCGAGATCGAATCTATGGTGGATGCCATGCGCGCCACGATGGGCGGCGGGATCGTGAGCACCGCGACCGAGGCATAGAGCTGGATGCTCTTGGTCACGGCCGCCAAACCTGCCATCAAAGTGAAAGATTCGAGGTTGTGGTCCCAGAACTCGGTCTTGCCGCCGAAGCCGCGCAGCTTGATCATGGACAGGGCAAAATCCAGCCCGTAGTGCTCGGCTTTCAGGACGATCTGCTTGTTGAGCTCGAAGGTCGGCATGTACTGCGGAGAGTTGGCCGAGATCAGCCAGCCGTTGTTCCCGATCGGAATAAATACGCCGATATCCATCGAAAACTCCTCTGACGACACGGGGCTCGCTCGACAGCAGCAAGCCCCGTGCCATCAGCCGTGCATCGGTTGCACTAGGGGTGAGGTCCCCACGGTGCGGCGTGCATCAGCTTCACTTCCTGCGTCATGAGCAATGGCCGGAACTTGGGAGCAAAGCCTTCGGTGAAGTCGGCATTGGCTGCCACGGCGGCCCAGTGCTTCCGTCGTTCGGCGTCATCCTCGAATTTCCACAGATGGATGATCTGGTTGATGGTCCCCGTATCGCCCTGGAAATAGCCGATCAGATGCTTGTCGTGGCCGCCCTTCTGGAACGCCGGATAGCCGAACTGCTGGTACAGTTTGACGGCTTCGGCCATCTTGCCGACATAAAGCGTGTATGTTCTGAGTTCATATAGTGCCATGGCGACTCCCCCAGGTTGAAAGGGGAGACGTTAAAGCCGGCCGACAGGGAAGGGAATGAGTCTATGATAGCGCGTTGGGCGGGACGCATCGTTGCGGTCGCCGTCATCGCCGCGATCGCGGTTGCCGCGGTCTTCTGGTGGAATCGGCCCAAGCCCGCGCCGGCGGCCACGGCGCCGCCGCCGCCCCAGGTCGGCGTGGTCGAGGTTGCCGCGGCCGACGTTCCCCTGCCGCTCGACTTCTCCGGTCGTGTCGCGGGCTTCCGCGTCGTCGAGATCCGTGCCCAGGTGGGCGGTGTGCTCCTCAAACGCGAGTTCCAGGAGGGCGCCGTCGTCGATGTCGGCCAGGTCCTGTTCCGCATCGATCCGCGCACCTACGAAGCCGCGCTGGCGCGCGCCAATGCGCAGGCGGCACAGGCCAAGGCTGCCCTCATTCAGGCCGAGGAGAATTTCAAGCGCCAGGAGGGCCTGGCGGCACAAAGGGTCGCCACCCAGAAAGCCTACGAAGATGCCGTCGCTTCGCGCGACCAGGCGCGTGCGGCGGTGCTGTCGACTGAGGCCGACGTGCTGACGGCCAAGCTCAATCTCGAATTCACGACCGTGAAGGCCCCGGTTAAGGGCCCGACGAGCCTGGTGTCGCCGGCTGAAGGCAGCTTGATCAAGTCGCAGGACACTCTGCTCACCACCATTACCCAGCTCGACCCGGCCTACGTCAACTTCACGTTCACCGACTCGGAACTGCGCCAGCTTCAGGAGATCGACAAGTCGCCGGAAGAGCTGTTCGACTCCAAGAACGTCAAGGTCGAGCTCCAGTTCGGCGACGGCGCGGTCTATCCCCATACCGGCACCGTCGACACGCGCTCGCGCACCGTCGATGCGCGCACCGGCACGATATTGACGCGCGCCATCTTTCCCAACACCGACGGCGCCCTGCTGCCCGGCCAGTTCGTGCGCGTGAAGATGACGGGCATCGTCATGCCGAACGCAATCGTGGTGCCGAAGATCGCCATCTCGCAGGGGCCGCTCGGGCCTTTCGTCTACCTGGTCGAGAAGGACAACGTCGCCCGCGCGCGCAACATCCGTATCTACCGCGAGCTTCCCGGCGGCTACATCGTGCGGAAGGGACTGGCGGCCGGCGACCGCATCGTCGTCGACGGCGTGATCCGGGTCCGGCCGGGCAATGTCGTCAATCCGGTGCCCTTCAAGCCTCCTGGCGAGGCCGGCAAGCAATGATATCGAAGTTCTTCATCGACCGGCCGGTTTTCGCGTCCGTCCTGTCGATCGTGATCGTGCTGGCGGGCCTCGTGTCGATGCGGGTGTTGCCGATCTCGCAATACCCCCAGATCGTGCCGCCCGAGGTCGTCATCTCGGCGACCTATCCGGGCGCCACCGCCGAGACCGTTGCCGCCACCGTCGCTGCGCCGCTCGAGCAGCAGATCAACGGCGTCGAGCGCATGCTCTACATGCAGTCGACCTCGACGGGTTCGGGCACGATGAGCCTGACCGTCACCTTCGAGATCGGCACCAACCCCGACCAGAACGCCATCAACGTCAACAATCGCGTGCAGCGCGCCCTGCCGCTGCTGCCCGGCGAGGTCAGCCGCCAGGGCCTGGTCGTGCAGAAGCGCTCGACCGCGATCCTGCAGGTCCTGACCATGTCGTCGCCGGACAACCGCTACGACACGATCTACATCAGCAACTACGCACTGGTGAACGTGCTCGACGAGCTGCGCCGCCTGCCGGGCGTCGGCGACGCCGCCCTGTTCGGCGCCTCGGACTATTCGATGCGCATCTGGCTCAGGCCCGACAAGCTCGCGCAATACAACCTCACCCCGGCCGACGTCGCCGCCGTGGTGCGCGAGCAGAACCAGCAGTTCGCCGCCGGCCGCTTCGGCGAGGAGCCCATGACGCGGCCGCAGGTCTTCACCTATTCGGTGACGACACCGCCGCGGCTGGTCGACCGCACCCAGTTCGAGGACATCATCATCCGCTCGGAAGAGAATGGCGGGGCGCTGAGGCTCAAGGACGTGGCGCGCGTCGAGCTCGGCGCGCTGCTCTACGGCTTCTCCGGCACCTTCAACGGCTCGCCGGCGGTCCCCATCGCCGTCTACCTGCAGCCCGGCGCCAACGCCATTCAGGTTGCGGCCGAGGTGAGGGAGGCCATGGAGAAGATCGCCAAGCGCTTCCCCGTCGGCCTGCGCTACGACATCCCGTTCGATACGACGCGCTTCGTCGAGGTCTCGATCGAGGAGGTCGCCATCACCTTTGCCGAGGCGATCGCCCTCGTGGTGCTGGTGGTGTTCCTGTTCCTGCAGAGCGTCCGGGCGATGATCATCCCGGTCATCGCCATCCCGGTGTCGATCATCGGCACGTTCGCCGGGATGTACATGCTCGGCTTCTCCATCAACCTGCTGACCCTGTTCGGCCTGGTGCTGGCGATCGGCATCGTCGTCGACGACGCCATCGTGGTGCTTGAGAACGTCGAGCGCATCATGTCGAGCGAGGGCAAGGGTCCGCGCGAAGCCGCCATCCAGGCCATGCAGGAAGTGACCGGCCCTGTCATCGCCATCGTCCTGGTGCTGTGCGCGGTGTTCATCCCGGTGTCGTTCCTGGGCGGCCTGGCGGGCGAGCTCTATCGGCAGTTCGCCGTCACCATCGCCGTCTCCGTGGTGATCTCGGGCATCGTGGCGCTGACGCTGACGCCGGCGCTGGCGGCACTTCTGATGAAGCCCGCGCACGGGCCACCGTGGCGGCCGTTCGCCTGGTTCAACCGCTTCTTCGCCTGGCTGACGGCGCGCTACACCGGCGGCGTCGGCTTCCTGCTGCGCCGCTCGGTACTGGGCTGCATGGGCTTCGTGCTCGTGCTGGGTGCGGTGTTCGCGCTGTTCCAGCGCATTCCGGGCAGCCTGGTGCCGGCAGAGGACCAGGGCTACGTGTTCATGGTGACGGTGCTGCCGCCCGCCGCAGCCATCTCGCGCACCCGCGATGTCACCAGGGAATCGACGGCAGCGCTGATGAAGAACCCGGCGGTGGCCAATGTCGTCACCTTCTCGGGCTTCGACCTCCTGTCGCGCGCGCTCAAGACCAACTCCGGCATCTCCTTCGTCACGCTCAAGGACTGGTCGCAGCGCACCGATCCCAGGCAGGATGCGCGCAATGTCGCTCCGGCTCTGGCGGCCATCAACGCCAACTTCAAGGACGGCATCGTCATCGGCTTCAATCCGCCGCCGATCATCGGCATCAGCGTCACCGGCGGCTTCGAGTTTTTCCTGCAGGACCGTTCGGGCGGCTCGCTGAGCGCCCTTGCCGAGGCGACCAACAAGGTGGTGGCCGCGGCGAACCAGCGGCCCGAGCTGCGCGGCGTTCAGACGACCTTCACCGCCGCGGTTCCGCAGTACCGCACGGACGTCGATCGCGACAAGGCGCGCGCGCTCGGCATCCCGATCAACGTCATCTTCGAGACCATGCAGAGTTCGTTCGGCAGCCTCTATGTCAACGACTTCTCGCTGTACGGCCGCACCTATCGCGTCAGCCTGTCGTCCGAATCCGACTTCCGCGAATCGCCCGACGACCTGCGCCATGTCTTCGTGCGCTCCGACAGCGGCGCCATGGTACCGTTGAACGAGCTGGTGACTTTCACACGCATCCTGGGACCCGACACGGTCGATCGCTTCAATATCTTTCCGGCAGCCAAGATCCTGGGCGGCCCGGCGCCGGGCTATTCGTCGGGCCAGGCGATCGCCGCCATGCAGGATGTCGTCGCCAAGACGGTGTCGAGCGACTTCACCATCGGGTGGATCGGCTCGGCCTTCCAGGAACTCGCGACTCGCGGTTCGGGCCAGCTGGGTTTCGTATTCGGCCTGATCATGGTGTTCCTGATCCTGGCGGCGCAGTACGAGCGCTGGTCACTGCCGCTTGCCGTGCTGACGGCCGTACCCTTCGCCGTGTTGGGCGCACTGCTTGCGATCTGGCTGCGCGGCCTCGACAACGACGTCTACTTCCAGATCGGCCTGGTGACGCTGATCGGGCTCGCCGCCAAGAACGCCATCCTGATCGTCGAGTTCGCCTCGCAGCGTTACCAGCAGGGGCGCTCGGTGTATGACGCGGCGCTCGAGGCGGCGCGACTGCGCTTCCGACCGATCATCATGACCTCGCTCGCCTTCATCCTGGGCGTGTTGCCGCTTGCCATCAGCACCGGCGCGGGCTCGGCCAGCCGCCATTCGATCGGCACAGGTGTGATCGGCGGCATGCTGGCGGCGACCTTCGTGGCCATCCTGTTCGTGCCGCTGTTCTTCAGGCTGTTGACGCCCAGGAAGAAAGGTAAGGGCGACGGCGCCGCATCGGAGACGCCCTCGCCCTAACCTCAGACAGGTGAGATGTTTCTTGGTCGAAAATGGCGCAGGAAACCGACTGGCCTGTCGGCAACGCGCTTGATCGAGGCATCGAGCACGCGGGTCAGGTCGTCGCGCGCCAGGCTGGCGGCGAGGGTCGCGCAGGCATTGAGCGAGCCCAGTCGATCGAGCCCCTCGAGGATCGCAACACCAAGGCTCTGGCCGTCATATTCCCTCATCGCCACCCCCCAGCCGCCGTCGAAGGCAGGCCGGGCGAAGGCGCAATCTTTCGGGGCGACGACGGGTATGCCGACGTGTTGAGCATCCGTGAACACCCCCGAACCGCGCCGCTGATAGACGTCAGGGTCGTAGGGCAACAGCAAAAGATCGGCCTCGGCCAGGCGGGTTAGATACTCGTCGGAGCCAAGCACCTGCTGGTGAACCTGCACGCGCTCGCCGAACTCGGCCAGGCGATCGAACAGCGGCTGGTCGGCCTCGGCATCCGATCCTTGGACGATGCCATGGATCATGAACGCGGCGTCGCGATTACGGTCGAGGACGGTCTGCACGGCCTGGGGCAGCAGGCGATAGCCCTTGGCGCGATTGGCGAAGCCGATGCAGGACACGACTGGCGGTCCGCCGGCTGGCTTGGCCACGCGGGCGTGCGCGGGCAGCCCTGGGCCCGGCATGACGCCGACATCGAACGGCACGAGGCCGCGATAGAAGTCGGCCATCGCCGCGGTCTCGCAGTAGGCTTCGACACCGCCGGCGCTGGCGGCGAGAGCGGCGAAGGCGGCGCGTGCTTCGCCGTCCAGCTCCGCCGTGGCGCCATCGCCGGGTGTCTTCAGGTGATGCGGTCCATAGAGCAGCCACATCAGCACGCGTGGCCGACGCAGCCAGGAGCGCTTCAGCTGTCGCGCCAGCGCCATTGCCGACACCTGATCGCAACAGGGCAGAATGAGGAGATCCGGCATGCCTGACTGTCGCATCGCCTGGGCCAGTTGCCGGCTGGCCTCCTCGACGCTGTCGGCGAACTCGTTTGGCGCTGCGTAGGATCGTCCGTACACCGACCGCCCGAATGTCGGCGTGCAGGCCAGCTCGTCGATGACGCGCCGATCGGCATAGGCCGAACCCAGGCAGGGCGCGGCCACGCCCAGTCTCGCAAGCTCACCCTGCAGGCGTTGCACCGCATTGAAGTGGTGGCCGCCCAGCGAATGCACCGCCGGATCGACGATCAGCACCTTCATCTCGGAACCAGCATCCGGCGCCACGGCGGCTGCACCATCTCCGCCACCCGCCGCGCCCTCATGGTCATGCGCCAGCGCCATTTGAAGTCCGACGGCTGGTAGAGATGCTGGCGCGGCGCGTGCACCTGCAGCGCCGGGAAGATGTGAATCGTGCCGCCGATCGCCGAGTTGAAGGCGACGTGTTCGGAGATTTCGCGGCCCTCGCCGTCGAGGCCGCAATAGCGGGCTGCAAGGGCTGCGGCCAGCCGGTAGACGCCGAGCCCGCCGAAGGCCGAGCGCACGGCGACCGGCGGCAGCGACGGTGGAATCTCGATCTGGCGCGTGAACACTTCGCGAAACTTGGCCGCTTCGAAAGTCTCGCCGCTCGGACGCCCCCAGATCGGATGCCAGCAATCGTCCGGGCACCAGCGCTCATGGCGCAGCGCCCAGACGTCGTAATAGCGGGGCTTGGCGTTGGCGACGACGCCGGCGCGCGCCGGATCGGCGTCCAGCCACGCGGCTGCCCGGGCCAAGGCGTCGGCGTCGACCGGCCTCGCCAGGACGTCGTCGAGGTCGGCTACGACCAGATGATCGCAGGTGGCACCTTCACCGCGAGCGATCACGTCGAGGCCGGCGTTGCGCGCGAAGGCGATGCGTTCGGTGCGCTTTGTCAGCCGTCCTTCCAGGGCGCCGAGATCGATCACCTGGCCGCGTCGTCCGTCGGCCAGCCATCGCTCGAGGATCGCGCGCGTGTCGTCCTTGCTGTCGCTGACCACGAACACGAAGGACGCCGCCTCATACGTCGCTGCGAATCGGCCGAGATTCTCGAGCACACCTGGCAGATGCGCTGCACAGTCGCGCGCCACGCCGGTGAACACGGCGCTCTTGCGCCGCTCCCCCGCCATGAGGCGAGGCTGACCCAGGGAGTGCGGCCGGTCGCTCGCTGCGTGTCGGCCTGCCATCATTACGATCGTCCGCGAAGGCCGAGGCGCGACAAGCCGTCGCCCAGAAGGCCGCGCATCAGCTCGGGCAGCCGCGTCCTTGCCGGCGCCCGGCGGGCGCCCGGCAGCGCGCCAACGGCGTCCGCCATCAACCGTTCGGCGATCGCGTGCCGCTGCTCGCCAAAGGCCATCCGCAACGCGTCGGCCTCGTCGCGCAGGACTCGCTGCACCAATTTCAGGATGTAGCGGCGGATCGGCTCCCATTCGCGGTTGGCGGAGTTGTAGGCGCCGCCCGGCACAGTGGCGTTGGAATGGCTGTTCGCGCCATGCATGCGATAGCCGTACAGCGCGTCATGGATGGCGATTGCGCCGGTCATCAGGCAGGCGAAGGTCGATAGATAGAAGTCGACGTAGAGCTTGAGCTCCTGGCTCGGCGGCACCAGCACGAGATCGACGAAGGCGCGCCGGAACATCATGCTCGCCGTCGTGTTCGTGGCGCCGTTCGGCGTCCACTGAGGATGGAAGGTGACGGCGTGGCTGCGCGGATAGGTGAGCTCGCCGCGAGCGCCATCGAAGACCGGCGTCAGCGTCGGCGCGATCGGCCTCAGTGCCTTGGCCTGCGGCTTGTCCGAATCGAACCACCAGGCGGTGCCCGCCAGCATGCGGTCGTGGGCGTCGATGATGTGCGAGTCGCAATAGGTGAGTGCGACGGGGAAGTCGGCGTTCATGTGGATCGCGAGATGGCGGGCGACGAAATCGTCGTACCAGATATCGTCGGAATCGAGGAAGCAGACGAACGGCGTGTCGAGCTCGGCCATGCCGCGGCGCAGCGCGCCGGCCTGGCCGAAGTTGGCCCCGAGCTTCACGTAGCGAAACCGTTTGTCGCCCAGCCGCGCAAGGCAGCGGCGAACGCACTCGTCCGAGCTGTCCGTGGAGGCATCGTCAACCACGACGACCTGCAGATCGCGGACGGTCTGGCGGGCCACCGACTCGATCGCCTTCTCGACGAAGGCACAGTCGTTGTGGTTGGCAATTACGACCCCGACGGGTGGAGCTAATGGCATCCGGGGGTTATGGCACAAAGTCGATGCGTCGTCTTTGATCCGAGGCCATTGTCAAATGCCTGCCGGTTGGCCATCCTGCTTTCTGCGCCAACTGCGCACGAAGGCGGAAACATCGCCACGGCCGCATCCGACAGGGGTGCGCACAAGGGGAGGCACAATGTCTGCGCAGGCCTGCGAAACCGTCGTCATGCACGCGGATTGAGCGTCGGGCATGGACGGCTCGGCCAATCTTCTCGTCAATGCCATCGTCTCCGGGCTGCTGCTCGGCGGTTTCTATGCCGCGGTATCGGTGGGCATTGCCATCTCCTTCGGGCTGCTGGACATCGTCAACATTGCTCACCCGGCTTTCATCCTGCTGGGCTCGTACGCCGCCTTCATCGGCAACACGGTGTTCGGCATCGATCCGATCCTGGGCGCGGTGATCGCGCTGCCGGTCTTCTACCTGCTCGGCATGCTGGCCTATCAAGTCTACTACGTCGCTTTCGAGCGACGTGACGACCAGTCGCTGCGCGGCCTGTCCTTCTTCTTCGGATTGCTGTTCATCACCGAGGTCGTGCTCGTCCTGACCTTCGGCGTCGATTACCGCACCGTGCAGGCGGCCTATATCGGCCCCAGCATCAAACTCGGCCTGTTCGATCTGCCGCTCCGGTTGCTGGTGCCTTTCCTGGTGGCGATGGTCATGGTGGTCGGCCTGCAGCTTTTCCTGTCGCGCACCTTCGTCGGCCGGGCTGTCCAGGCGGTTGCGCAGGACCAGGGTGCTCTGCGCCTGATGGCGGCCAATCCGGTCAAGATCAAGCGCATCGCCTTCGGTCTGTCGATCGCCACCGCCGCCCTGGGCGGCGCCTGCCTGATCATCATCCAGCCGGTCGAGCCCTCGATCGGGCGCGAATATATCGGTCGCGTCTTCGCCATCGTCGTGCTGGGCGGGCTGGGCAGCTTTCCTGGGATGGTGATCGCTGCCATGACGCTCGGCATCGCCGAGAGCCTCACCGCCACCTTCTTCGGGCCGTCATGGGCACCGGCGGTGGCCTTCGGCATCCTGCTGATCACCCTTGCGGTACGGCCCAGTGGTATCCTTGGTCGATAAGACGGCTGTCGCCGCCGCTCCGGGCCTGCGCGGGCTGCCGTTCATCCTGGCGCTGATCGCGGTCGGCGCCGTGATCTTCGCCATCGGCCGCTGGTTCAACAACAGCTACGCCTTCTTCATGGCCTACGTGGTGGCGCAGTACATCGTGCTGGGGACGGCTTGGAACATTCTCGGCGGGTACACCGGGTACGTGAATTTCGGCGTCACCGCCTTCTTTGCCATCGGCGCCTATTCGACCGTGGTGCTGCACAAGCTGGTGCCGGCGATGCCCCTGCCGGTGATGATCCTGATCGGCGGCGCACTGGCCGGGCTGGTCGGGCTCGGCACCGGCTATCTGACCCTGCGCCTGCGCGGCGTGTTCTTCTCCATCGCCACGCTGGCGCTGGCCGTGGTGGTGCAGACGCTGATCACCAACTGGGATTTCGTCGGCGGCGCCCGCGGCGCCTACGTGCTGCGCCCGCGCGTGGCGCCGCTGATCGGCGGCGAATACGTGCAATACCTGTTCCTGCTGATGCTCGGCATGTGTGTCGTCGTCCTGGCGACGGCGCGCGCCATCGAACGCTCGGCGCTGGGCTACGGCTTCGCTGCCATCCGTGACGACGAGGCGGCAGCCGAGGCTTCCGGCGTGCCGACGTTGCGGCTGAAGCTGATCGCCACGACTCTGAGCGGCGGCTTCATGGGCATGGCCGGCGCTCCGCTGCCCTATTACGTGACCTATCTCGACCCGGCCTCCGGCTTCAGCCTGAACTACGCGGTGAACGCCATCGCCATGCCGCTGATCGGCGGCACCGGGAGCTGGCTCGGGCCGGTGGTCGGCGCGGTGCTGGTCGGCGGCCTGCAGGAGTATCTGCGCGTCACCATCTCGTCGGCCATCAACGTCCTGGTGGCCGGCGTGCTGATGGTGGCCTTCGTCATCCTGGCGCCGCAGGGCATCGTCGGCCTGTTCCAGAGGAAGCGCAAATGACCGCGCTGCTGCAGGTCGCGGGACTCGGCAAGCGATTCGGCGGCTTCGTGGCGCTCGACGGCATCGACCTCGAAGTCCAGCCGGGCGAGCGGCTCGGCCTGATCGGGCCAAACGGCTCGGGCAAGTCGACGCTGGTCAACTGTATCTGCGGCACCATGCAAAACGAGACCGGCAGCGTGCGTTTCGCCGACCAGCCGCTCGACGGCCTGACGGCGCATCAGCGCACCCGCCGCGGGGTGGCGCGCAGCTTCCAGCTGCCGCGGCCCTTCGTCAGCCTGTCCCTGGCCGAGAATGTGCGCATCCCGATCCTCTACTCGGTGAACGCGCGGGCCGGCGGGCATCTGCACGGGGCGGCGATCGACGAGCGCTGCCTCGAACTGCTGAGCATGGTCGGACTGGCGGGCAAGGTGCGCCAGATGCCGCGCGACCTCACGCAGATCGAGATGCGCAAGCTCGAGCTCGCCCGGGCCATGGCGGCGGACCCCAAGCTCCTGATCGCCGACGAGGCGATGGCCGGGCTGAGCCATGCCGAGGTCGACGAGATCATCGCGCTCCTGATCCGGCTGAACGGGCAGGGCGTCACCGTGATCATGATCGAGCACATCATGCGGGCGGTGATGGAATTCTCCCAGCGGCTGGCCGTGCTGGTGGCCGGCAAGAAGATCGCCGATGGCAATCCCAAGGACGTCGTGCGCGAACCTGAAGTCGTGAGGGCCTACCTTGGCGAATAGCCTCACCATCGCCGGCATCGACGCGGGATATGGCGCGGTGCGCGTCCTCGAGGGCGTCTCGCTTGCGGTCGGGGCCGGCGAGACCGTGGCGCTGCTCGGCACCAATGGCAACGGCAAGTCGACGCTGATGAAGTCGGTCATGGGCATGGTGCGGCCATCCAAGGGCAGCATCAAAGCCACGATCGACGGCAACGATCACGAGCTGGTCGGGCGTTCGACCGAGGAGATCGTCGATCTCGGCATCGGTTTCGTGCCGGAGGGTCGCAGGCTGTTTCCCAAGCTCACGGTCACCGAGAACCTGCTGCTGGGCGCCTTCCGGCCCAAGGCGCGCTCGGTGATCAATCGCAATCTCGATTTCTGCCTGGAAACCTTTCCGCGGCTGAAGGAACGGGCGAGCCAGCTCGCCGGCAGCATGTCGGGCGGCGAGCAGCAAATGCTGGCTCTGGCGCGCGCGCTGATGTCGGCGCCGCGCATCCTGCTGATCGACGAACCTTCGGTCGGCCTGGCGCCCCTGCTGGTCAGCCGCACCATCGACAAGATCAAGGAGCTGAAGGAAGGCTACAATCTCAGCGTCCTGATGGCCGAGCAGAACTTCACCCAGGCCATCCGCATCGCCGACCGCGGCTATGTCATCGTCCACGGCAAGATCGCGTTCGAAGGCGAATCCGCCGACGCGCTGAACAACAACGAGCTGATCCGCGAATTCTATCTCGGGGCTTAGCCGTGGGCGCGCCGCCGTGGTGGCGCGCCTCCGCGATCATTTCTTGGGATTGTACGGATAGACGATGTCGCCGGTCTTGTACTTGGTCGGCCACAGGATGACTTCGGTCTTGGGGTTCGTGAACTGCTCCACGCCGTTGCCCTGCACGCCCTGGAACTGGACGGCCATGACCTGCGCGACCTCCCACTCGCCTCCGGCGTTGAACTTGAAGTCGCCGACGATGGTCTTGAAGGTACCCTTGCGCAGGGCGTCGGCAAGCTTGGCGTCCTCCGTCGTGCCCGCAGCCGTCACCGCCTGCTCGACGACCTGCATCAGGGCATAGCCGAAAGGCGGCAGGTAGTAACCCAGGAGATCGACGCCGGCCTCGGCCGACTTGGTCTGGTACTTCTTCACGAATTCGCGGCCGGCATCCGTGGCGAAGCCCGCCCACGGCAGCCAGAAGTCGTAGACGACGATATCGTTCAGCAGTGGCCCGAGCTGGGTCTTGATGGCCGTCGCCTGCAACCCGACCATGCCGCCGCCGTAGATCTTGGGCTTGAAGCCGATCTCGTGACTGGCGCGGATGATGCCCACCGAATCGGGCGGATACGACGCCGCGAAAAAGATGTCGGGATTGGTCGCCGCCACGGCGCGCACGACGGGCGTGTAGTCGGCCGTCGCCGGCGGGTAGTTCTTGTCGTAGACGATCTTGAGATTGTACTTCTTGGCGATGTTGCGCACGCCTTCCAGCGCATTGCGCGGGAACTCGGCGTCGGCGCCGATCATGGCGAGCGTCGTGGGCTTGGGATTCTGCGCCATCGCCACCTCGAAGAAGCCCTCGGCGAAGGCCTCCTTGGGCTTTGGCCCGCCAGCCGGCTGGATCGAGAAGTAGCGATTGTATTTGAACTCGGAGTTCACATCGAGACCGAACAGCGCGAAGAAGGTGCGATCCTTCTGCATCACCACCGGCATCGCCGGCGCGATCATGTTGGTGGCGTACCCGCTCACCACGATGTCGATCTTGTCGACGTCCATCAGCTTCGTATAGAGGCCAGGCACCGTCGAGGGATTGGACTGGTCGTCGTAGAAGACGAGCTTCACCGGCCGGCCGAGGATGCCGCCCTTGGCGTTGATCTCTTCCGTCGCGATCTGCATGGCGAGCAGCGCCGCCTTGCCGTTGGGTGCGAGACCGCCGGTCAGCGCCATGCCGAAGCCTACCGTGAGCGGCTTGGCCTGCGCGTTGGCCGTTCCGGCAAGCCCGGTGGCCGCGCCCGCCACAGCGAGCGAGTTGAAGGTGCGACGCTTGATGCGCATAAGGGGTTCCTCCCGAAACCTGTTTGTTGGGGGCAATCCTAGCCCGCTGCAACGGGCGCTGTCATCTCGCCGTGGCACGGCAAAGTCTTGTTGCAGTGCGAACCTAAAGCAGCGGCGCCGGTCCCGGCGAGCCGAGCGCATTCTGGCCGAAGATCGCGCCCTGGATCTCGGGCGAGAACATCACGTGGGCGTTGCAGGCATGGGCGTCGCGGAACAGCCGTTGCATCGGTCCCGTCGTGTAGAGGCCGCCGGAGCCCGCGACCGTCATCAGGATGTCGACCGCCTCCAGGCAGGCCCGCGTGGCGAAGAAGGCGTCACGGCGATAGCGCACCTTGTCCTCGTGCTTCGGCTCGGCCCCCGAGCGGGCGACGGCCATGGCGTGCTCGCAGGCGCGCTTCATGATCACTTCGGCGTTGTCGATGCGTGCGCTCGCCTCGGCGACCTTGATCTGCACGGTCGTATTGGCGTTGACAGGCACGCCGGTGTTGGTGGCGTTGCGTTTGCGCGCCGCGCCGACCACGAGGTCGTAGGCACCCTGGGCGCAGCCTAGCATGACGCCCGACAGCACGTAGGGCCCGAGCGCCAGCAGCGGCAGGCGGAAGAGCGGCGTGTCGTTGACCGACGAGCCCGGATGCGGCTTGCCGTTGAACGCCCAGGCCGAGAGCGTGCGCCGCTCGGGTACGAACAGCTCCTTGACGGCGACGTCCTTCGAGCCGGTGCCACAGAGGCCCACGGCATGCCAGGTATCGATGATCTCGTAGTGCGAGCGATGGGCGAGCGCGAAGCGCTGGTCGATGATGGCGCCGCTGTCGTCGCGCACCATGAAGCCCAGCATGTTCCAGTCCGAGTTGTCGACGCCCGACGAGAGCGGCCAGCGTCCCGTCACCTCCCATCCGCCATCGACCTTGCGGCCACGGCCGCCGGCGAAGGCGAGCGAGGTGGCGATCAGCACGTCGAGCGACGTGTCCCACAACTCGTCCTGCGTCTCGGGCGGAAAATAACCCAGCATCCAGTGATGGCTGCCGAGATTGCCGACGTTCCACGCCGTCGAAGGGCAGACTCGCGCCAGTGCCGCGCAGACGTCGACGAAGATGCCGACATCGAGTTCGGCGCCGCCGACGCGCTTGGGCTGCACGAAGCGGAACAGGCCGGCGTCATGCAGGTCGCGTTCGGTATCGTCGGGCAGCCGGCGCAGCTTCTCGCAGGCCTCGGCGCGGGCCGCCAGTTTTGGGGCGAGCGCGTGCGCTCGCTGCACCATCTCTTCGTAGCTCACATCGGCGAAGGAGACGCGCTCCCTGGGCAGGACGGGCGATGGCGTCCAGGCGAACTTCTCACTCATAAGGGTCACTCGGCGGCGGCGTAGCGGGAGGCCTGGAACGACGGCATGACCTCGCGGGCGAAGGCCTGCAGGTTGCGTACCGAGGCGTTGGGATCGACCAGCAGGATGTTTGTGGCGCCGCCGGCCTCGAGCTCCTTCAGGCGCGCGATGATCTCCTCGGGCGTGCCGAGCA
Organism: uncultured Rhodospirillales bacterium; assembly: GCA_902825855.1. Taxonomy (GTDB): domain Bacteria; phylum Pseudomonadota; class Alphaproteobacteria; order Reyranellales; family Reyranellaceae; genus Reyranella. Next base: position 19,160 of record CADECW010000016.1, on the reverse strand, counting down.
ACGGGGCAGTGTCGTCCTCGACGCGCTCGGCGAGCTTGTCGCGGGCAAGGTCGCCGATCACCGACAGCACGCGCTTGCGCGTGGCATAGGCTTCGGCGCGTTCGCTGTCGCTATGGATCATCTGCAGGGCGCGCGCCGTGGCCACCAGGCCGGGATGGTACTCGCGTCCGGCTTTCTGGCACTCCTCCTTGAAGAGGGCGATGCGGCGGATGATCTGGTCCGTCTGGGCAAGCTGGTCGAGCAGCAGGTTATAACCCTCGCGCGCGGCGCGGCGGATGCTGTCGGGGCTGCCGGCGGCCAACCACAATGGCGGATGCGGCCGCTGCAGGGGCGCGGGCTCGATCACGATGTTGTCGTAGTGCCATCGCTTGCCGTGATGGCTGAAGCGGTTCTCGCTGGTCCAGCCCTTCTTGATGACCTCCATCGCCTCGTCGAAGCGCTCGGTCGCCTCGTCTATCGGGATGCAGAAGCCGTCGAACTCGGCCTGGCGGTAGCCCTTGCCGACCCCGAAATCGACACGTCCGCCGCTCAGCAGATCGAGAGTGGCGACCTGCTCGGCGACCAGCACCGGATTGTGCCACGGCATGACCACCACGGCGGTGCCGAGCCGGATGTGGCGCGTGCGGGCGGCGAGATAGGCCAGCACCGTCATCGACGACGACACCTGGCCCTGGCCGGTAAAGTGGTGCTCGACCATGAAGAGTTGCTTGAAGCCCAGCCGATCGGCCTCGATCACATAGTCGATGAAACTCTCGTAACCCTGGCTGTCCTCCAGGCCGACACCGCGCTTTGTCCGTGCGCCGCCGAACAAACCAAACTGCATGCCTTCATTCCTCCGGGAGGAAAGTTAGCATTTTGGCGCCGCCTGTCACCTCGCGCCCGTCGGCCTCACGGCAAGGCATCCGGCGAGAACCCATCCGGTATCTTGAGGTCGCTTCGCTTGGCGAACAGCCGTGGCCAGGCGGTGTTCGCCACCCGCTGCGCATCGGCAAGCACGGCTTCCTCGTCCATGGCCAGAACCTTGCCACCCTTCATCAGCCAGTTGCCGTCGACCATGACGGCCTCGACGTCGCGCGCCTGCGCCTGGTGCACGAAGGTCGAGACCGGGCGCAGCATCGGCACCATGTGCGCCCCGGTCAGGTCCACGACGATGAGATCGGCCTTGTTGCCGGGCTTGAGCCAGCCGCCGTCGGGTACGCCGAGCGCCCGGTAGCCGTTGCGCGTCGCCCAGCGCAGCGCCTGCTCGGGTGTCGGATTGCGCCCGTCCTCGCGCCGGACGCGTTCCATGAACAGTCCGGTGCGCAGGACCTCGACCATGTCCTCGGCCATGTTGTCCGAGCCCATGGCGATGGTGCAGCCATAGATTTCGAGATCGGCGATGCGCGGGCTGAGGCCGCGCCGCGCGGCGATGGCGGCATTGAAGGCCACGGTAACGCCCGCTTCGCCCAAGAGCTTCTCCTCGGCAGGCTCCATGCAGCGGCAATGGGCGCACACCAGCCGGTCGTGCAGGAAGCCGAGGTCGGCCAGGTATTCGGCGGGCAGGCGGTTGCGATGAGCTTTCACCGCCGCGACCTCACCCCAGATCTGATTGCAATGGATCGTCGCCCAGGCGTCGAGCTGCCGCTGTAGCGCGCGCAGGTCCTTCAGCAGCTCGGGCGAGCACATGTCGGGCGCCCACGCCGAGGCTGCGATACGGATGCGGCCATTTGCCTTGCCGTTCCAATTCCTGTGGGCCGCCTCGATGGTCCGGAGGTGGCGCTGTCCCATCGCCCGGTCGAGCTTGAAGGGCGCGGGATCACCGATCGACGTGCCGACGCGGTCATAGGCGCGCTCGCTCAACAGGAAGCGCATGCCGGTGCCGGCAAGCGCGTCGGCATAGTCCTCTACGTTGTTGGTGTCCTCGAGCACCAGCGTGGTGCCGCTGCGCAGCGCCTCGAGGGCGCCGAGCAGCGCCATGGTGCGGCGCTCCTCCGGTGTCATATCGGGCAGCGGGATCGGCGACAGCCCGCCAGAGAAGGGCGGCTTGTGCGGTGGCGAAAGATCCTCGAACACGCCGCGCGCCAGCGTCATGGTGAAATGCGTGTGCACGTTGGCGAATCCCGGCATGACCATCTTGCCGCTGCCATCGACCTTCTCGGCGGCGGGATAGCGGGCCAGGATTTCGTCGCCAGGCCCGATCGCAGCGATGCGATCGCCTTCGATGGCGATCGCGGCCCTGTGGTGCAGCTGGTCCCGGTCATCGACCGTCGCAATGACGGCGTTGTGGACGACGATGGTCACGGTTTCCTCATCGCATGTTGCGCGCGATGAAGAATGCCCGGACTATTTTCGCAATACGAGAGGCAACGGGTCTCGCAGGATCAAATTCGCGAGCGAGCCAGAGACTCCGGGTCCGCGAGGCGCACCGCCCTTCGCCTTGTTGATTTCGCTTCCAGCGCGCGCTCGACCCGCTCATCGAGCTGCAGGGTCCGCTCGCTAGACCAATCGTGGCCGGCCGTCTTGGTCGTCGCTCCCAGCCGCTCCCCGACGCGGTCGGCGTCGGTGCGGTTGGCGAAGCCGCACTGAATCTCGGTGATGTCGTCGTGGCGGACGATCGCCGTGGCATAGTCGCCCATTGGACCTTCAGCGTCGATCAGCGCCTGGGTCTGCCGGCGCAATCGCTTCAGTGCGATCGCGCTAGGGTCGGGGACCTGCGCGGCCAGCAGGTGCGCCTTGGGATGGATGGCGAGAAACGTCGTCCAATCGAGCCGTGCCATTGCTCTGCTGCCTCTCTTTCGATGCTGTGAAGGTGTCGGCGATGGAGCGAGCCCCGCCGCGTCACATGAAGGCGCCCGGCATGTCTCCAGTTGCAGCTTCGAGACGAAAAGCCGTTCGTCGTCGCCGACGCGCTTTGGTCCGTTACCGAACGCCCGGTGGCGGTGGGAACCCTTTGTTTCCCATCGACGTTTCCGTCGCAAATTCGAACGGAGCCTCGTCCATGAACGCCATCATCTATCTGGTCGGCCTGGTCGTCGTCGTAATGTTCATCCTTTCTCTCATTGGCCTGCGCTGAGGGAGGACAACATGGCCGTCGTCACCAGCACCACCACCAACTCTCCCACCGCCGCCGTCATCGCATCGGATCCGCCCGGTTGGCGCTATGTCGATTGGGGGCCAATCATCGTCGGCACCTTGGGGGCGCTTGCCTTCATGGTCGTGCTGATGACCTTCGGCGGGGCGCTCGGCCTCAGTGTCGTCTCGCCGCAACCCTATGCCGGCCTGTCGGGGAAGGCGCTGGCCGTACTGGCCGGCCTCTATGCCGCGCTGGTCCACGTTGCGAGCTTCTCCGCGGGCGGCTATCTCGCCGGCCGCATGCGCACGCCATGGGCGACCAGCGATACCGTCGAGAAGCATTTCCGCGACGGCGGCCACGGCTTCGCCGTCTGGGCGTTGGGAGTCGTCGTTGGCGCCGCGCTCGCTCTCTCGGGCGTGAGCGGCGTGGTGAAGGCGATCAGTGGCGCCACGACCGCGGTCACCGCGGCCGGCGCCGCGGGTGCGGCCGCGAATCCGCAGACGCCTGCTGCGCTTCAGCAGATCTCCATGCAGCCGACCGACTATGCCGTCGATCGCCTGCTGGCGCCGGGGCCCGGCGCTGCCGCTCCCGCCGCGGCCGGCGGCGCGGGCACGGGCTCGCGTGCCGACCTCGCGGCGCCGATCGCGCGTGCTTTCGCCGCCAATATCAACAACCCGCAACTCGATGCGCGTGACCGCACCTGGCTCGCCAGCCTGGTGAGCCAGCGCACCGGGCTGCCGCAGGCCGATGCCGAGAAGCGCGTCGACGAGGCCTTCACCGAACTGAAGGCCGCCGAGCAGAAGGCGCGCGACGCTGCGGACAAGGCTCGCAAGGCAACGTTGATCGCGGGCTTCCTGGCTGCCGCGACAATGGCGATCGGGGCTGCCGCGGCCTGCGCCGGCGCCGCGCTCGGCGCACGCCACCGCGACGAGCGCACGCTGGTGGCGCTGTTCGGCTCGCGACGGTTCTGGTAGCTGATGTTTTCGGCATCGCCCGGCCACATTGGTTGTGGCTGGGCGGTGGGGCCGCGCCCAACCACCTCGCGCTGGGCGAAAAGGTAGCGGAGGACACCGGCGACTGACGTGGCGCCTGTCGCCTATCATCGAGGCATGAAAGCTTCAGCAGCGCCGGCAAACAAGGCCGCGGAACCCGATGTCATCATCATCGGCGCCGGCGTCGCGGGCCTCTACCAGCTCCATCGCCTGCGCGGCCTCGGCCTTCGCGTGCTGGTCTTCGAAGCCGGCACCGATGTCGGCGGCACCTGGTACTGGAACCGCTACCCCGGCGCGCGTTTCGATTCCGAGAGCTGGTCGTACGGCTACTCCTTTTCCGAGGAACTGCTGCAGGAGTGGGAGTGGCCCGAGCACTTCTCGGCCCAGCCCGACACGCTGCGCTACCTCAACTACGTTGCCGACAAGTTCGATCTGCGCCGCGACATCCGCTTCGGCTGCCGCGTCGTTGCCGCGCGCTTCGACGAGGCAGATGATCGCTGGACGATCAAGCTCGAGAACGGCGAGGAGGCGAGGGCGCGGCTCCTGATCACCGCTCTGGGGCCGCTCTCGGCCTACACCCTGCCGAACATTCCCGGCCGCGACAGCTTCCAGGGCCGGGCCTTCCACACCGCGCGCTGGCCGCGTGAGGGGGTGTCGCTTGCGGACATGCGCGTCGGCATCATCGGCACCGGGGCGACCGCCATCCAGGTCATCCAGACGATCGCCGCGGAAGTCGGCCATCTCACGGTCTTCCAGCGCACGCCCAACTGGGCTGCGCCACTGCACAACCGGCGCATCACCCCGGAGGAGCAAAAGAGGATCAAGGCCTCCTATGCCGAGATCTTCGAGCGTTGTCGGCAGACCAGCACCTGCTTCATCCACCAGACCGATTCGCGCAAGGCGCTCGAGGTTTCGGCCGAGGAGCGCGAGGCGTTCTGGGAGAAGCTCTATGGCGAGCCCGGCTTCGGCATCTGGGTCGGCAATTTCGCCGACGTCCTGACCGACAGGAAGGCCAACGCGCTCGCCAGCGCCTTCATGGCCAAGAAGATACGCGAGCGCGTGCGCGATCCCAAGGTCGCCGACAAGCTCACTCCCAAGGACCACGGTTTCGGTACGCGTCGCCTGCCGCTCGAGACCCGCTATTTCGAGGTCTACAACCAGGCCAATGTGCGGCTGGTCGACATCAACGAGACGCCGATCGAGCGCATCACGCCCGAAGGTGTCCGGACCAGCGCCGAGGACTTCGCCTTCGACATACTGATCTATGCCACCGGGTTCGACGGCGTCACCGGTCCCTACGACCGTATCGACATCGTCGGCCCCGGTGGCCGACGCCTCAAGGACGATTGGGTCGCTACGCCCAGGACCTTTCTCGGGATGATGGCGGAAGGTTTCCCCAACATGCTGATGGTCCTTGGCCCGCACACCGCGCGCGGCAACATCCCGCGCAACATCGAGGAACTGGTCGACTGGATCACCGACCTCGTGAGATTCATGCGCGACAACCGCCTGTCCCGTGTCGAACCGCGCGCAGGTGAAGTGGCGGCGTGGGTCGCCGAAGTCGAGCAGGCCGTCGAGGGACTGTTGTTCGCCGAGGTCAATTCCTGGCAGACCGGCGTCAATCGCAACGTCGAAGGCCGCCAGGTGCGTCGAGTTCTGGGCTACTACGGAGGCGCGGTCGAGTACCGCAGACGCACCGGCGACGTGGCGGCCGGCGGTTATCGCGAGTTGATGTTCAGATAGACGGGCGTGGCCCTGCAGCCCGCACTACCTCATGGCCGCGCGCAGCGATCGGCGATGTCCTTGGCGTCCCCGCCGGCGTCGGTGGTCGGCCCGCCATAGACGCTGCGGTAGGCGACCTCGGTGCCGCCACCGGGCAAGCCGCGGATATTGAACGTGCCCATCACGCCGCCAGCCGCATTGGCGACGACGATCTGCGCACTGCCCGACGAGAAGGTCGGAGTCACGGTCAGCAGCGGCCGCTGGGAACGTGCCACGATGCAGTTTGCCAGCGGCTCCCACGGCGCCTGGTAGGCGGCCGTCCAGGTCGGTGGCCGCTGGTCCATCTGGCTGGCGGACTGGCAGGCGGCGAGGGCTGAAGAGGCGAGGGCGGCGAGGATCGCTTTGCTGTTCATGGCCGGAGCATGCGCTGAGCGAACGCTGATTGCGAGAACTCGTTGTTCACACGCGAGATCGCTCGCAGCACTCCTCTAACCGGCCTTGCGCACGGCGCGTGCGACCTCACCCCAGCGCTCCAGTACTTTGGGATCGACCTCGCGCCAGTGCGAGGCAAGGTAGATCACCAGGCGCGAGGCGATCCCCCTGTAGCGCTCGAGCATGCGGTCGGCGACATCGTCCCAGCGCGCCACGATGGCGAACTGATCCAGGATCTCGTCGGTGATGAGGGTCTGGCTGCCGGCGCTGTCGCCGGACTTCAGGCAGGCGCTCAGCTTGTCGCGCAGGCCGGCATGGCCCAGGTCATCGAACTGGAAGGCGTAGTTCGGCGTGGCGCCGTAGAAGCCGATGGTGGTCTTCGCCTCCTTGATCGGCGTCATGCGCTCTTCCGGCGTGTCGCCGGCCGCGACGATCACCGGAACGATCAGGTCGACGTCCTTCGCATCGCGTCCGGCCCGCCTGGCGCCCTCGGTGACGCCGGGCAGCAGGCGATTCTTGATGTAGTGCATGGAATGCATGGGATGGACATGCACGCCATCGGCGACCTCGCCCGCCACCCGCAGCATGATCGGTCCGACCGCCGAGATGTCGACCTTGACATCCTCGAACGCGTGTCGAGGCGGCGTCCACTGCTCGGTCAGAAGGTTCATCTTGTAGTAAGGGCCGTCATGCTGCAGCGGGCCCTCGCGGCGGAAGGCTTTCAGGCAGGCCTTCACCGCCTGCACATAGTCCTTCATCTGCGGCGCGGGCTTGTCGAAGGGGCTGCCGTAGCGCCGGGTGATATGCGCCTTCACCTGGCTGCCCAGGCCCAGCCGGAACTTGCCCTTGGTGTTCTGCGCCAGCTCCCAGGCGATCTCGGCCGTAACCATCGGGCTGCGGGCAAAGGCGATGGCGATGCCGGTCGAGAAATGCAGGGACGGCGCCGCCAGGGCGGCGGCCGCGATATTCATCCACGGCACCTGGTGGCCCTCCGTGAACAGCATGCCGGAGAAGCCCGCGGCCTCGGTGCGGCGTGCCAGGCTGGCCACGTTGTCCCACGTCGTGGCGCGCGTCATGACATCGAATTCCATGTTTCTCCTCCGCCCCATGCTCGTCCCGATTTCACCGGGAAAGTGTCGGCGTCATACGCCGAGGGAGAGGTCATAGGCGACAACGATTCGGCGGTCCATGGCCGTCCGTCCGCTGCGCGGACACTTCCCCTTGCTAGGCCAGGTGAGGAATGCGCAAGCTCGCCCATCGGGGAAACGCGAATCGTGACGAACAGCACAAGCTTATATGACTACATCGTCGTCGGCGCGGGCTCGGCTGGCGCCGTCGTCGCCGCGCGGCTGAGCGAGAGCGGCAGCCATCGCGTGCTGCTGCTCGAGGCCGGCACCGAGGGCTCGAACTACTTCTGGTCGCGCGTGCCGGTCGGCGTCTCCAAAATGATCGACCTGCCAGCCGTCAACTGGTGCTTCTCCTCGGAGCCCGACGAGGGCTCGGGCGGTCGCCGCATAGAAGTACCGCGCGGAAAGATGCTGGGCGGCTCCAGCTCGATCAACGGGATGGTCTATATCCGCGGCCAGGCGCAGGACTACGATCACTGGGCGCAGCTCGGCAATCGCGGCTGGAGCTGGCAGGACGTGCTGCCGGTCTACAAGCGGATGGAGAACTACGACAACGGCTCGGACGCGCTGCGCGGCCGTAAAGGACCGCTCCGCGTCACCGACACGCCGCGCCACAAGATCCCGTTGCTCGAGACCATGATCGAGGCGGCCGACAGGATCGGGCTGCCGTTCAATCCCGACCTCAACGGCGAGACCCAGGAAGGCATCGGCATGTCTCAGGTGACGATCGCCAAAGGTCGTCGCCAGAGCACGGCCTTCTGCTACCTCGACCCGGCGCGCGGCCGTCGCAACCTCGCGATCGAGCAGGGTGCCCTTGCCGAGACGTTGGTCCTCGAGGACAAGCGCTGCGTCGGCGTGCGCTATCTCGTGAACGGCCAGAAGCGCGAGGCGCGGGCCGAGCACGAGGTCATCGTCTGCAGCGGCTCCATCAACTCACCCAAGCTCCTGGAACTCTCGGGCATCGGCCAGAGCCAGCGCCTGCGTTCGCTCGGCATCGTGCCCGCGCACGAGTTGAAAGGCGTCGGCGAGAACCTGCGCGACCACTATTCGCCGCGCGTGAAGTTCGCCATCACGGCACGCAACGCTACTTTCAACGACAACGCGCGCGGCTGGAGGCTCGCGCGCGAGGCGCTGAAGTACGCGCTGTGGGGCGAGGGCTTCCTGGCGACGACGTCGGTGCCGATCCGAATGTATTTTCGCACACGGCCCGGGCTCGAATCGCCCGACGCCACCATCTCGATTCTGCCGTTCCTCTACGAAATGGTCGGTCGTGAGCGCCGCGTCGCAAAGCGCCGCGGTATCACCATGAACGTCAATGTGCTGCGCTCGGAAAGCACCGGCTCCGTGCACATCAAATCGGCAGACCCGGCCGAGCCGCCGGCCATCCGCTTCAACTTCCTGTCGGCCCGTGCCGACCGCGAGGGCCTGCTGGCAGCTATCCGAAAAGGCCGCGAGCTGATGGCGACTTCACCCCTGAAAGAGATTACCGGCGAGGAGATTGCACCAGGCGCGCACCTCAACACCGATGACGAGATCATCGAGTGGGTACGCAACAATGCCGAGACGACTTACCATCCGGTAGGCACCTGCAAGATGGGCGGCGATCCGATGGCCGTGGTCGACAACGAACTGCGCGTGCACGGCCTGCAGGGCCTGCGAGTCGCCGATGCCTCGATCATGCCGACGCTCACCAGCGGAAATACCAATGCGCCGTGCATCATGATCGGCGAAAAATGCTCGGAGATGGTGTTGACCGCCGTCCACACGGAACAGCGAAAATCGGCAGCTTAAGGGCTTGAAGCGGCTCTCAGGCCTAGCGTCGCACGGGGTCGAGTACGAACACTTCCCGAATCGATCCCGAGCGTCCTGCGGGAACCGCTATGACGTTGCCCTGGCGATCGACCGGGTTGCCCTGCGCGTCGTAACGCTCGCCATGGTCGGAAAGCGTTCCATAGACGACGGTTTCGGGAGCCGTCATCGACGCCATGCAGCGGGCTGCGTCCTGTCCCGGCGTCTCCTGCGCAAGCTTGCAGGTCCGATCGAAGGCTTGGGCACCTCCCGCGAGCGAGAGGGAACCGGCGATCAGGAGGGCCGACAGGCCACGCGACAACATGGGTTCCTTTGCCGGCGGCTGTTGGTGCCGCCTGGCTGAACAACTCGGTCGCGGCTGGAAAGTTGCTGGGCTGCCGGGTCTTAAATGCGCGTTTCAGGACGACGCCTGCAAATTTCTTTGGGAACCCAGTTTTCTGCAGCATCCCAGCTACAGGACCCCGGCATAGTGCGCCGCGCCGCCGTCTATGGTGACGACCGTGCCGGCGATGTGCGAGGCCCGGTCCGACGCGAGGAAGGCCACGAGATCGGCGCACTGCTCGGCGGTTCCGACCGGCGGCTGCTTGGGGATCAGCTCCCTCCAGCGCCCGGCATCGCCGAGCTTGGTTGCAGCGGTCGCGCGCAGCATCGTCTCCATGCGCTCGGTGCTGATCAGGCCGGGATTGCAGGCGACGATGCGCACGTTGTCGACCAGGCTGGTGCCCCCCATGCCGCGGGTGAAGGCCATCAGCGAGGCATTGCCGGCGCTGCCGGCGATGTAGCCCCAGGTCGGCCGCTCGCCAGCCGCGCCGAGAACATTGACGATGACGCCGCCGCCTTTCGCCTTGAGCGCGGGGTAGACGGCGCGGCAAAGGTTGATGTAGCCGAATACCTTGAGATTCCAGGCGTCGCGCCAACGCGTCTCGTCGATCGTCTGCAGGTCACCGGCGGGAATCGCGCCGGCATTGTTCACCAGGATGTCGATATCGCTGCAGGCCGCCGCCAGCGAGCGCGCGGCGTCGCCGTTGCTGAGATCGACCGGGTGGACCGTCACCGACACGTTGTGACGGGATTGGATCTGCTCCTTGGCGCGCTCGAGGTCGGCCTTGGTGCGCGACGCGAGGTGCAGATGGCACCCTTCCTCGGCGAGCTGCCTGGCGCAGGCGAGCCCGATGCCCTTGGAGGCGCCGGTAACGAGAGCGGTCTTGCCGCGCAGATGGAGATCCATGTCGACCTTCCCCCAGTGGTGTCTTGGAGCCGACGGGGAGTATGGGCCAGAACGCCCGCTGTCAGTAGGGCGCCGAGCCGAGAGGCGGCACGAAAGGGGAAACATTAGACATGAGCATGTTCAACGTTTTATCTCCCTTGCACTATGCTATCGATTTTGCCGCTTCTCCGAATGCCTGCGCTCACGAACGTCGTCGTGGTCGCGGCGTGTCTATCGCTACTGGCGCTACTGGCATCCTGCGCCAGCGACTCCTACCAGGTGGCCGCCCTGCAAGCGTCCGATGCCGGCGACCAGAAAACGGCGGTAAGCCTGGCGAAGAAAGAGGTCGAGCGATTCTCCGATAAATGCTCGCCAACCAACAGGGTCGAGTGCGGGACGCTGGCGCTGGCTTACGGCGCGCTGGCGTCGTACCAGATCCTGGACCGCGACAGGCGTGCCGGAGAAGGCAGCTTCATCCAGGCCAAAGGCGCCTTGAGCCTGACGGACCCCATGATAAGGGCGAGTGCCACCGGCATCGTCTATCGAGATGTCTCCGAGGCGTTCTGGAAGGCAGGCGACCAGGCGCGCGCCATCGTCGTATTCAAGGAAGGTATCGCCGCGGGTGCGGACCAGTACCTGTTCATGTCCTCTGCCGCCAGAGCTGCCGGTCAGCGGCCGGCCAATCGGCAATCGACAGACTGATGCGAGGCTGGACACGGCGCGTTCCAGCCCTCCTACTGTCGGATGAATGATCTCTCGCAGAGCCCTACTTTCATCGAGTCTCGCGTCTTCGGCAGCGGCAGGTTGCAGCATCAACCAGACGAATGCGCCGCCCTATCAGATGCCGATCGCCCCGCCGCCGCCGGATCGCGCATCGCTCGGCCTCGACGCTGTGATCGACCTTAGCCGAAGCGTGACCGTCACGAGCTTCGGTCAGGTACGACAGAGCGGCATTCTCGGCGTCATCCACAAGGCAAGCGAAGGCGGCGACTATGCCGACACCGCCTACGCCGGGCGGCGATCGCAGGCCGAAGCGGCGGGCCTGCTGTGGGGCGCCTACCATTTCGGTACTGGGCAAATGCCAGGCGAGCGGCAGGCAGCGTTCTTCCTTTCCATGGCGCGGCCGGGCCCGCGGACCCTGTTGGCGCTCGACCTCGAGGCCAATGAGAACAATCCGTCGAACTCGATGTCGCTCGAGCAGGGTGAAGCCTTCGTACGTGCGGTCGCCGACGCCACCGGGCGACTGCCGATCGTCTACGTGCATCCGACCTGGGCCAACGGCGAACCGCTGCCCAATTCAGGCCTCAGTCTCGGCGCCCGTATCACCTCGGCCTCGATCCTCGCGCGCTGCGGCCTATGGGTCGCCGACTACCACGACTCGCCCGAGGTGCCGCTGGCGTGGGAGGCAACGGGATGGCGGCTTTGGCAGTATGCAGGCGACGAGAGCGCGGGACGCCCGGCTTACGGTCAGACCACCATCGTGCAGGGCGTCAGCCACTGCGATCGAAACCTGTTCAACGGCGATGCGTCCGCGCTCCGGCGCTTCTGGGGCGCAGCCACCTGAGGCAGAGAGGTGTCAGCGGCCGCCGGCGTTGCGTCGGGCGTACTCCAGCTGGATCTTCGACTTGGGCAGCACGTTCTGGGCGTAGCGCCGCAGCGGGCCGCTCCTGCCGTTCTGCGAGTAGGCGCCGTACTGCGCCTCGGCATCCGTCATCACCGAGAGCTGTGCCTGAGCGAATGCGGCATCGAACTGAGGCCCCTGCAGCGCATTGAGTTGGGCCAGCAGGTTCTGCGTCTTGGGCCCCATGCTGCCGTCCGGCGCATAGGAGACACCGGCTTCCGACCGCGACTTCGACAGTGCCGACGCATTCTCGTTGGCCTCGGCGATCGCCCGGCTGGCATAGCCGCGGATGTTCTCGTTGGCCGACCGTTGCATCGCCAGGTTGCCGGAGGCGATCTCGAAATCGTTGACGGCCTGCGCGAAGCCGACGAAGCGAGCGTCAGGCAGGGCATCCTGTGCGTGCGCGACAGCTGTGTGAAGCATCGGCGCGGCGGCAAGGACCGCGAGAAGCGAGCGGCGGGTCGTGGTCATGATGTCTCCTCAGTGTGGGCTGAAGGGGCCGATGGCG
>CADECW010000016.1:0-6590 GCA_902825855.1 uncultured Rhodospirillales bacterium | reverse complement strand
GCGGCGGGTCGTGGTCATGATGTCTCCTCAGTGTGGGCTGAAGGGGCCGATGGCGAGGCGTCGGGCGACGCCGGCGGACATCAACGAACGATAGTCGCGCAAGTTCCCGCAACCGGCAAGCCCTCGCCACCCTTCCTCAAGGCAGTCTTCCGGTTCACGGGTGCTTTGCCTCGATATGACGCGATGCGCGCCCCATCAGCAGCATGAGGGCTCCCATTGCGGTGCACAGTGACGCTGCGCCCAGCACGACGCCGTAGCCGCCGAACCCGTCGCGCAGCACGCCGAAGATCGCCGGGCCCAGCGCCGACACGAACTGGATGACGGTGGCGGCGCTGCCGTAGGTCGCGCCGAAGGCAAGCGCCCCGAACTCGCGACGTACGACGACCGGGCCCAGTGTCGTGACATGGCCGATGCCGTAGCCGTAGACCAGGCTGGCGGCGATGAGAACGGCGGGCGAAGGGAAGAAGGCGATTGCCGCCAGCGCCGCGGTCTGCATCAACATGATGAGCATGGCGAGCCGCCGCGGATCGACGCGATCGACGATGCGCGCCAGCACCAGGCGGCCGCCGAAGGCCGTGACGCCCGTCGCGCTGATCAGGATGCCTGCGCCCGTGGCGCCCAGCGCCGGCTCGGCCAACGCCAGGTGATGAGTGATGAAGCCGATCTGCACGGTGAGGCCGAGCGCGAAGCCTGCGGCCGCACTCCACAGCAGCATGCGCCGGTTGGCGGGCGCGGCGACCGGCGGATGGAGAAGGGGCGGGGGAGCCGCGCTCGAAGAGGGGGTATCGCCGTCGCGCCGCAGGCCGAGTTCTGCCGGCCCGCGGAAGCGCAGCACCCAGCCGATCAGGGGCAGCAGCACTGCGGCCGCCATCAGCGCCGCCGTCGCCAGTCCCGGGCCGAGGCCGAGCCGAGCCAGCGCCAGCAGCAGCAGCGGGACGCCGGCGATCGCGCCGAGACTGGCACCCATGATGGCGAGCGTGATCGAACGGCCCTGGTGACGCTCGAACCACGGCGCCACGGTCGCCGCAATACCGGTGGTCGAGAGCGTCGACCAGCCGATGCCGACCAGCACGAAGCAGGGATAGAGCTGCCACGGCGCGCTGACCTGGCCGATCAGCGCGACGCCGGCAGCGATCGAAACCGTGCCCAGCGCCAGCACCGGGCGCGGCCCCCAGCGGTCGATGCTCCGTCCGACGGTGCGTTGCACGAGGGCGCTCACCAGGAAGAACAGCGTAATCGCCGAGGCGACCTCGGCGACGGCCCAGCCGTGCTGGCGCGTCACGGCCTGCAGGTAGACGCTGGAGCCGAACAAGCCGAGCCCCCACCCGAACGAGGCGACGACGAAGCAGACGGCGACGACGCGCCAGCCATGGAAGATGCCGCCATGAGCGCGCATGGAAGAACGATGCCGTGAACGGCGCTTGACGTCTCCATGATCCTTGGCGCGAATTCGTTGTGCGGATCGAAGAGCGACGAGGAAGACCGGCATGGCGCTGCTGACCGGATTCAAATTGGTTCAGATAGGGGGCGGTTCAGCGGCGGCGGTTTGCGGGCGACTGCTGGCCGACGTCGGCGCGCAGGTGACTTGCATCGATCCTGGCGCCGGGAGCTTGCTGCTGGACCATCTCAATTACGGCAAAGCCGTTGCTGCCGACACGACGACACAGCGCAACGTCCTCGCATCGGCGAATCTGATTGTGCGGGAAGGTCCCTGCGACGTGACCGAGCTGCGGCGGGTCAACGCGTCGGCGACAATCGTCACGATCTCGCCCTATGGCGAAACAGGTCCGCAGGCCGACGATCTCGCCACCGACCTCACCCTGTTTTTCGCCAGCGGCATTTCCCGCCTGCTGACCGGTCAGGTCGACGATCTGGCGGAGGCGCCGATACGTCCCGTCGGCGAGCAATCGGCTTTCATCGGCGGCTTGGCAGCCGCTTGTGCCGGCATGCATGCATCGTTGGGCAATCAGCCGGGCGCGTCCATCGATGTGTCGATCCACGAAGCCCTGGCGACGCTCGCCATGACCGAGCTCGCCCGCGCCGGCCTCGGCAGGAAGAGCTGGGAGCGCAAGCGCCTCACCGACGGCAACGGCGCGACGGTGACGATCCTGCCGGCGAGCGATGGCTACGCCGCGATTTCCCCTCGTGAGGAGAAGCAGTGGGCGTCGTGGCTCGAAGCGATGGGATCACCCGCCTGGGGCGACGACCCGCGCTTTGCCAAGAAGGCCAATCGGGTGAGCAACTGGGATGCCCTGCATGCGCTGATGTCGCAATGGAGCAGGCAGCACGACAAGCAGTCGATCGCCGATACGGCCCAGCGCGCGCATGTGCCGAGCTTTCCCTTGCGCGAGGTCGCCGAGCATCTCGACACGCCGCAGATGCGGCATCGCCGGTACTACGCGCCGCAGGATCTCGCGGGAAAGACAATTCAACGGCCGGGCACGCCGTTCGGACTGAGTTTCGTCGCGTCGAACCGCAGACAGGAGACCCCGAAGGGGCCGATGCCGTTGTCCGGCATCCGCGTGCTCGATTTCAGCTGGGTGATCGCGGGCCCGACGACGACGCGCTATCTCGCTGCGATGGGCGCGGAGGTGATCAAGGTCGAGGCGCCGGGCAAGGGAGACCCCGGGCGCGCTACGGAACTTCATAGCGTGCTGGGCCAGGCCAAGAAGAGCATCGCCATCGATCTCAAGAAGCCGCAGGCGATCGAGGTCGTCCGGGCGCTTGCCGCGAAGTCCGACATCCTGATCGAGAATTTCGCCACAGGAGTCATGGACAGGCTCGGCCTCGGCGCCGAGGCGCTGAAGGCCGTGAACCCGAACCTCATCTATATCTCAGCATCGGGCATGGGGCGCACGGGGCCGGATGCCCAGGCCGTAGCCTATGGGACGCTGTTGCAATGCTACAGCGGGTTTGCCGGCCTCAATCGCCATCCCGACGTTCCGCCACGCGTCGGCTTTGCGTGGCTCGATCCGATGTGCGGCCTGATGCTTGCCTTCGTGGCCGCGGCTGCGCTGTGGCATCGACAACGGGTGGGAGGCGTGGCGCGCGTCGATTTCTCGATGATCGAGGCGATGCTCTGGACCATGGCCGAGCCGCTGGTCACGACACAGCTCGGTTTGCCGGCGAAACCGATGGGCAATGCGTCGAGGCATCATGCGCCGCATGGCGCATGGCGCTGTGCGGGTAACGATGACTGGATCAGCGTGGTCGTACGTACGGACGCCGAATGGCGCGGGCTGTGCGATCTCGTGCCGGGTCTGGCGGACATGGCCGCGCTCGATTCCGGCCAGCGCCGCGAGGCGCAGCCCGTCATCGACGCCGCCCTGACTGCCTGGGCCGTCGCCCGGTCCGCGGCCGCGGCCGCCGAATCGCTCTCGAAGGCGGGGATTCCCGCCGCTGCTCTCGCGCGCCACGGGGACCTGGTGCAAAGCCCGCACCTTGCCGTTCGCGGATTCTGGGACAAGCAAGAAACCGGGGTGGTGCCCGGATTGCCGTGGCGTGCAAGCTTCGGCCGCACGACCGGCCCGGCGCCGGAACTTGGCGCCGATGCCGATCATGTTCTCATGACCGTCCTTGGCCTGTCGCCGGCGCGCATTGCCGACCTGCGGGACAGTGGAGTGCTTGGTTAAGGCAAACGCCGTGTCTGCTCCTGAGCCGCTTTCAAATATCGCCGACCGTCAAGCGTTCGCCGGAAAAGCTGGTTGGCCGGCAGACCTTAGAGCCCCGCTTTTCGCAGGCCGTCCTGAATCCGCTTCCGGTCAGCCGGATCGCGGAACGCTTCTCCGAACCGATCCACCTCGAAGAATGGATCGAGGCTGCGCAGGTTGGCTGCTACACGTTTGGCATGGTCGAGGCGTTCGGTCTCGCCATACGATGCTGCCAGCGCGACGTAGAGCGACCGGTGCTGCGGATGACGACCGATCGCCGCTTCCAGGATCGCGACCGCATCGCCGTATCGTTCGTTCAGGTAGTAGGCAAGGCCAAGAGTAAAGAACGCACCTGGCACTGGGTGTGGATCAACGCGAAGGGCATCTTCCAGAACCGAAATCGCCTCACCCGAGCGACCAGCCAGGAGCAGCACCCATCCACGGTCGGCATAGTTTTCTCCGCCGTAGTTAGGGTTGGCCTTGGCAGCATGCTGAAGTTCTGAGAGGGCGAGGTCAAATTGGCGGCGATAAGTATAGTTGACCGCAAGCAACACATGCGCGAGCTCATTGGAGGGATTGAGACGAAGAGCAGCCTGGGCAAGGTCGTGAGCCTGCTCAAGCGCCTTGTGGGGCCGTTCGGTCCAACCCAGGTCCGCGGCTTTGCTGTACGTCCAGGCGAGCATGGCGATCGCGTCAGCGTAGTTGGGGTCAAGCTCGATTGCCTTTTCAAAGAATCCACGGCTCCGCAGATTGGCTGAATTCGTGGTTTCACGAAAAACCTGCCGGCCTCTGAGATATTCGTCGTAAGCGCTCAGGTTCTTCGTTGTTTTGGCCAGGGCTCTTTCCTGCTCCAGATAGGTCACACGGATTGACATGGCACTGACGATGTGCCGGACGATTCGATCCTGCAGCGTGAAAATGTCGTCGACCGGTTCGTCATACTGCTGGGACCAAAGGAGCGTTCCATTTTCCGTTTCAGAGAGACGCACGGTGACGCGGACCCTGCTACCAGCCCTCCGGACATTCCCGTCGACGACGTAGCGAACGCCTAGTTCCCGCTGAAGCTGCGCCGGAGAAACGACCGCGCCTTTGTAGCGAGCGACAGCGCTCCACGACGCGATGCTCACGTTGGAGAATCGTCCAAGTGCCGAGACGAGGTCCTCGCTGATTCCATCGCTGAAGTATTCGTTGGACTGTCCACTGCTCTGATCGGCAAAAGGCAGAACTGCGATAGACGCCTGGGCCGATGTCCGCAGTGGCCCTGACGATGCAATCGGGCCAAGGAGCCGAGGGGCGAGTGAGGGGTCTGCGCGCCAAATGGCAACGCCGGCGGCAAGGGCGATTAGCACGACAACCGCGAGGCTTCGCCATCGCTGCCATCCTGCACTGGTAGCCTTGCGGCTGCGCGCCGGGTCCTGATGGACTCGGTAGATGCGTACCGGCTCGGTGAGGTTCTTGACTTTCTGCTCGCCGAGGAAGTCGTACCCGAACGGCAGCTTGCTCTTGATTTGATCGTAAACACCGCCTGAGACGAGAATGCCGCCTGCTTCGGCGAGGGCCTGCAGGCGTGCCGCCACATTGACGCCGTCGCCGAAAAGATCGGTGCCCTCGACGATAACGTCGCCAAGGTTGATACCTACGCGGAACTCGAGTCGGCGGTCTCGCGGGATCGAGGAGTTGCGTTTTGCCAGTTCGTCCTGGATCTCGCTCGCGCACCGCGCCGCTTCGACGGGACTGGAGAACTCGGCGAGCACGCTGTCGCCGGCTGTACCGACGATGCGGCCGCCATGACGGACAATGAACTGGTCCATCATGGCCCGATACGCCAAGAGCGTGCGCAGTGTTCCTTCTTCGTCCGCCTCCATGCGGCGGCCGAATTCCTTGACATCGGCGGAGAGGATTACAGCGAGTTTGCGCCTCGCGGCGCCCGCTTGGGGGGGATCCGCGCCATGCCCAGCCTCGATCTTGTGGCCGGTCGGTATCGGTCGCTCCATGGCAAAGAGGTCCGTCGCAGGCAGGAAACAGTAGCTGTTTTCGACCGAATGTGCCATCGTGTCGCACCCAGGGAATGGAGGAGGCTCTCATGGCCCGGGCCCTCACAGTCCGATGGATATCAGGTTGGGTGGCCGCTCTGCTGGCATGGGCTTTGGTCCTTCCGGCTGGTGCCCAAACCGGTAAGCCGGTCTACAAGAACAGCGATGACATCGCGATCCTTGGTTATGACACGGTCGCCTACTTCACCGAGGATCGCGCCGTGCGCGGAAAGCCGGAGTTCGAATTTGTCTGGAACGGTGCCCGCTGGCTGTTCGCAAAGCCCGAGCACCGCGACAGGTTCAGTCGTGATCCTGAGGCCTACGCTCCGAAGTTCAACGGCTTCTGCACGGGTGGCATGTCCTTGGGCTACATTCAGGAAGCCAACCCTGAGAACTGGCGGATCATCAAAGGAAGACTCTACCTGGGCAATAGTCATCGCACATTGGAGTTGCTGGAGGCCAAGCCCGTGGAGGTGATCAATGCTGCAGATGCCAATTGGCCGGTGCTCAGCCAGCAGGACCCAGTAGTGCCCCGCCCATGCACTACGTGCACGAAGTGAACTGATTGAGGATCAGGGCGGAGGTCGAGCAGCGTGCTGATGGCCGCTTTCACTTCATGACGAAGCGCGCCAATCTTCCCGGGTACGCGTTCAGCAATTCTGTTCGGCGTTAGCCGAAAGAGGCCAATGGGGGATCGATCGCCCACTGGTTCCAAAATCTCGTCGGAGCCCCTCGTTGGCGGAGAATCGTCAACTCCATCTCTACGAACGAAGTGAAATTCACAAATCCGTACAGCCGCCGGGCCTGGAGATCGTGTGGAAGCGGGCTCAGCACGACAGACCATGAGCGTAGCGGCAGGACTCAGAACTCTCCGCTGCGATACGCCTCGTCCAGCCGCTTGGCGTCC
>CADECW010000015.1:63100-79792 GCA_902825855.1 uncultured Rhodospirillales bacterium | reverse complement strand
GACGCATCAACAGAACAGGTCCCTCCACTTCGCTTCGCTCCGGTCGGGATGACGGTGGGGAGGCGGCACCTCAACAATACAGTTGCTCTGCTTCGCCTCGCTACGCTCGGCTCCGGTCGGGATGACGAAGGAAGTCGTGCTACGCTTCCTTCAGGATGTTCGTCATTGCCTCGATCAGCCTCCGGGTATCGTCCTCCGAGCCGACCGTGATGCGCAGCCAGGGCGCCGTGCGCGGCTTGTTGAAATGCCGGACCAGCACCGCGCGCTCGCGCAGCGCCGCCGCAAGCTTCGACCCATCCTGCTCCGGATGGCTCGCAAAGACGAAATTCGCACTCGATGGCAGGACGATGAAACCGAGCCTCGTCAACTCGCGCGTCATCGCTTCGCGTTCTGCGACGATCTTGGAGCAGGTCGCACGAAAGTAGGCATCGTCACGAATTGACGCGGTCGCGCCCGCCTGCGCGATGCGGCCAAGCGGGTAGGAATTGAAACTGTCCTTCACGCGGGTCAGTGCCTCGATCAACCCCACGTCACCCAGCGCGTAGCCGACACGCAGGCCGGCCAGGGCGCGCGACTTGGACATCGTCTGCACGACCAGCAGGTTGGGATGATCGGCGATCAGGGGAGCGGCGCTCTCGCCACCGAAATCGACGTAGGCCTCGTCGATCAGCACAGGGATATCCGGATGCTCGTCGAGCAACCGGGAGATCTCCGCACGCGGCAGAGCGATACCCGTCGGCGCATTGGGATTGGCGATCACGATCGACCCGGCCTCGCGCCGATAGTCCTCGATCCGCACGCGCATTCCGTCGTCGAGCGGCACGGTCGCAAAGGCGACGCCGAACAGCTGCGCCCAGACTGGATAGAAGCTGTAGGTGACGTCCGGAAAAAGCAACGGCGCAGGCTGCTTCAGCAGTGCCACGAAGGCGTGCGCCAGGACTTCGTCCGAGCCATTGCCGACAAACACCTGTTCGGGCTTTACGCCGTGGTGTGCCGCAAGCTCACTGCGCAGTTCCGTCGCTTCGGGATCGGGATAGAGCCGCAGGGTGTCGGCCATGGCAGACCGCATCGCGTCCAGTGCGAACGGCGAGGGGCCGAAGGGGCTCTCGTTGGTGTTGAGCTTCACCAGATCGGCGATGCGCGGCTGCTCCCCCGGCACATAAGGCGAAAGCGCGTGCGTGATCTGGCTCCAGAACGGTTTCATCGTTTGGCATCCGGGTCGGAGTCGAGCGGCGGCTTATGCCACCATCGGAGCGGCTTTGCCACGCGGGGGCGCCGCCTCTGCCAGCGGCACTTTCTTGACCTCGTGCGCCTGGAGCCTCGGCAGGACTTCCGCCGCGAAGCGGCGGATCTGGTTCATGAACATGTCGTGAGGCATCGCGCCGCGGTTGAACCCGATCTGCACCGTGTTGGCGCCGGCCGCCTCGGCCTGGGCTACGATGCGCTCGGCCACTTCGGAGGCGGTACCCCAGGGCATGTTCTCGGCCATGCGCTCGACGTCGGCCATAGTCATGTTGCGAAAATCCTCACGCAGCAGCGCGGCCGCGCGCTGGTTTTCGGGCCGCACATAGTCGGTCGAGGACTGGCTGACGTAGCCCACCCGCCGCTGTGCTGCGGTCTCGGTGAAGCTGCCGTGACTGAACAGGGTGCGATTGAAATAGAGGTGATAGGGTGCGACCTCGCTCACCGCCTGCGCCTTGGAATCGGCGACGTAGGCGTTGAGTGCCAGCGACATATGGTCGGGCGTGATGCGATGGCCGGCATCGGCCAGGCATCTGGCATAGAAGCGGATGATGTCGTTGCGCAGGCCTCCGCCCGCAAGGCCGGGCGTGATCGGGATGTCGTGGCGTCCAGCGAACTCGATCGATTCCTTGCTGCCGACGATCGGGATCCAGACCGGCGGATGCGGCCGCTGCACAGGCCGCGGCCAGATCGCCACGTCCCTGTACGACCAGAACTTGCCCGAGTACGAGAACACGTCCTCGGTCCAGGCGCGGGTGACGATGTCGTAGGCCTCTTCGAAGCGGGCGCGCGACTGGTCGAGCGGCACATTGTGCACCTGGTACTCACGGGGAATGCCGCGGGCAAAGCCCGAGATGATGCGACCGTTGGACAGGCAGTCGAGCATCGCCAGTTCCTCGGCCAGGCGCAGCGGCTCATGCAGCGGCAAGAGATTGCCGTAAATCAGGAGTTTGAGACGCTTGGTTCGCTGGGCCGCCGCCGACGCCATCAGGTTGGGCGAGTTCATCAGCCCGTAGGGCGAGCAGTGATGCTCGTTGAAGCCCACTCCGTCGTAGCCCAGGCGATCGAGTTCCTCCCAGGCGTCGAGATGCTCGGCATAGGTGCGCACGGCAACCTCGGGCCGGAAATGCTGTTTGCTCAGCGGATAGGGAAGCTCCGTTCCGCCGTTCTTGAGATGATCGAGGTTCTCGCCATAGGCGAGCAGGTCGAAGACAAAGACTTTCATTTGAGTGACGGTCCGCTAAAAGTCGACCGGATAGGGCGACAGCTCGCCGCTCGCGTAGCGCTGAGGCAGACCGGGCGTGACGTTCTCCCAGACATAGAGCATGGAGCGCTTGGTCGAGTAGCCCTGATGGCGAATGTCCGCCGGCATTGCCGCAACGTCGCCTGCCTTCATGGTGACGCGCGCCCGCGGGGCGCCGGTGTTCTTGTCGCCGACGTCCCAGACGATCTCGTCGGAAAGCTGGATGAACCACTCGACACGGTCGTTGCCGTGGAATACCGGCAGGATGAACTCCTCGGTCGTCGGGCAGGCGAGCGACGCCTTGCACACGGCCGTGACCGAGGGATTCCATGTGACATCGGAGCGACTGAGATATTTGAACAAACTGAAAGCATGAAGCTTGCCTTCGAACCCGGGCTCGGCATGGATCTCCGGCTCGTCCTGGGGCACGTCGGCGAAGGCTCGGTTGACCGGCATGTCGTCGCGCAGCGGTGAATCGCCGGCAAGGCCCGGCATGCGCCTGGTGGCGATGCGTGTACGCTCGATGGCCGCGAGGTTGTCACCCTGCTTGGGTCCGAAGGCACTGCCGGTTTCGACTGGTGCAGCGAAGGGGTCGAATCCTTCATTCACCCAGTCGCGCAGCATTGCCTTGAAGGTCGCCATGATGTGCTCGGAGTCGAACTGCTCGAGGTAGTCGACGCCTGCCTCCTTGAGCGTGCCGTTGAACGTACCGGCGTAGAAATCGACCTTGCCGTAGTGGTTGCGCGTGCCGATCACGTGGTCGAAGTTGACCCAACCATAGAAGAAGTTCCAGGCGACATCGCGCATGCACGCCCGCAGGAAGGCGTCGGCCGGGATCTGGTGGGACCGCCGCGCACCCTTGGCGGGCCAGTGCACGGTGACGAAGTACTCGTCGCGGGACAGCTCGAACTTGCCGAGCCTGAAGGTGCGATAGCCGTTGCGGTTGCTGGGTTCGCTGGCGACGACCGCGGTGGCGGCAGTGGACATTGTCGGCCTCCGGCGTCAGGTGAAACAGATTTCGCGCCATTTCTGGACGCTGAGGTCGCCGAGCACCGTCTGCTGCAGCAACACGCCGGCACGGCTGGCCGAGAAGCGATAGGCGTTGCCGGCGTCCAGCAGCACCTGGTGGCCGCGCTTCAGCTTCACATAGCCCATGCGCCGGCCGTCGGGAGGCTCTCCGGCGAGCACCGCGCCGCCCTTGCCGGCATCCGGCGGGCTTTTCAACTTGATGAAATCGACCGTGATGTCGCCATCCATGCAGAGCGCGAACTCGTCATGGCCGCAGGCGAACCATGGCGAAACGCCTTCGGCTCGCATGACCTCCTGAACGTATTCCATGTTCTTGGCAACCACGACGCGCTCGTAAGGCTTCGACCGGGCGGCGACCTCGAAGATGTTCGAGAAGACGTAGTGCCGTGCTTCGCCGGACACCAGTTCGATGCTGCCCTTGGTATAGTCGGCGAGTGACCCGAAGACGGTATGCGTCTGCATCCAGCCCTCCCCTTGGTATGCGCCAAAGTAAAACAGCAGCCGGATAGGTCAATCCTTGACTCGTACGAGCCGCCGATTGAGGCTCGCGCCACGGGGAAAGACAAGAAACACCTCAGAGGAACGCCATGACCTGCTCATTCAACCGGCGCCAGGCGATTGCCGCACTGGCGGCCGGCGCCAGCCTGCTGGTCCTTTCGGACGCATCTGCCCAGGGCAAATACAAGGAAGCGCCCACTCTCGCCGATCAGGTCAAGGCGGGCAAGCTGCCGGCGGTCGATGCCCGCCTGCCCGAGACGCCGCTGGTCGTGCCGACCGCCGACAAGGTCGGCGAGTATGGCGGCACCTGGCGCCGTGCCTTCCTCGGTCCGGCCGACTCCAACAACTACGTGCGAGTCGTCTACGACGCGCTGTTCCGCTTCTCCCCTGACGGCGCCAAGATCGAGCCCAAGATCGCCGAAGGCGCCGAGCCGTCGGCCGACTTCAAGACCTGGACCATCAAGCTGCGCAAGGGGTCCAAGTGGTCCGACGGTCAGCCGTTCGGCGCCGACGACATCCTGTTCTGGTACAACGATGTGCTGCTCAACAAGGAGCTGACGCCCACCCTGCCCGGCTGGATCCGCAATGCCGACGGCACGCCGGCCAAGGTCGAGAAGGTCGACGACAACACGGTTCGCTTCACCTACGCTGCACCGGCGACGCTGTTCCTGACGGCGGTCGCCAATCAAGACGGTGCGGACCGCACCTTCGCGATGTTCCTGCCGGCGCACTACCTCAAGAAGTTCCACCCCAGCCACACGCCCAAGGCGGACGTCGACAAGGCAGCGCAGGCGGCGGGCTTCAAGACATGGACCGAGCTGTTCGCCAACCGCAATGCCCCGCCGGAGAATCCCGAGCGGCCGACCATGGCGGCATGGTCCCCGACCAGCCGCGCCAGCGATCCGGTGTTCACGCTCCGGCGCAATCCCTACTACATCGGCGTCGATTCGGCAGGCAACCAGCTGCCCTACATCGACGAGGTCCGCTTCACCTACTTCGCCGACGCCCAGGCGCTCAACCTTGCCGCCATCGCCGGCAACTTCGACATGCAGGAGCGTCACATCAACATGACCAACTACCCGGTGCTGAAGGAGCAGGAGAAGGCCGGGAAGTACAAGATCACCGCCTGGCCGACCTTCGGCGGCGCCGACGCCGTCATCGCGCTCAACCAGACCTACGCGGCCGATCCCGAGATGGGCAAGTTGATGGCCAACAAGGACTTCCGTGTCGCGCTGTCGCTCGCCATCAACCGCGACCAGATCAAGGAGAGCGTGTTCCTCGGCCTCGGCGAGGCACGCCAGGGCGTGCCGGCGCCGTGGCATCCCTACTTCCCGGGCCCCGAGTGGGCGCAGAAGTACACCGACTTCAAGCGCGACGAAGCCAACAAGATGCTGGACGGCATCGGATTGACCAAGAAGGACGCCAACGGCATCCGGCTCCTGCCCTCGGGCAAGCCGGTGACCATCGAAATCAGCGTCGTGCCCGCGTTCGGTGCCTGGCCTGACGTCGCCCTGCTGGTGTCGAAGGACTGGGAGGCGGTCGGCGTGAAGACGATCGTGCAGATCCGCGAGCGCGCCCTGCATTTCAAGATGAACGAGAACAACGAACTGATGGCCGAGATCTGGAACGAGGACACCAGCGCGTTCCCCTACACCGGCAACGCCAAGGCCGATCCGCGCAATGCTCCCATCCTGACGATGGGACCGCTGTGGCGTCGCTGGTACGCCACCGGCGGCAAGGAAGGCGCCGAGCCGCCGCCGGAGATGAAGCGCATCGTCGAGATCGTCGACAAGGCGCGCACCGTCGGGCCGGAGGAGCAGGTCAAGCTCAGCCAGGAGCTCTATCGCATCTGGGCCGAGCAGCTGTTCGAGATCGGCACGATCGGCCTCACACCCATGGTGCAGGGCGTGGTCGTCACCAACAGCAAATTCCGCAACGTCCCGGCGACACTCGGCAATGATTGGCCTTTGCGCAGCCCGGGCAACGCGCGGACCGAGCAGTTCTATTTTACGAAGTGAACTGGCTTCTTCCCGTCATCCCGAGCGAAGCCGCCCGAAGGGCGGCGCAGTCGAGGGACCTCTTCTTGTCGACGCGGCAGCATGAGCAGGTTCCCTCGCGGCGCTCGGCTCCGGTCGGGATAAGTAACATGGCGTACCCATGACCCGTTACATCCTGCAGCGGCTGGCGCTCCTGCCGCTGCTGATGGTGATCTACTCCTTCGTCATCTTCGTCATCATCCAGGCGCCGCCGGGAGACTTCCTGACGGCTTATGTGGCGACGCTGGCCTCGTCGGGCTCGTCGATCTCGCAGGAGCAGATCGAGGCGTGGCGCGCCCAGTACGGGCTCGATCAGCCGATGATCGTACAGTACTGGCTGTGGGTGAAGCACCTGGTGCACGGCAACTTCGGCCTGTCGCTGGAGTACCAGCGCCCCAATGCGGAACTCATCGGCGAGCAGATCGGCCTCACATTGGCACTCGCCCTCTTCTCGTTCTTCCTTACCTGGGCGATCGCCATCCCGGCCGGCATCTATTCGGCGACCCATCCGCGCTCGATCGGCGACCACATCCTCACCGTCATCAACTACGTCGGCGTCGCTACACCCAATTTCATGCTGGCACTGATCCTCATGTGGGTCGCCTTTGCCTACTTCGACCTCAGCGTCACCGGACTTTATTCGCCCGAGTACGCCGACGCGCCCTGGAGCTGGGGCAAGTTCACGGACCTCATGGCGCATCTCTGGCTGCCGGCCCTGGTGCTGGGCATCGCCGGCACCGCCCGTCTCAGCCGCATCATGCGCGCCAACCTTCTGGACGAGCTCAACAAGCCCTATGTCGTGACGGCACGCGCCAAGGGCATGAAGGAATGGCGCCTGGTCCTGCGCTACCCCGTGCGGCTTGCCTTCAACCCCCTGATCAGCACGATCGGCTGGTACCTGCCGATGCTGTTCTCGGGCAGCCTGATCGTGGCGACGGTGATGAACCTGCCCAACATCGGCCCGCTGCTGCTGCGCGCCCTGGTCAACCAGGACATGTATCTCGCGGGCGGCATCCTGCTGATCTACTCGTTCCTCACCATCGTCGGCACGCTCCTGTCCGACATCCTCCTCGCGCTGGTCGACCCGCGCATCCGAGTGGAGGGCTGAGCATGACCGCCGCAGACGTCACCGTCGGCAAGGAGGCCGAGGACCGGATTGCCGTCGCGTCCAACTGGAAGCTCGTGTGGTGGCGCTTCCGGCGCCATCACCTCGCCATGGCGAGCGCTGTCCTGCTGATCTTCATGTACACGATCGTGCTGGTGCCGGACTTCTTCTCGACCCAGGACCCCGAACGCACCGACGCGCGACAGGCCTTCATCCCCGTGCAGGCGGTGCACCTGTTCGACGACGGCAGCTTCGCTCCGTGGGTCCCTGCCATCGTCGGCAAGCGCAATCCGACGACCTTGCGCATGGAATGGACGACCGACTTCAAGAAGAAGGTGCCGGTCACCTTCCTCGGCAACGGCTACAAGTGGAAGGTCTTCGGCCTATTCGAGACCACCCGGCACCTGATCGTGCCGGTCGACAGCAATCAGCGCATCTTCCTGCTGGGCTCCGATCGCCTCGGCCGCGATCAGTGGTCTCGCATCATGCACGGCACCCAGACATCCATGACGGTCGGCCTTGTCGCCGTGGCGCTCAGCGTCATCCTGGGCGTCGTGCTGGGCGGCATCTCAGGCTATGTCGGCGGCAAGACCGATTCGGTGATCCAGCGCCTGATCGAATTGCTGCAGTCGGTGCCTACCATCCCGATCTGGCTGGCGCTCAGCGCCGCCCTGCCGCGCGACTGGACGCCGACCCAGATCTTCTTCGCCATCACCGTGATACTGTCGCTGGTCGGCTGGACCACCTTGGGACGCGAAGTGCGTGGCCGCTTCCTCGCCCTGCGCGAGGAGGATTTCGTGCTCGCCGCGCGCCTCGCTGGCTGTTCGCGCATGCGCATCATCATGCGCCACATGGTGCCGACCTTCCTGAGCCACATCATCGCCACCAGCTCGCTGGCAATCCCGGTGATGATCATCAACGAGACCTCCCTGTCCTTCCTTGGGCTCGGCATCCGGCCGCCGGCGATCAGCTGGGGCGTGCTCCTGCAGGAGGCGCAGAACATCCAGACCCTGGCCCTGGCACCGTGGCTGCTGATCCCCGGCCTGGTCGTCATCGTGGCGGTGCTCGCCTTCAATCTCGTCGGCGACGGGCTGCGCGATGCCGCCGATCCGTACAGCCATTGAGGACGACGTGAGCAACGAAACCCAACCGCTGCTCTCCGTGCGCGACCTCAGGGTCTCCTTCGCCCTGGACGAGGGCCTCGTGCGCGCCGTCGACGGCACCAGCTTCGACGTCATGCCCGGCCAAGTTCTGGGCGTCGTCGGCGAATCGGGCTGCGGCAAGAGCGTCACCATGAAGGCGATCCTTCAACTGATCGATCGGCCGGGCCGCATCACCAAAGGCGAGATCCACTTCCGTCGCGACGACGGCGTCGTCGACCTCGCGCAGCTGGCGCCGCGCGGGGCTGCAATGCGCGACATCCGCGGCGGCGAGATCGCGCTGATCCCGCAGGAGCCCATGGCTTCGTTCAGCCCCGTGCACACGGTGGGCGACCAGATCATCGAGGCGATCCTGCTGCACAGCCATCGCTGGCAATCCGGCAGGAAGATGAGCCGCAGCGCGGCGCGCGACATCACGGTGGGACTGTTCCGGGACGTCGGCATCTCGATGCCCGAGCAGCGGGTCGATGCCTATTCCTGGCAGCTGTCGGGCGGCCTGCGCCAGCGTGCCATGATCGCCATGGCTTTGTCGTGCAAGCCCCGGCTGCTGATCGCCGACGAGCCGACGACAGCGATCGACGTCACCACCCAGGCGCAGGTGCTGGCGCTGCTGCGCGACCTGCAGGCGCGCTACAACACGGCCATCATCTTCATTACCCACGATCTCGGCGTGATCGCCCAGATGGCGAGCTATGTCGTGGTCATGTATCTCGGCCGCGTCATGGAAGAAGGACCGGTCGACGAGATCTTCCATGCACCCAGGCATCCCTATACCAGGGCCCTGCTGCGCTCGATCCCAAGCCTCTACGGCCAGACGCGCGTGGCCCTGCCGGTGATCAGCGGCGCCCTGCCCCATCCATTCAACCGGCCGCCGGGATGTCCGTTCCATCCGCGCTGTCCCGACGTCATGGAGCGCTGCTCGGCAGCGGTGCCGCGCCTGATGCCGGTCGGCACGAGCCAGCTCGCGAGCTGCTTCCTGCATCATCAGGAGGCGGAAGCCACATGACCGATTCTTCGTTGGAGCGCCCGCCTTCGGCGCGCACCGGGAGCGGGCCCGAGAGTCGCCCGCCCTTGCTCGACGTCCGCGGCCTGCAGAAATTCTTTCCCATCACGCGCGGCTTCCTGCAGCGCACCGTGGGCCATGTGCGCGCGGTCGACGGCGTCGACTTCACCGTCGAGGAAGGCGAGACGCTGGGTCTGGTCGGCGAGAGCGGCTGCGGCAAGACCACGGCGTCACGCTGCATCCTGCGCGCCATCGATCCGACCGGCGGCCAGATCCTCTACCGCACGCGCACCGGCGAGGTCGTCGACCTCGCGAGCCTGCCGCAGGCCGAGCTTCTGCCTTTGCGGGCCGAGATCCAGATGATCTTCCAGGATCCGTTCGGCTCGCTCAATCCGCGCATGACGCTTTTGGACAATGTCGGCGAGCCCCTGCTGGTCAACGGCCTGAAGAACCGCCGCGAGCGCACCGACCGCGTGGCTGAGCTGCTGCGCCTGGTCGGCCTGCGCCCGGAATTCATGCATCGCTTCCCGCACGCCTTC
This sequence comes from uncultured Rhodospirillales bacterium, assembly GCA_902825855.1. Classification (GTDB taxonomy): domain Bacteria; phylum Pseudomonadota; class Alphaproteobacteria; order Reyranellales; family Reyranellaceae; genus Reyranella. The sequence continues at coordinate 69,937 of CADECW010000015.1, read as the reverse complement.
TCGGGCGGCCAGCGGCAACGCATCGGCATCGCCCGCGCCCTCGCCACCAGCCCGCGCCTGGTCGTGGCGGACGAGCCCGTCTCGGCGCTCGACGTCTCGATCCAGGCGCAGGTGCTGAACCTCCTGCTCGAGCTGCAGGCGCGGCTGAAACTCACCTTCCTGTTCGTCGCCCACGATCTCTCCGTGGTGCGCCACATCTCCGACCGCATCGCCGTGATGTATGTCGGCCAGCTGGTCGAGCTGGCCCCGACCGACGCCATCTTCCGCCAGCCCCTGCACCCCTACACCGCCGCGTTGATGCGCGCCGTGCCCGTCGCCGACCCGCGCGTGCGGTCGAGCGACGGCGTCCTGAGGGGCGAAGTGCCGAGCCCGGCCAATCCACCGTCGGGCTGCTACTTCCATCCACGCTGCCGCCACGCGCAGGCGCGCTGCAGGGTCGAGGCGCCGGCACTGCGCGAGATCGCGCCGGGCCATGTCAGCCGATGTCATTTTGCCGGGGAGATGACTTTCTAGGCTGCAGCCTTCCCACGGCATGCCTTTTATTGTATACGGTAATCGTGGGCAGGCCGGTATCCGCGAACACGAAAAAGCTCAAGCGAGGGCGCCCGCCCAAAGCAGGTGGCGCGGACCTCTCGATCCCGGCGCGCCTTTCCCCCAAACTCGTCGATCAACTCGACACCTATGCGGAAGAAACCGGAATCAGCCGCAGCGAGGCGGTGCGCAGGCTGATCGAGGCCGGCCTGAGGAGGCCAACCAAGGTGAAGAGGTAGCCTGTTGGAAGACAACTCACCAAGGACGGCCGGCCCGGCGCGACTTCTCAGCGTGAGCCTCCTCGTCGTCTGCCTGGCTGGAGGTTTGGCTCGAGCACAGACCAGCGACGCTGCCTATTGCGCTCAACTCGGAGACCTTGCCCGACGGTATTCCGGCAGCGCCGGCGGCGAAGGTCGACTCGCGCCAGATCTGTCGACGCTGGGTGCCATCGACGACTGCAATAGAGGCAACTACGCAGCGGGTATCGCAACTTTGGAACGGAAACTGCGCAGCCAGGGATTTTCGCTGCCGAAGCGTTGATCAGCTCCTCCAGCCCATCGGCGTCAACGATCGACGGTTGATGCCGAGCACACGGGTCGATGCGGTCTCGATCCCGTTATATCTCGGCGTAGATTTCCAGGACGTTGCCGTCGGGATCGCGGAAGAACACCGTGCGATGGCCGAACGGCTGATCGGTCACCGGCAGCACCATCTTGACGCCCCTGCGCTCCAGCAGCTCGGCGCACTTCGCTACCTCGGCCGGCGGCACGCGAAAGGCGAGCTGAAGACAAAGACTGCCGGCGGGCGGAGGCAGATCGTCGAACCGCCCGCCGTAGACCGTGAGCGCCAGCCGGTTGGCGCCGAGGCCGAACTCGATCCAGCTCTCGCTCAGCACGTTGACGACGGGGAACTCCATCACCTTTTCGTAGAAGTGCCGCATCGCCGGCAGGTCGCGCGCGTAGATCACCGTATAGTCGAGCTGCCGGATATGGCTGAGGGCGTTCGTCATGACCCGACGCATACCACGCGCGCGATGCCTTCCTGCAGAAGAGATGGCAATCTGGCGGACGAGATCTTTCTGGGGGGCGGGCATGGCAGGCGAAGCCGACAGGCGCAACGCAAGCATCGATCAGCAGATGACCAACCTCATCAACCGCTATTCGGTCATCGGCGGCGTCATCGTCGCCCTCTTCGGCGCAGTCTGGACGCTCTATACCTGGGACGAGGTCGCCGTCCGGGAATCACAGAAACCGTTCCTGGAGAAGCAGCTCCAGTACTATGTCGAGGCGTCGAAGGTGGCAGCGAAGCTCACGATCCTCCCGCTTGAGTCTCCGGCCGACGCCGCCTCGGAGGATACCTGGGACGGGGCGAAGCAGCGCTTCTGGGAGCTGTACTGGGGCGAGCTCGTCGTGTTCGAAGACAAGGACGTCAGGGTGGCCATGGCGCAGTTCGGCAGGCAGGTGAGCGAAGTCGAGAAATGCCGAACCCGTGCCGAGGAATGCCTGGACGCCCAGGCAAAGCTGAAGTCCCTGTCGCTCGACCTGTCGCGGGCCATCAGGGCGTCGATCCAGAGCGGTTGGGGATACAACCTGCCCAGCGCCGATCCCAAATAGGCTCAGTCGTTGGCGCCCTCGACTGCGGCGATGACGGCGGCAGTGACGTCGGCGGTGCGAGCAGTCCCGCCGAGATCAGGCGTGTGGTAGCGCTTGTCCGCGGTCACACGCTCGATCGCGCGCATCAGACGGGCGCCAGCGGCCGCTTCACCGAGATGATCCAGCATCATGACGGCCGACCAGAAGGTGCCAACGGGATTGGCGATGCCTTTGCCCATGATGTCGAAGGCCGAGCCGTGGATCGGCTCGAACATCGAAGGGAACGCCCGCTCGGGATTGAGATTGGCTGTCGGCGCGATGCCGAGCGAGCCCGCCAGCGCCGCGGCAAGGTCGGACAGGATGTCGGCATGCAGGTTGGTCGCCACCACCGTGTCGATCGATTGCGGCTTCATCACCATGCGCATGGTCATGGCGTCGACCAGCATCTTGTCCCAGGTGACGTCAGGGAACTCACGGGCGATCTCGACCGCGATCTCGTCCCACATCACCATGGCGTGACGCTGGGCGTTGGACTTGGTGACGACGGTCAGCAGCTTGCGCGGCCTGGCCTGCGCCAAACGGAAGGCAAAGCGCATGATTCGCTCGACGCCGGACCTGGTGAACATGGCGACGTCGGTGGCGGCCTCGAGCGGCGAGCCCTGATGAACGCGCCCGCCGACACCGGCGTACTCGCCTTCCGAGTTCTCGCGCACGATCACCCAGTCGAGTTCCTTGTCGTTGACGCTGCGCAACGGCGAGGTGATGCCGGGCAGCACGCGCGTCGGCCGGACGTTGGCGTACTGGTCGAACGGCTGGCAGATGGCCAGTCGCAGCCCCCACAGCGTGATGTGGTCGGGAATATCGGGATGGCCCGCCGAGCCGAACAGGATGGCGTCGTGTCTGGCGATGAGGTCGCGGCCGTTCTGCGGCATCATGCGTCCGTGCTTCTTGTAGTACTCACCACCCCAATCGAATTGGTCGACCTTGAAGGCGAAGTTGCCCTCGCGGGTGGCCAGGGCCTGCAGCACCTCTACACCCGCCGAAACGACCTCGGTGCCGATGCCGTCGCCGGGAATCGCGGCAATTGAGTACGTCTTCATTCAGTTCCCTTTCGCGCCGGCGGCCTTCAGCACCGGATCCCAACGTTTCACCTCGGCGACGAGATGCGACCTCAAGGCCTCGGGCGTCGCCTGGTCGGCCGGCACCGGCTCCGTGCCGAGGCTGGCGAAGCGCTCGACCACCTTCGGGTCCTTGAGGGCGGCCTGAAGAGCGGCGACGAGCTTGTCCGATACATCCTTGGGCAGTCCCTTGGGTGCCCACATGGCATGCCAGGCGGAGACCTCGAAGCCCGGCATCGCGCCACTGTCGAGCGTCGGCAGATCGGGCACCGACGAGACCTTGAATTTGGTGGTGACGGCATAGCCGCGGATCTTGCCGTCCTTGATGTGCCCCGTCGTGTTGGTGGTCTGGTCGCACATGAAGTCGAACTGACCGGCCAGCAGGTCGTTCATGGCGGGGCCGGTGCCGCGGTAGCCGACGCCCTCGACCTGCACGCCGAGCTCCTTCAGGAACATCAGCGCGCAGAGATGTGACGCCGAACCGATGCCGGCATGACCGTAAGTCGCTTTCGCCTTCTCGGCCTTTATCCAGGCCAGAAACTCGGTGACGTTCTTCGAGGGCAGCGCCGTCTTGGAGACCAGCGTCATCGGCACGTCGGTGATGCGACCGATGCTGTCGAAGTCGGCGACGACGTCGTACTTCAGGCCGTCGTAGAGGGCGGGCGCCGTCGCCTGCGCGATGTGCCAGACGGCGATGGTGTAGCCGTCGGGTGCCGACCGGGCCACGCGCGCCATGCCGATCGTGCCGCCCGCACCACCGGTATTGTCGACGATGACGGTCTGGCCGAGGGTCTTGGTCATCGATTCGCCGATCAGGCGCGCCACCGTGTCGGTCGGACCGCCCGCTGCAGCCGGAACGACCAGCGTGATCGGCTTGTTGGGGTAGGCCGATTGTGCGGGCGCCATTGCCGGAGCGACGGCGGTCGCCAGCGCCAGGACGGCCGCCAGAATTGCACGAGAAGTAAGACCCATGACGTCCTCCCAAACGGGTTGTTCGGCAACCCTTGCCATCGGGCGCCCCTTCCATAGGACGCCTCCAAAAGGCCGGCAACGGGGCGTGACTATTGACTCTCGGGACTCACGTGGGAAGCTCCATGGGCAAGAATTTCAAAAAGTTCGTAAACGAACGAGTCTGGGAGGCAAAACATGCTCAAGATCGGTCGCCGCACGCTTGCGGCCAGTGCCGCTACGCTCGCGCTGCTGGCTGCTGCGCCTGCGTTGGGCCAGGGCAAGGTCCTCAAGTTCGTGCAGAACGGGAACCTGACGATCCTCGATCCGATCTGGACGACGGCCTACGTCACCCGCGACCACGGCTACATGATCTACGACACGTTGTTCTCGACCGACGAGAAGAACGAGGTCAAGCCGCAGATGGTCGACAAGTACGACGTCTCGGCCGACAAGACGCTGTGGACGTTCACCCTGCGCGACGGCCTGGAATGGCATGACGGCCAGCCGGTGACGGCGGAGGATTGCGTCGTCTCGATCAAGCGCTGGGCAGCGCGCGATTCGATGGGCCAGAAGCTGATGGAGTTCGTCGTCGACATCACGCCGGTCGACGCCAAGACCTTCACGCTGAAGCTCAAGGAGCCGTACGGCCTGGTGCTCGATTCGTTCGGCAAGCAATCGTCGAACGTGCCGTTCATGATGCCCAAGCGCATCGCCAGCACCGATCCGTTCAAGCAGATCGACAGCCAGGTCGGCTCGGGCCCGTTCGTCTACGTCAGCACCGAATCCAAGCCTGGCGAGAAGCACGTCTACGTCAAGAATCCCAAGTACAAGCCGCGGCCGGAACCTGCCTCCGGCCTGGCCGGAGGCAAGGTCGCCAAGGTCGACCGGGTCGAATTCGTCGACATGCCCGACCCGACGCAGCAGGTGAACGCGCTGATCGCGGGCGAGATCGACATGATCGAGAACGTGCCGCACGATCTGCTGCCGCTGCTGAAGGCCGACAAGAACGTGCAGACGGTCAACTGGAACCCGCTCGGCCAGCAGTTCATCATCCGCTTCAACCACCTGACCAAACCGTTCGACAATCCGAAGATCCGGCAGGCGGCGCTCCTGGCGATGAAGCAGGAGGACTACCTCAAGGCGACGGTGGGTGAGCCGCAGTTCTACAAGGTCTGCACCGCCGCTTTCCCCTGCGGCACGCCGAACGGCGTGGAGCTGCAGGGCGACCTGCTGGTCAAGCCCAACTTCGAGAAGGCCAAGGCGCTTCTCAAGGAAGCCGGCTATGACGGCTCCCCCGTGGTGCTGATGCAGTCGACCACCCTGCCCGTGCTGACCAACATGGCACCCGTCACCAAGGCGCTGCTCGAGCAGGCCGGCTTCAAGGTCGACATGCAGTCGATGGACTGGCAGACGGTTGTCACCCGCCGCACCAAGAAGGATCCTGCGACCCAGGGCGGCTGGAGTGCTTTTCACACCTACGCCATCGCCGCCGACATCCTGAACCCGATCTCGGCCCAGTGGATGGTCGCCCAGCCCGACAAGGCGTGGTTCGGCTGGCCCAACGATCCGGAGCTGGAGAAGCTGCGCGACAGCTACGCTCGCGAGACCGACCCCGTCAAGAACAAGGCGCTGGCGGTGGCGGTGCAGAACCGAATGCTCGAGACGGCGCAGTACGGCTGGCTCGGCATCTGGTACGGACCGGGTGCCTCGCGGAGCAACGTCGCCGGCTGGCTCAAGGCGCCGGTGGTCGTGCACTGGAACATCGAGAAGAAGTGAAGAATTGAAGAAGTGACCGACGAACGTCCAGCGGAAGGGGCGCGGAGCGATGTCCGCGCCCCCGACGGGACCCGCCTCGCCGTCTACGAATGGGGCAAGGCCGAAGGGCCCGAGATCGTGCTGGTGCACGGCTTTGCGCAATGCCACCTCTGCTTCGAGCCGCAGGTCCACGCTCTCGCCGATCGCTTCCGGGTGGTGGCGTTCGACTTTCGTGGCCACGGCGCCTCCGAGCAGCCGGCTGATCCCGCCGCCTATCAAGGCCACCACGTGTGGGCCGACGATCTTGCTGCGGTGATGGCAGCCAAGGGGCTGAAGCGTCCCGTGCTGGTCGGCTGGTCGATGGGTGGGCGCGTGATTCGCCAGTACCTGATCAATTACGGCGACGCGGCTATCGCCGGCATCAATTTCGTCGCTTCGCTGGTGATCGAGGAACCACACTTTCGCGGGCCAGGTGCGCCCAAGCCCCTGCCCGACCGGCTGACCCTCGCGCAGGAGATCGATAACGCGATCGACTTCATCGACGGCTGTTTCGTCAAGAAGCCGAGCGAGGCGGTGTTCCGCCGCGCGCTTGCCTACAACGTGCTCGTGCCTGCCGCCGTGCGCCGCGCGATAGCGGGCTGGTCGACCCCCGCCCCGCTCACGATCGACGCGCTGCGCCGCGTGACGGTGCCGGTCCTGATCACGCAAGGCCGCCAGGACAACGTCGTGTTGCCGGCCGCAGCGGAGATGGCAGCCCGGACGATCGCCCACGCGCGCGTGTCATGGTTCGACGATTGCGGCCATTCGCCGTTCGCCGAGGATGCAGGCCGCTTCAATGATGAGCTGGCAGCGTTCGTGATGGCTAGTCAGCGGCCTTAGCGATCTCGTCG
>CADECW010000015.1:47655-63000 GCA_902825855.1 uncultured Rhodospirillales bacterium | reverse complement strand
GTCATCAGGCCGCGCGCGGCGACATGCACGACGGTTCCATCCTGCAGGTTCGAATTCTCGCCGATGCGGATGCCCGGGCCGTCGCCGCGCAGGATCACGCCGAACCAGATGCTGGCGTTCGCACAGACCTCGACATCGCCGACCAGGGTGGCGTTGGCGGCGATGAAGGCGGAGCTCGCGACCTTCGGGACGAAGCCCCTGTGTGGAACGATCAGAGCGGACATGGCGTTGGACAACTCGAGGTGACGGCAGTGTGAAGGGCGGCGTGGTACATGCACAAAAAGGTCCTGTCACCCGGTTTCGCGGTGGCAAGTGACGCACTCGACCACATGAAATTTCAAAGACTCCATGAACGGCGCGCCGCTCCATGCCCACCTCTGCGCGGACAGCCGACCATGATCCGGCGTTTCGAGATCATGATTTCTGCGAGTAACGAAATGCGTTCAGTCTTCTTTCGTTCGACCATCGCTGCTGCCGTCGTCGCCACTGCGGGATTGATGAATTCCGCCATCGCGCAGAATTCCGCGACCGTTCCCAGCACTGCCGACCTCAAAGCGCGCTGTGACCAGCTGGTCTCGCTGTACGACCGCTATGGCGCCGGCCGCAGTGAAAATTCAGATGGCGCGCGCAATCATGTCCGCATCGGCGCCGGCATCGATTGCCAGGAAGGGCGCTATGCCCAGGGTGTCGCCGAGATGGAGTCGCTTCTTAGGCAGAAGCAATTCGAAGTGCCGCCGCCGACCACTGGCATCGCCCAGACGCCATCGAGGTAAGCGACAGACAAAAAGAAGGGCGCCTCGCGGCGCCCTTCTTCGTCGACAGGATAGCGCTCAGCGCTTCGAGAACTGGAAGCGGCGACGCGCGCCGGCGCGGCCATACTTCTTGCGCTCGACGACGCGGCTGTCGCGGGTGAGGAAGCCGCTGCTCTTCATGGCGCCGCGCAGGCCGGGCTCGAACTTGGCGAGCGCCTGGGCAATGCCGTGGCGCACCGCGCCGGCCTGGCCCGACAGGCCGCCGCCCGAGACCGTGGCGATCACGTCGAACTGGTCGCGACGCTGCGTGACGTCGAACGGCTGCTGGATGACCATCTGCTGGGTCGGGCGCGCAAAGTAGACCGTCTGGTCACGGCCGTTGACCGTGATCTTGCCGGTGCCGGGCTTGACCCACACGCGGGCGACGGCGTTCTTGCGGCGGCCGGTGGCATAGGCACGACCCTGGGAGTCGACTTCCTTCTCGCGCATCGGCGCAGGGGCCTGCGACGGCGCCAGCGGCGCCTTCTTCAGCTCGGCAAACGACGAAAGTTCGGTAGCCATATCAGCCGATCCTCGAGTTCTTGCGGTTCAGTGCTGCGACGTCGAGCTTCTCGGGCTGCTGCGCCTCGTGCTCGTGCTGCGGGCCCTTGTAGACGCGCAGGTTCTTCATCTGCGCGCGGCCGAGCGGTCCGCGGGTGATCATGCGTTCGACGGCCTTGACGATGACGCGCTCGGGGAAGCGGCCTTCCAGGCGCTTGCCCAGGGTCTCGCCCTTGATGCCGCCGGGGTGGCCGGTGTGCCAGTAGAAGACTTCGCGCTCGGCCTTGTGGCCGGTCAGCCGCACCTTCTCGGCGTTGATGACGACGATGTTGTCGCCGCAATCGATGTGCGGGGTGAAGGTCGGCTTGTGCTTGCCGCGCAGGCGCATGGCGATGATCGAGGCAAGGCGGCCCAGGACCAGCCCGTCGGCGTCGATCAGCACCCACTTCTTCTGCACGTCGGCAGTCTTGAGATTGAAGGTTTTCATGGGTCTTTCTTCCGTGAGGCGGCGCTTATGGAGAGAAAGCCGCAGACTGTCAAATCGATCTCGATAGTCTTTATTTTTCAATGCCTTATGTTGACGGTATTATCATACCTCGCCAGAATAGCCCTTGGCATTGGTCGATTTGCACGCCATAGAGGCCCGCGCATTCAGACCGAGGACACTCATGAGCTTCTCTTCGAAGGTTTTCCAGACCCGCACCGTGAAGATGGCCGACCGCGAAGAGACCATCGTGGCCGGCGGCCGCAACCTTTTCCCGCTCCTGCCCAAGGCATTCGACGGCATCAAGCAGATCGGCGTCATCGGCTGGTCCTCGCAAGGTCCGGCCCAGGCGCAGAACCTGCGTGAATCGCTGGAAGGCACCGGTATAAAGGTGAAGGTCGGCCTGCGCGAAGGCTCCTCCTCGATGAAGGAGGCCGAGGCCGTGGGCTTCACCAAGGCCAGCGGCACGCTGGGCGACATGTACGACGTGATCCGCGAGAGCGACATGTCGCTGCTGCTGATCTCCGACGCCGCCTTCGCCGAGAACTACAAGCAGATCTTCGCCGCCTTCCGTCCGGGCTCGACGCTCGGCCTCAGCCACGGCTTCCTGCTGTCGCACCTGCAGGCACAGGGTGAGGATTTCCCCAAGAACATCAACGTCATCGCCGTCTGCCCGAAGGGCATGGGTCCGTCGGTCCGCCGCCTCTACGAGCAGGGTCGCGAGGTGAACGGCGCCGGCATCAATGCGAGCTTCGCCGTGCACCAGGACGTGAACGGCAAGGCGACCGACTATGCGTTGGGCTGGTCGGTGGCGCTGGGCTCACCCTACACCTTCGAGACCACGCTGGAATCGGAGTATCGCTCCGACATCTTCGGCGAGCGCGGCATTCTCCTGGGCGCGGTGCACGGCATCGCCGAGAGCCTCTATGCGCGCTACGTCGGCAACGGCATGGGCAAGGACGACGCCTATCTCAACACCTCGGAGTCGATTACCGGCCCGATCAGCAAGACGATCTCGCGATCCGGCCTCAAGGCCGTCTATGACGAACTCGACGACAAGGAAAAGGCGGCGTTCCGCAAGGCCTACAACGCCTCCTACCATCCCTGCCGCGAGATCCTGGAAGAGATCTACGACGACGTCGCCTCGGGCAACGAGGTACGCTCGGTCATCCAGGCGACACGCCGCCACGGCATCTATCCCATGGGCAAGATCGACAGCACCGACATGTGGGTGGTGGGCGAGAAGGTCCGCGCCAATACGGAGCGCAACTATGCGCCGCTGAACCCGGAAACAGCCGGCGTCTACATGGCCTGCATGATGGCCCAGGTCGACCTGCTGAAGGATCGCGGTCATCCCTATTCCGAGATCGCCAACGAATCGATCATCGAGGCCGTCGACTCGCTCAATCCCTACATGGACTACAAGGGCGTGTCGTACATGGTCGACAACTGCTCGACCACGGCGAGGCTCGGCGCCCGCAAGTGGGCGGCGCGTTTCGACTACATCCTGAAGCAGCAGGCCTTCCCGGCGATCGACGAGAGCGCCGCCAAGGGCCAGACGCCGTTCGACAAGTTCCTGTCGAGTAACATCCACGAGGTCCTGAAGGTCTGCGCCGAGCTGCGTCCTTCGGTCGACATCGCCGTGGTGCCGACGCGCCGCGGCTAGATCTGGCTGGAGCGCGGCAGCGAGTAGGTCAGCGTGGCGTGCGCCACGGGTTCGTCGCTGCCGTCACTCCTGATCGTGAAATCGCCCACCGCCAGCGCGCGGCCGAGCTTCATCAGGCGGCCCTCGCCTATGAGGTCGGTGGGCTCCGGCCGGCGCATGAAGTTGATGTTGAGGTTGGTGGTCACGGCCTGGACCACCGGCCCCAGCCGGCCCAGCAGCAGGAGATAGAAGCCGAGGTCGCACAGCCAGACCAGGGTCGGTCCGGAGATCGTGCCGCCCGGCCGCAGATGCTGCTCCTTGCTCGGCAGGCGCACGCGAATGGTCGTGTCATCGACATGTTCGACCTTGAGGTCGAAATGCGCCACCTGAGGAAAGTGCTCCTCGAGGAACTTGTGCAGTTCCTCCGGCGTCATCACCGGCATGACGCCCCTCCCCCGTTGCCGTAGAATACGACCATGACCAAAGCCTCCAATGAGCCGGTCCTGCTGCGCCGCGACGAAGGCCACGTCGCCATCCTGACGCTGAACCGCCCGCACGCCATGAACGCGCTGTCAGGCGAGCTTATAGACGCGCTGCAGGCGGAATTCGACCGCCTGGCCGTCGACAAGGCGATCCGCTGTGTCGTCATCGAGGCGACCGGCCGCGCCTTCTCGACTGGCCACGACCTCAAGGAGGTGGCGGCGACCCGCGACTATGCCTTCCACCACGACCTCTTGACGCGCTGCTCGTCGATGATGATGTCGATCAACCGACTGCCGCAGCCGGTGATCGCCAAGGTCCAGGCGGTTGCCACGGCGGCGGGCTGCCAGCTCGTGGCAGCGTGCGATCTTGCCGTCGCCTCCACGGACGCCACGTTCGCAACCTCGGGCATCAACAACGGCCTGTTCTGCGGCACACCCTCGGTGGCGGTGGGCCGCAACGTCGGTCCCAAGCGCGCGCTCGACATGCTGTTCACCGGCCAGCCGATCGACGCCGCGACGGCGCTGCGCGACGGCCTGGTGAGCCGTATCGCCCCGCCCGACAAGCTCGATGAAGAGACCATGGCCTTCGCCAGGCACATCGCCGACCAGCCGCCGCAGCAGATTGCTTCGGGCAAGGCGATGTTCCACGCCCATATGGCGATGGACCTCGGGCAGGCCTACGCCTACGCCACCGAGTTCATGGCGGGCGCCATCCAGCGCGAGGACGCCCAGGCCGGCATCGATGCCTTCGCCGGCAAGAAGCCCAGGCCGGAGTGGAAGGGCCGGTAAGCACCGGAGGGAAGCGCTTCATTCAGGCCCGCCTGGGCGAAGAATACCTGATGAGCAATTAGATGACTTGTCATCTATTGTTACGTCATCTAATTGAGCAGCGATGCCTGCCCGCCGTCCCTCCCACCGCGATTCTTTCGGTACCCTGCTCTCGCGCGCCGCCCGGCAGTGGCGTCGCGCTGCCGACCTTGGGCTGCGACCGTTCGACCTCACCGATGCGACCTGGCTGCCGCTGGTCCATATCGCCCGCGCGGCCGCGCCGCCGCGGCAGAAGGATCTCGCCGCCTCGATGTCGGTCGATGGTTCGTCGGTGGTGCGCCTCCTCGATAATCTCGAGGCGGCCGGCCTCATCCAGCGCAGGGAGGGCGAGGACCGCCGGGCCAAGATCATCAGCCTGACGCCACGCGGGCGAGCCATCGCCGACAAGGTCGAGACAGTGGCGCGGCGCATCCGCAGCGACGCCCTCGCCGGCCTTTCCGACCGCGACATCGAGACGACGGTCCGGGTCTTGCACCATGTCATCGACGCTCTCGACGACGAGTCCCCGCAATGACCGCCGCGCCCCTCTGGCTGCTTACCCTGATTACCTTCTCAGGCACATTGGCCATGCACATTTTCGTGCCGGCGCTGCCCGAGGCAGCTCGGGCGCTCGATGCCAGCATGGGAAGCATGCAGCTCACCATGAGCGTCTACATCCTGGGCCTCGCCTTCGGGCAGCTCGCCTACGGCCCGCTGTCCGATCGCTTCGGCCGCCGGCCCGTGCTGATGGCGGGACTGGTGCTCTATGCCGGCGCCGGCCTCGCCGCAGCCTTGGTGCCCGACGTCCACAGCCTGATCGTCGCCCGACTGCTGCAGGCGCTGGGCGGCTGCGCCGGGCTGGTCATCGGGCGCGCCATCGTGCGCGACACGGCGCTGCCGCAGGAAGCCGCGCGCCGGATGGCCGTCATGAACCTGATGGTCGCCGTCGGGCCGGGCGCCGCACCGCTGATCGGCGGCGCGCTGGCCTCGAGCCTGGGCTGGCGCTCGATCTTTTTCGCGCTCGCCCTGCTCGGCGTCGTGAACCTGTTGTTCAGCTGGCGGCTGTTGCCCGAAAGCAAGGCGCCGGCCAAGCCTGCCGAGAGCAAGAGCAGCCTCGCACGCAACTACGGCCGATTGCTGGTGTCGCCGTCGTTCCTGGGCTACGCGGTCGGTGGCGGCTGCGCCACGACCTCAATGTACGCCTTCATCGGCGCATCGCCCTTCATCTTCGCCCACCAGCTCCATCGGCCGGACTACGAGGTCGGGATCTATCCGGCGATCGTGCTGGCCGGGGTCTGGCTCGGCAGCGTCGCCGCCACGCGCCTGATCCCGCTGCTGCCGATCGACCGGCTCGCGGTTTGGGCCAATCTCCTGAGCGTCGTCGCCTCGTTCGCCCTGCTGGGCGGCATCCTTGCCGGCCATCTCAGCGTGCCGGCCATCATGGTGCCGATGTTCGTATTCGGCATGGGTGCGGGAGTCGCATCGCCCGCGGCGATGACCCAAGCGATCAGCGTCAACCCGGCGGTCATCGGTTCGGCGTCCGGCCTCTATGGCTTCTCGCAGATGGGCGTCGGCGCGATCTGCACTGCCTTGGTTGGCATGGGCAGCAATCCGGCACTGACGGCCGCCATCATTCTGGTGACCGCGGGCGTGATCGGCCAGACGGCCTTCTGGATGGCCCTGCGCTATCGCGCGCGAGCCAACCCGACGCGCTGACTACTGCCGCCAGTCGTCGCCCTTGCCCTCGATCTGGCGCAGCGCCGCGTTCCAGTAGGTCAGGCCGTATCCGGGATTGGCGCGCTGTTGCCTGGCACGCTCGCCGTACTGGCGGATGACCTCGGGATCGATCGGCGCCGGCTCCTCGTCGAGGCCGCGGGCGATCACCTCGACCTCGCAGGCGCGCTCGAGCATGTACATGCGCCGCAGCGCGCCAGGAATGCTGGCGCCGACCGTAAGCAGGCCGTGGTTGCGCAATACCACCGAGTTGCCGTGCTGGCAGGTCACGCCCAGGGCATCGCATTCCTCCTGCGACGTCGGCATGCCGTACTCGTGATAGACGAGGTCGTCGTAGACAGAGAGCACGTCCTGGCTGATCGGACGCAGGCCCTTCTTCAGCACCGATACGCCGGTGCCGGCGCGGGTGTGGGTGTGCATGACGCAATTGGCGTCGGGCCGCGCCTTGTAGACGCCGCTGTGGATGGTGAAGCCCGCGGCGTTGAACTTGCCGTCCTTGGAGTGGACGGTGCCGTCGATGTCCATCTTCACCAGGCTGGACGCGGTGATCTCGTTGAACAGGTCGCCGTAGTTGTTGATCAGAAAGCAGCTGGGCTCGCCGGGAATGCGCACCGACATGTGGGTGTCGATCGTATCCGTCCAACCGTACATGTCGGTGATGCGGTAGAGCGCGGCGAGGTCGCAGCGCGTCTGCCATTCGGCATCGGTCATGTTGGGACGGTCGACTTGCGGCGGCGCATTCATCGCTGTTCTCCGTACTCGGGTTCGTAGTGTTGACCTGATTTTAGTGCAACTCGCGCGCCAGTGCGAGTGGACCTCTCTTTCGCCTCTCGGCACAGTATTTGCCTGTCGTCGTCGAGCGGCAGTCACTCTGCTTTTTGGGAGATCGAACCGTGGCCGGCAAACCGTTTCATCTCGCGTGGTTCCTCCAGGGCTCCAGCGCGCAGGCCTGGGGAGAAGCCTGGACCGGACATATCGGCACGTCGTGGATGGAGCCCGAGCTGTTCCTCAACATGGCGCGCACCCTTGAACGAGCCTGCTTCGATTACATCCTGCTCGAAGATTCTTCCTACGTCGGCGAAAGTTTCAGCGGCTCGACCGAAATCTACCTGAAGAACGCCATCGCCGTGCCCCGCCAGGATCCCTCGGTTGTGGCGGCGCTGATGACCCAGGTGACGTCGCGCATCGGCATCGTTCCCACTTTCGGAACATACGCCTATCACCCCTATCTGCTCGCGCGCCTCGTCGCGACGCTAGACCAGGTGTCGGGCGGGCGCATCGGCTGGAACGCCGTCACCGGCAGCTCGGATTTTGCGGCCATGAATTTCGGCATGCAAGGCATGCCCGAACACGACCTGCGCTACGACATGGCCGACGAATACATGGAGGTGTGTCGCGGCCTGTGGGGTTCATGGGAGCCTGGCGCCATCGTCGCCGACCGCAAGTCGGGCGTGCTGGTCGACCACACCAAGGTCCACCCCGTGAATTACCAGGGCAGATACTTCAGCACGCGCGGGCCGCTCAACTCGGGGCCAGCGCCGCAGGGCCAGCCCGTTATCGCCCAGGCCGGCGGCTCGCCGCGCGGCCGCAAGTTCGCCGCCGCCCACGCCGACACCATCGTCGTGCACGCCAAGGGCATCGAGGCGATGAAGGCCTATCGCGACGACGTGCACAAGCACATGGTGGCGCAGGGCCGCAAGCCGTCGGACTGCAAGGTGCTGTTCCTGATCAATCCGATCATTGGCGAGACCATGGAAGAAGCGCGCGACCGCAAGAAGAAGCGTGAGGCCATCGCCTTCGAGAAGATCGACGAGCGGCTGGCGCATTTCGGCAAGGTCACCAACATCGACTTCGGCCGGTTCGACCTCGACCGGCCCCTGCCGGACCACGTCACGACCAACGGGCATCAGGCCAACCTCGAACAGTTCCGCAAGATGGCGAACGGCCGGTCGATCCGCGAGACCATGGCGAGCTTCAACGCGGTCGACCTGTCGATCGAGCTCGTCGGCACGCCCGACCACATCGCCGCCCGCATGGGTGAAGTCATGGACGAGGTCGGCGGCGACGGCTTCCTGTTCTCCATGCCCAACGTCAATCGCCGCACCCTGGCGGAGATCGAGGACGGCCTGGTGCCGGCGCTGCAGGATCGCGGCCTCATGCGCACCGCCTATGAGCACAAACAATTCCGCGACAATCTCCTGGCGTACTGACGGAGACCTCTCATGCGCAGACCTTCGACTTTCGGCCGCCGCGCGACGCTCGGCCTTCTCGGGACCAGCCTCGCCGCTCCGTTCATACGGCCGGCTGCAGCGCAGGCCGCGTGGCCCGAGCAGACGACGATCCCCGACATCCTCAAGGGCTCGGGCGAAGTGCGCATCGCCACCTTCGGCGGCACCATGCAGGAGACGCAGATCAAGGCCTACTTCGAGCCGTTCGAGAAGATCTCCGGCATCAAGGTACGCTACTTCCCAGGCTCCGATCCGACCAAGGTCAAGGCGATGGTCGAGACCGGCAACGTCGAATGGGACATGGCTCAGCTCAGCCGCGGCTCGATCATGAACTTGCAGAAACGCGGGGACTACTTCGAGAAGATCGACTACGACATCGTCGATTCCGGCGTCGATCCCGCTTATCGCTTCGAGTATGGGCTCGAGATGCTGGTGTGGGCGCAGGTCCTCGCCTACCGCACCGACGCTTTCAAGGGCGCCGTCCCGAAGGGCTGGGCCGACTTCTGGGACACCAAGAAGTTTCCCGGTGAGCGCGCCATGATCGGCACCAGCGCCGGCGGCTGGCCCGAACTCGAATTCGCGCTGATGGCGGCAGGCGTGCCGGGCGACAAGCTCTATCCGCTCGACATCGACAAGGGCTTCGCGAGCTACGACAAGATCAAGAAGGATGTAATCAAGTGGTGGGACACCGGTGCCATTCCCATCCAGCTCCTGACCGACCGCGAAGTCACCATGACCACGGTGTGGAACGGCCGCATGGCTGCGCTGCAGGCGGCGGGCGTCAAGGCAGACATTTCGTGGAGCCAGGGCCTGCTGAAGCGCGATGCCTGGGGCATCCCCAAGGGTGCCAAAAACAAGGCCAACGCGATGAAGTTCGCGGCTTACTCGACCATGGCCATCCCTCAGGCACGCATCGCGCTCGGCATTCCCTACGGCTCCGTGAACAACGCCTCGAACGAGTACATCCCGCCCGAAAGGCTGACCGTGCTGCCCAGTGCACCGGACATCAAGAAGCAGCTGGTCAACTACAATTACGACTGGTGGATCGACAACCGCGACACCGTGGTCAACCGCTTCAACAAATGGTTGCTGAGCTGACGGCCGTGAACGGCTCCGGCCGCGGCGCCTCGGTGCTGCTGACCGACCTGGAGAAGCGCTTCGACCGAGCCAATGCGGTCGACGGCGTCTCGCTCGACATCCGCTCCGGCGAATTCCTGACCCTGCTGGGGCCGAGCGGCTCGGGCAAGACCACGACCCTGATGATGATCGCAGGCTTCGAGACGCCGACGGCGGGCGACATCGCCATCGACGGCAAGTCCGTGGTGGCCATGCCGCCGTACCGCCGCAACATCGGCATGGTGTTCCAGAACTACGCGCTGTTCCCGCATCTGACGGTCGCCGACAATGTCGGCTTTCCCCTGAAGCAGCGCGGCATGGCCAAGGCCGAGCGCTCCAGGCTGGTCGCCGAGGCGCTCGAGCTGGTCCATCTGCCGGGCTACGGCAGTCGCTATCCCCGTCAGCTCTCGGGGGGCCAGCAGCAGCGCGTCGCAGTGGCGCGTGCAGTCGTTTTCAAGCCGCGACTGCTGCTGATGGACGAGCCGCTGGGGGCGCTGGACAAACAGTTGCGCGAGAACCTGCAGCTGGAAATGCGTCGCCTGCACGCCGACCTCGGCATCACCTTCATCTACGTCACGCACGACCAGGAGGAAGCGCTCACCATGTCCGACCGGATCGCCGTCATGAACGACGGCAAGGTGGCGCAGGTCGGGCGACCCGAAGAGCTGTACGACCGACCGACCAGCCGCTTCGTGGCGGGCTTCATCGGCGAGTCCAATTTCCTGCCGGCCGTCGTACGCGGCATCGAGGACGACGTCGTCGTGGCGGAGTGCGAGGGTGCGATCATCCGCGCGCTGTCGCCCAATCGCCCGGCCGCGGGCGAGAAGGTGATGCTGACCACGCGGCCCGAGCGCCTGCGCTTCGCCGACACCGCCTGGGATTCTGCAATCCATCAGAACCGACTGAACGTCACCGTGACCGAGACGGTGTTCGCGGGCGAACGCTGCCGTTACATGCTGCAGGCGGATGACGGCACGGCGATGGTGTTGAAGGAACCATCGAGCGCGGTGATCCGCCGGCGCGCCGTCGGCGAACGGGCCGAGATCGCCTGGTCCGTCGCGGACACGATCCTTGTCTGAGGCGGTCTTGACGGAGCGCGGGCCTCCGGTCCGCATCAGGCTCATGAGCACGCCGAAGGCCGGCGCCGCCAATCTGACACCGCTGCTGCTGGTCGCGCCGCTGGTCGTCTTCATGCTCGCTTTCTACGCCCTGCCGGTCGTGGCGATGTTGATGCGCAGCGTCTCCGATCCGGTGTGGTCGGTGGGGAACTATGCAGCCCTGCCCGACGACACCGTTTTCCTGAAGACTTTCACCAACACGTTCTACACTTCGGCGATCGTTACACTGGCGACGCTGGTCATGGCCTACCCGGTGGCGCTCGCCCTGGTACGCTCGACACGCTGGGCCCCGATCATCCTGGTCCTGATCCTGCTGCCCTTCTGGACCAGCGTCTTGGTGCGAAGCTACGCCTGGATGGTGCTGATGGGCCGGCACGGTCTGATCAATGAGGCGCTGACCGCGGCCGGCCTGATCGAACGGCCGTTGCGCATCCTGAACACGCCGCTGGCCACGCAGATCGCAATGACCCACATCCTTCTGCCCTACATGATCTTGCCGATCGCCAACGCGCTGCGCCAGATCGATCCCTCGCTGCTGCGCGCCTCGTCGGGTTTGGGCGCCTCGCCGTGGCGCACTTTCCTGCAGGTCACGCTTCCGCTCTCGATGCCGGGAGTCGCAGCGGGCGTGCTGCTGGTCTTCGTGCTGGCGCTTGGCTTCTACATCACGCCGGCAATGGTCGGCGGTCCGCGCGAGATCACCCTCTCGATGTTGATTGCCCAGCAGGTCGACCATCTCAATTGGGCCTATGCCGCGACCCTGTCGGCTATCCTGCTGGCGACGTCGCTTGCCCTGATCGGCGTCTGCTATCGCTTGCCGGGCGTGGGCAAGGCCTTCCGGATGAACGTGCGATGACCGCCATACGCGGCCTGCCGGCTACAGTCGTCGGATTGATCCTGCTGTTCCTTGCCTTTCCCATCGTGGTCGTGATGGTGGTGTCGTTCTCGTCGGCGACCTACCTCACCTTCCCGCCGCCGGCCTTCGGCCTGAA
This sequence comes from uncultured Rhodospirillales bacterium, assembly GCA_902825855.1. Classification (GTDB taxonomy): domain Bacteria; phylum Pseudomonadota; class Alphaproteobacteria; order Reyranellales; family Reyranellaceae; genus Reyranella. Next base: position 51,105 of record CADECW010000015.1, on the reverse strand, counting down.
ATGGTACGAGGCCTATTTCAGCAGCGCCGACTGGCTCCGGCCGACCTGGCTCAGCATCTGGGTCGCTGCTGTCGTCGTCGTCCTGTCGACGGTGCTGGGCACGCTGGCCGCGCTCGGCATCACCCGCCTGCCCGGGTCGCTGCGCGTCATCGCAGCGGGGCTGATCCTGTCGCCACTGATCGTGCCGGGTATCGTCGTGGCGATCGGCATCTACTACGCCTTCTCGCGCTATGGGCTGGTCGGCTCGCCGTTCGGCCTCATCCTGGCACACACATGCCTTTCCGTGCCGTTCGTCGTGACCAGCGTCAGCGCGAGCCTCGCCGGCATCGATCCGCGGCTGGGCCATGCCGCGCTCAGCCTGGGCGCCACGCCGCGCGCCGCCTTCTTCCAGGTGACTCTACCGTTGATCCGGCCGGGCGTGCTGGTCGGTGCGCTGTTCGCCTTCATCCATTCCTTCGACGAGCTGATCGTCGCTCTGTTCATCTCGGGTTCAGGCGCCGTCACCCTGCCACGTCGCATGTGGGACGACCTGCGCTTCGCCATCGATCCCACCATCGCGGCGGTATCCACGCTGACGATCGTCCTGACCGCGACGCTGATGTGGGGCGCCCATCTCCTCAGACGCCACGCCGAGCGACAGATGATGAAGACGGAGACTTGATCCTTGAAGCCGATCGGCAGGCACACGCACGATGGACCTCACTCGCCATTCATGCCTTTCATGAAGGTCGACGGCACGACGCTCTTCACGGACTGCGCGCGCTTGGCAAGCCAGTAAGCCTGAGCCGGCGGCACCGAGCCGAACTGCTGGTCGACGCCGAGCTTCTGCGCGGCATCCATCGGCCAGTTGGGATTGTATAAAAGCTCGCGAGCGAGCGCGATGAGGTCGGCCCTGCCCTCGCGCAGGATCTGCTCGGCCTGGTCGGCATGCACGATGAGGCCGACCGCCATGCTCATGATGTCGGCGTCGCGGCGCAGCCGCTCGGCATAAGGAACCTGATAGCCGTATGTCACCGGCCCCGCACTCACCACCGGCGAGCCGCGCATGCCGCCCGAGCTGCAATCGATCACGTCGACGCCCTTGGGCTTCAGGATCTTCGCCAGCGTCACACTCTGGTCGGGCCCCCAGCCAGCATCGTCTTCGACCGAAAAGCGCACGAACAGCGGCTTGCTGGCCGGCCAGTAGGTGCGGACGCACTCGACCACTTCGATGCAGAAGCGCATGCGGTTGAGCTCGCTGCCGCCGTAATCGTCGTTGCGCACATTCGAGAACGGCGAAAGGAACTGATGGATCAGGTAGCCGTGCGCCGCGTGGATATCGAGCACCTCGAAGCCCGCCTCATGTGCGCGCCGCGCCGCCTGGCCCCAGCGCTCGATCACCTGCGGGATCTCGTCGCGCGTCAGCGCGCGTGGCGTCGGGTCGGTCTCCGGTGCGTTCCTGGCACTCGACGACACCAGCTCCCACTGGTCCCAGTCGTCGATGCCGTCCGGCTTGAGCGGCGCGCCGCCCTCCCAGGGCCGAAATCGGCGCGCCTTGCGCCCGGAATGGCCGAGCTGGATGCCGGGCACCGAATTGTGTCGCCGGATGAACTCGACGCACCGCTTCAGGCCGGGAATGAATTTGTCGTCCCAGATGCCGAGATCGCCTACCGTGCCGCAGCCGCGTCGCTCGACCTTGGTTGATTCCATGATCACCAGCCCCGCCCCGCCTGCGGCATAGCGGCCGGCATTCATCAGATGCCAGTCGGTCGCGAAGCCCTTGTCGGCCGAATACTGGTGCATGGGCGCCACGACGACGCGGTTCTTCAAGGTCACGTCGCGGATTGAAATCGGTTCGAACAGCATCGGCTGCGCCATGTATACTCCCCCACCATGTCCGTAAATCACGACCGCTACGACGACGCTTTCCTGCGCCGCATCCTGCGCGAGACCAAGACCATCGCAATGGTCGGCGCCTCGGCCAACTGGAATCGTCCGAGCTATTTTGCAATGAAATACTTGCTGGACCGCGGCTACTGCATCCTGCCGGTAAATCCGGCCGCCGCCGGCCAGGAGATCTTGCGCCAGAAGGTCTACGGCTCGCTCGACGAGTTGCCGCACAAGGCCGACATGGTCGACATCTTCCGCAATTCCGAGGCCGCCGGCCCGATCACCGACGCCGCGATCAGGCATGGCGCCAAGGTGGTTTGGATGCAGCTCGGCGTGCGCAACGATGCAGCCGCCGAGCGGGCGGAAAAGGCCGGGCTGAAAGTCGTCATGAACCGCTGTCCCAAGATCGAGCACTCGCGGCTCAGCGGCACCATCGAATGGCACGGCATTGCGAGCGGGGTCATCAGCAGCAAGAAGCGGGCCCTGTAGGGCAAATCGCCGCCGACGCCGCAGTCGCCTGCGCTCAAGTGAGGAAACGCATGAAGTTCGGCATCTTCGACCACATGGACCGCGCCGGCGCCGATCTCGGTCGGCAGTTCGACGAGCGGCTGCGGCTGATCGAGCTCTACGAGCGCTCGGGCTTTTACGGTTATCACCTGGCGGAGCACCATGCGACGCCGCTCGGCATGGCGCCTTCCCCCAGTGTGTTCCTGGCCGCCGTTGCGCAGCGCACCAGTCGGCTACGCTTCGGGCCGCTGGTCTATACGGTGAACCTCTATCATCCGCTGCGTCTGATCGACGAGATCTGCATGCTCGACCAGATGAGCGGCGGTCGATTGGAACTCGGCATCGGTCGCGGCATCTCGCCGTATGAGGTGGGCTACTTCGGCGTCGATCCTGCGACCGGACCGGAGCGCTTCGCCGAGGCCATGGAAGTGATCCTGAAGGGCCTCACCGAGAAGCGGCTGAGCCACGAGGGCAAGTATTTCACTTTCAAGGACGTGCCGATGGAAATGCAGCCGCTGCAGCGGCCGCATCCGCCGCTGTGGTACGGCGCCAACTCGCTGGAGAGTGCCGACCGGTTGGCCAAGCAGGCCTGCAACACCGTGGTCGGCATGCGGGCGGACGGCGTCGGCCAGTTCTCGGCGCGCTATCGCGCGGCATGGAGGGCGCTCGGCCGCGACGACAAGGACCTGCCGCTGATCGGGCTCAGCCGCCACGTCGTGGTGGGCGACACCGACCGCGAGGCGCAGAGCGCCGCCAAACGGGCTTTCGCGCTATGGTACGACGCGCTGATCCACCTCTGGCGCGCCCATGGAGTCGGCCTGCCGCGTCAGATGATCCCGGCCGAATTCGAGCCTGCCCTGGAAGGCGGCTACATCGTCGCCGGATCGCCCTCGACAGTGCGCGACCGGCTGAAGAGGGACAACGAGATGGCCGGCATCAACTACTGCCTGTGCCGGCTGGCCTTCGGCGACCTGTCGTTCGAGGAGTCGTCGCGCTCGATCGACCTGCTGGCCAAGGAAGTGATGCCAGCGCTCTGAGGAGAGCGCGAACCTCCGGAGCCGTGCCCCGAAGCGA
>CADECW010000015.1:22622-47555 GCA_902825855.1 uncultured Rhodospirillales bacterium | reverse complement strand
GTGATGCCAGCGCTCTGAGGAGAGCGCGAACCTCCGGAGCCGTGCCCCGAAGCGATCTACGGTGCCGCTGTACCGGTCACGACGACGCCCAATCCCGGCTTGCGGTCGGTGAGCTCGATTGAAAGGCCATGCAGGCCGGCGATTGCCTTGACGAGCGCCAGGCCGAGGCCACTGCCAGCGGTCGAGCGGCTTCGGTCGAGGCGATAGAAGCGGTCGAACACCCGGCCTCGCTCGGCCTCGGGAATGCCCGGACCGTTGTCTGCAACCTCGATCTCGAAACGCGTTCCGGCGCGACGCAGGGTCAGACTCACTGTCGAGCCGTCGGGGGTGTGGCGCAGCGAGTTCTCGACCAGGTTCGAGAGCATCTGCGCCAGGAGCTGACGATCGCCGATAAGGCGCACGCCATCCTCGATTTGGATGTCGAGCTCATGGTCGGAATCCTCGGCGGAGGGCTGATAGGCCTCGCCGACGCTGCGAGCCAGTGCGGAGAGATCGAGTTCGGCAAAGGCGCGTTTCTGCGCACCGGCCTCGACCTGGGCGATGCGCAGCAAAGCCGAGAAGGTTTCCAGCAGCTCGTCAGCCTCGGCGATCGACGCATCGGTCGCGGCGGCGTAGTCGTCCGTGGTCCGAGCCCGCTCGCGCGCATCCTCCAGATGCTGGCGCAGGCGGCCGAGCGGCGTGCGCAGATCGTGGGCGATGTCGCTCGACACCTGGCGCAGCCCGTCCATCAGCTGCTGGATACGGCCCAGCATGGCGTTGAGGCTGGCGATGAGCTGGTCGATCTCATCGTGCGTGCCGCGCACGGGAATTCGGGCCGAGAGATCGCCCTCCATGATGGCGCGGTTCGTGCGCGTAATGGCATCGATGCGACGCAGGAAGGAGTTGGCGAGCACAGCGCCGCCGGCGATGGCGAGCAGCAGCGTAAGCCCGCCCGCCCAGGCGAAGGCGCGGACGATGGCGTGCTGCATGTCGGTGAGGCGAGCAGCGTCCTGGGCGACCAGCAGGAACGAGCCGTCCGGCAGGGTCAGTCCGAAGCCGGTGAGTTTGGTCTGTTCGCCGTCGGGCTCAGGCGCCGGCGTGTCGGGCTTGGGCACGAAGTCGACGACCCCGTTGACCGGCGGCATGCCCGGCAGGTTGCCGACAACGACGCGGCCGTTGGGCGCCTGCAGGAGGTAGAAGATCGGGCCGCGCGTGCGGAAATTCATGCGTCGCGCGATCTGCTGGGCGAGGCCATTGAGGCCGGTGCGGCTGTGGACCTCGGCGAGCTGGTAGGCCTCCGAGCGCAATACCGCAGCCATGTCGGTCTGCATCGCCGCCGTCGCCGTCACGTAGACGGTCGCGAACAGGGCGCCGGCCGAGGCGATGAACAGTGCGGCGTAGAACAGCGTCAGCCGAAAGCTCGCCGACCGCAGGATGCGGCCGAGCGTGCTACTCGGGCGCGCGGACGACATAGCCAGCCCCTCTGACGGTATGCAGGAGCGGCCGGCCGAAGCCCTTGTCGATCTTGGAGCGCAGGCGGCTGATGTGGGTCTCGACGATGTTGGTCTTGGGGTCGAAGTGGAAGTCCCAGACCTTCTCGAGCAGCATCGTGCGTGTCACGACCTCGCCGGCGTGACGCAGCAGGTACTCCAGGATCTTGAACTCCTGCGCCAGCAGCTCGATGCGTTTGCCGGCCCGCGTCACGGTGCGCGCCAAGAGGTCCATCTCCAGGTCGCCGACCGACAGCGAGGTCGTCGCCACGATCGGCGGGCGGCGCGCCAGTGCACCGACGCGCGCCAGAAGCTCGGCGAAGGCAAAGGGTTTGACGAGATAGTCATCGCCGCCGGCGTCGAAGCCGGCCACGCGATCGTCGATGCCGCCCATGGTGGTAAGGAACAGGACCGGCGTGCGTACGTTTGACGTGCGCGCCGCCTTGACCAGCGACAGGCCATCCATGCCGGGCAGCATGCGATCGACGATCATGACGTCGTACTTCTCGCCCGTGGCGAGGTAGAGCCCGTCACGGCCGTTGTCGGACTGGTCGACGACATGGCCATGCTCGCGCAGGCCCTTGGCGATGTAGTCGGCGGTCTGCTTATCGTCTTCGACGAGGAGGATCTTCACGGCTGGCTCATCGGTAGGGCGGTGATCTGATCGTTGGTTGACGCCAGCATCTGCCTGCATTTCCCCGCAAAAACAATGTTCCCCAACTATACAAACATTCAATTCGGCAGCCATCCGGTCGCCATGGGCCCACGCCCATATTCCTCCTGCCAAGAGCCCGGACCCTCAGGAGGTAGCCTAGATGACCAAGACCAAGTCCCGCATTCTCACCGCGCTGGCGCTGACCACAGCGCTGACCGCGCCGGTGCTGATTGCTCCCATGTTCACGGCGCCCGCGGCCGTGGCAGCCGCGCCGACCATGTCGGGCGTGCAGGACTTCTCCGATCTCGCCGCCAAGGTGACCCCGTCGGTGGTGAACGTCTCCGTCACCATGAAGGGTGGTGCTGGCGACGACGAGAGCCGCGAGAGCCGCATGTCGCCGGACCAGCAGAAGCAGATGGAAGAGTTCATGCAGAGGTTCGCCGAGCGCTTCGGCATGCCGATGCAGCCCGGTCAGCCGGGCAAGCCCGGCGCCAAGCCGCAGCGTCCGACCCAGAAGGGTCAGGCTGTCGGCACCGGCTTCATCATCGATGAGAAGGGTTGGATCGTCACCAACTATCACGTCGCCGGCAAGGCCGACGAGATCAACGTGACCCTGTCGGACGGCCGCAAGCTGCCGGCCAAGCTGATGGGCGGCGACGAGAAGACCGACATCGCCCTCCTCAAGGTCGAGAGCAGCAAGCCGCTGCCGGCCGTTCAGTTCGGCGACGCCAGCAAGGTGCGCGTCGGCCAGCCGGTGATGGCGGTCGGCAACCCGTTCGGCCTGGGCGGCACCGTGACGACCGGCATCGTGTCGGCTCGCGGCCGTGACATCCAGTCCGGTCCGTTCGACGACTACATCCAGACCGACGCCGCCATCAATCGCGGCAACTCGGGCGGCCCGCTGTTCGACATGGACGGCAAGGTGATCGGTATCAACACCGCCATCTTCTCGCCGTCGGGCGGCAGCGTGGGCCTGGGCTTCGCCATCCCGTCGACCCTGGCCGAGGGTGTCGTTGCCCAGCTCAAGGTCAACGGTAAGGTCGAGCGCGGCCTGCTCGGCGTGCAGATCCAGCCGCTGAACGAGGAACTCGCCAAGAGCATGTCGCTCGACGGTGACAAGGGCGCCCTGGTGGCCCAGGTCACGCCGGACAGCGCGGCAATGGCGGCCGGCATCAAGTCGGGTGACGTGATCAAGAGCGTCGACGGCAAGGATGTCGAGTCGATCAAGGACCTGACGCGCATGATCTCGGCCATGAAGCCCGGCACGAACGCCAAGATCGTCCTGTGGCGCGACGGCAAGGACATGACCGTCATGGCCAAGATCCGCGGTGACAAGGAAGAAGGCGGTATCGTCAAGGCGAGCGCCGACGCCACCGATGGCAAGCAGGTCGACAAGAAGGCCGAGCCGCTGTCCTACGGCGTGTCGCTGGCGCCGATCTCCAAGGAGATGCGCCAGGGCATGAAGCTGGACGACTCGGTGAAGGGCGCGGCGATCGCCGCGGTCGAGCCGGGCAGCCCGGCCGATGAAATCGGCCTGAAGCAGGGCGACATTCTCCAGCAGGTCGGTCGTGACGCGGTCGACAGCCCCCAGACGGCTGTCGAGAAGCTCTCGGAGGCCAAGAAGGCCGGTAAGCCGGTGCTGATGAAAGTGTATCGAGAGGGAATGACCAGGTTCGTCGCTATATCTCCCCGGGCGGCGTAGCTGATCCTCTCGAGAGAGCCGGCGGTGGCCCCACCATCGCCGGCTCTTTTCGACCTGATCGTCTTCTTCTCAGCAGCAGATCAACTTTTCAAGGAGGGGGGCACGACCCGAACCGCGTTACAAAGCGACGGGCGTGTTTCACGGAGGGGGACGAGGTCCGCGGCTCACGCGTAGGTGGGGTCGCGGGCCTCGACTTTTTGTAGCGAGGGCCTCCACGTCCGCTCATCGGCTTCGTGGTGCGGACCGCGCGATTTAGGCCTTGCGCGCCAATTGAATCCAGAGCGAGCTGGAAGCTCGCGGTCCGGAAGGGCATGATCGCCGGCGATTCAATCCAACGCCGACGACAGGTCCGATGAGAAAGCCAGCACGCATCCGCCCCCTCCTCGCCTATGTCGGCAGCTACACGACGCCCGAGCGACATGGCGAGGGCGATGGCATCAACGTCTATCGCGTCGACCGTCGCACGGGAGCCTTCACGCATCTGCAACGTCTCGGCGGCCTGGAGAACCCGTCGTTCCTCGCCATCAACGCCGACGGAACGCGCCTCTACTCGGTGCACGGCGATCGCAGCGAGATCAACTCGTTCACCGTCGACCCCGGCACAGGACGCCTGGCGCCACTCAATCGCCAGCCGACCGGCGGCTACAATCCCGTCCACCTCGCCTTCGATGCGACCGGCAGTTTCCTGGCAGTGTGCAACTACGGCACCGATTCCGTCGTCGCCTTTCCGCTCGCCGACGACGGCAGCCTGCTGCCTTATCGCACGCTTACCACCGTGACCGGCACGCTCGGCCCGCATCGCGCGCAGCAGCGCACAATGTGCGTGCATCATATCCCGCTCGACCGTACCGGGCGCTTCTTCTATGTACCGTGCAAGGGGTCCGACGTCGTCATCGCCTACCGGCTGGACGCCCGTCGCAAGATCCTGATCGAGGCTGCGCGCGTGACAGCGCGGCCGGGGGCCGCACCCCGTCACATCGATTTCCATCCCGCCCGCGCGCTGGCCTACGTCATCAACGAGCTCGATTCGACGATCACGACCTATCGCCAGGATCGACAGAGCGGCGCGCTCACGCCATTGCAGACGATCCCGTCCACGCCGTCGGATTTCACCGGTTACAGCACGGGCGCCGAGATCTGGGTCGACGACGCTGGCCGCAACGTCTACGTCTCCAACCGCGGGCACGACAGCATCGGCGTGTTCGGCATCGATCGGGCCAAGGGGACGCTGTCCCCTCGCCAATGGGTGCCGACCCACGGCCGCACGCCGCGCTTTTTCGCCTTCGATCCCGGGCGTCGCTTCCTCTACGTTGCCAACCAGGACAGCCGCTCGATCGTCGGCTACCGCGTCGGCCGCGACGGCCGATTGGCGCCAACGCGCATACGCGTCAAGGTCGGCAGTCCGGCCTGCGTCGTCTTTTCACCGAGCTGACTTTTCCTGTCGGCAGATCGCTGCCCGCACGATGCGGTTCGCCTGTTCCGTGCCCTGCTCCAGATCGACCAGCAGGTCGGTGATCGGGGCGCCGCGATGGAGCCTGAGGCGTGACTCCTGGTTGGCCCGCGCCAGCGTGCCGAGCTCGGCTTCCATATCGTCGGATACCTCGACCAAGCCGTCGGCCGCGGCATCCGAGTAGGCTCGTTCGGCCCTCTCCAGGTTCACTGCAAGGCGACTCCTGACGGTCTCAGGGGCGCTCTGAGAGCATTGATCGACGCCAGCCAACGCCAGCAGGTAGTTTTCCAGGATGGGATCGACACGCTCCTTCAAAACAGGCGCCACATCGATATCCCCACGGCTTGCCACACACATGCAGGCTATTTTGCCAAATCGGTTGTCGGGCTCTGTGGTATTTCGCACATTGCGTTCGGCGACTAGCGAAATTGGTGGTCCGACAAGGAGTTGAACCGGCCAGCCGCCATGTCATGCTGCAGCGCACATGAGTGAAGAGACGTCGCTCCGCAGCATTTCCCTCTTCGACGACCTGACGGACGCCGAGCTGTCAGTGATCTCGTCTTCGTGCGCCATCCGGACGTTCGAGAAACAAGCTCAGATCCTGGGTGAGCAGGAGCCCACGACAGACGTGTTCTTCATCCTGTCGGGGACTGTGCGCTCCACCAGTTACACGTCGGCGGGCCGAGAGGTGATCTTCAACGAGATCGAGGCCGGCGAGATTTTCGGCGAGTTCTCCGCCGTGGACGGACTTTCCCGCTCGTCTTCGGTCGTCGCGATGACCGATTGCCGGGTCGCTCGCATGACCCGGGAGAAGTTCCTCCAGATGCTCAAGGGCAACGGCAGGATCGCCGTCCGCCTGATCGAGCTGCTGGTCGTGAAGATCCGTTCGATGTCGGAGCGCGTGTTCGAGGTGAGCGCGCTTGCCGTGCGCGAGCGGGTACGGCGCGAGCTGCTGCGGTTGGCAAAGGATGGAGAGGAGTTCCGCAACGGAATCGTCATCCGCCCGGCGCCGACTCACTACGAGATCGCCGCCCGCATCGGCTCGCACCGCGAAGCCGTCACCCGCGAGTTCAATCGCCTTGAAGCCGACGGCATCATCGAGGTCCGCCGCAGACAGCTACGGATCGTCGACATCAAGCGGCTGCAGCAAGGCGAGGAGTAGCGGCGTCGATCTTCGTCCATCGCTGAGACTTCTCTGTGGTTGCCTCCTCCCTGGCTCCCCGTATGACAGCAGAGGTGACATCTTCCGCAGGCTGTGGTGGGAATGCCGGTCTCCCAGCATGGAGCGTCAAGTGAGCGACAAGACCTACGGCTTCGAGACCCTGTCCGTGCATGCAGGCGCCGCCCCCGATCCGGCGACGGGCGCGCGGGCGCTGCCGATCTATCAGACCACCGCCTACGTGTTCGAGGACGCCGACCAGGCCGCTGCCCTGTTCAACCTGCAGACCGTGGGCTTCATCTATTCGCGGCTAACCAACCCGACCAACGCCGCGCTCGAAGCACGGCTCGCTACGCTGGAAGGCGGCCGCGGCTGCACCGTCACGTCGTCCGGCCACGCCGCGCAGGTGCTGGCGCTATTCCCGCTGATGTCGCCCGGCGCGGAGATCGTCGCTTCCTCGCGTCTCTATGGTGGTTCCCTGCAACAGATGCGCAACACCTATCCGAAGTTCGGCTGGTCCGCGAAGATTGTCGATGCCGACCACCCGGAGAATTTCAAGCGCGCCGTGACGCCAAACACCAAGGCCTTCTTCATCGAGAGCCTGGCCAACCCGGGCGGCGTCGTCAGCGACATCGAAGCGATCGCTCGCATCGCCGAAGCGGCCGGCGTGCCGTTGCTGGTCGACAACACGCTGGCCACGCCCTGGCTGTGCAGGCCGATCGACCATGGCGCGACGCTGATCGTCCACTCGACCACCAAGTTCCTGAGCGGCACCGGCACTTCGATGGGCGGTGCCGTCGTCGATTCAGGCAAGTTCGACTGGAGCAAGAGCGGGAAATTCCCCAGCCTGGCCGGTCCCGAACCCGCCTATCATGGGCTCAACTTCTTCGAGAGCTTCGGCGACATGGCCTACACCTTTCACAGCCATGCCGTCGGCTTGCGTGACCTCGGTCCCAGCCAGGCCCCTTTCAATGCCTGGCTCACGATGCTGGGCATCGAGACCCTGGGCCTGCGCATGGAGCGCCACTGCGCCAATGCCCAAAAGGTTGCCGAGTATCTCGCCAGGCACCCGGCGGTCGCCTGGGTCAATTACGCCGGGCTACCCGACAACAGGTACCACCAGCTCGCCAGGAAGTACCTGCCCAAGGGTGCGGGCTCGATCTTCACCTTCGGCGTCAAAGGCGGCTACGATGTCGGCATAAAGGTGGTCGACAGCGTCGAGCTGTTTTCCCACCTCGCCAATATCGGCGATGCCAAGAGCCTCATCATCCATCCGGCCTCGACGACCCATCGCCAGCTCTCCGACGAGCAGCGCGTTGCAGCCGGTGCCGGGCCCGACGTGCTTCGCCTGTCGATAGGGATCGAAACGGTGGACGACATCATCGCCGATCTGGACCAAGCCCTCGAAAAGGCGACCTCCTGATGCTGAGCAAAGCCGACAACGAATTCCTGACGAGAAGCGGCCCGGGCACGCCGATGGGCGATCTGCTGCGCCGCTTCTGGATGCCGGCACTGCTCAGCGAGGAGCTGCCCGAGCGCGACGGACCACCCAGGAAGATCAAGATCCTGGGCGAGGACCTGCTGGCCTTCCGCAGCACCGACGGTCGGGTCGGCATCGTCGAGCCGCACTGTCCGCACCGCGGCGCCAACCTCTATTTCGGCCGCAATGAAGAGTGCGGCATCCGCTGCGCCTTCCACGGCTGGAAGTTCGATGTCGACGGCAACTGCGTCGACCTGCCGACATCGCCGCCCGAGTCCACCTACAAGGACGCGATCAAGCTCCTCGCCTATCCGACGCGCGAATGGGGCGACATGATCTGGGTCTACATGGGCCCGCGCGACGTGATGCCCGAGCTGCCGCAGCTCGAGATGGGGCTGGTCCCTACGGCGAGCCGCTACGTGACCAAGAAGTGGCAGGACTGCAACTGGGTGCAGAGCGTCGAAGGCGCGCTCGACACCTCGCACTTCTCCTTCCTGCACATGGTGCTGAGCAAGGACGACGCCACGGCGCGTGCGGCCATGGCGAAGGCAGCGATCGGCGACCAGGCCAGGCCCGACGATCGCATCCGCTGGGTGCAGAACGACCCGCGCCCGAAATTCCAGGTCATGGGACACGATGCCGGTTTGGTGATCGGCGGCGCACGCAAGACCGACGGCTCCGACCTCTATTGGCGCATCTCGCAGTTCCTGATGCCCAACCACGCCTATACGCCGACCGCTTTCCCCGGCGAGATCTACTATGGCCAATGCTGGGTACCGGTCGACGACACGACCTGCTGGATCTACACCTACAGCTGGCACCCGGACCGCCCATTCACGAACTCCGAGCGCGCGAAGTTCGACGACGGCTTCAATGTCCATGCCGAGGTCGATGACGAATACATGCCGCTCCGCAATGCCAGGAACGAGTACCTGCTCGATCGCAAGGCGCAGAAACACGACACCTTCACCGGCATCACCGGCGTCAGCGAACAGGATGCCGCCATCCAGGACAGCCAGGGGCCGATCCAGGACCGCACCAGGGAGCATCTCGGCCCGACCGACATCGGCGTCGTCGAGTTCCGCAAGCTCGTCATGGGTGCGGCGCGAGCACTCGCCAAGGGAGAGGAGCCGCGTGCAGCGAAGGCCGCCCATCGCTACGCCGTGCGCTCCGGCGGTTGGCTCGCCGACCCGGCCAAGGACCTTGCCGCGGTGATGATCGAGCGCTTCGGCGAGCGATCCGGCTATGTCGGCAACCAATACGGCCTGGGGGACTGATGCTCAGTCGTGAGGACAACGAATTCCTGACGAGAAGCGGCCCGGGCACGCCGATGGGCGATCTGCTGCGCCGCTTCTGGATGCCGGCACTGCTCAGCGAGGAGCTGCCCGAGCGCGACGGACCACCCAGGAAGATCAAGATCCTGGGCGAGGACCTGCTGGCCTTCCGCAGCACCGACGGTCGGGTCGGCATCGTCGAGCCGCACTGTCCGCACCGCGGCGCCAACCTCTATTTCGGCCGCAATGAAGAGTGCGGCATCCGCTGCGCCTTCCACGGCTGGAAGTTCGATGTCGACGGCAACTGCGTCGACCTGCCGACATCGCCGCCCGAGTCCACCTACAAGGACGCGATCAAGCTCCTCGCCTATCCGACGCGCGAATGGGGCGACATGATCTGGGTCTACATGGGCCCGCGCGACGTGATGCCCGAGCTGCCGCAGCTCGAGATGGGGCTGGTCCCCTCCTCGCAGCGCTACGTCAGCAAGAAGTGGCAGGACTGCAACTGGGTGCAGAGCCTCGAAGGCGGCATCGACACGGCACACTTCTCCTTTCTGCATGCCGTGCTGACCAAGGACGAGAAGGAGGCGCTGGCGATCTACAGCCGCTCGGCGGCGCTCGGCGACCAGTCGAAGCCGGACGACCGCGTGCGCTGGATCCGCAACGACCCGCGGCCCAAATTCAGCATCGTCGGGCACGATGCCGGGCTGGTGATCGGCGGCGCACGCAAGACCGACGGCCCCGAGCTCTACTGGCGCATCGCCCAGTTCCTGATGCCCAACCATGCCTTCGCGCCAGCGGCGATGCCGGGCGAAGTCTATTACGGCCAGGCCTGGGTGCCGGTGAGCGATACCAACTGCTGGATCTACACCTACAGCTGGCGGCCCGACCGCGCCTTCACCAACTCGGAGCGCGCCCAGTTCGACGGCGGCTTCGGCGTGCACTCCCATGTCGACGACGACTACATGCCGTTGCGCAACCTCCGGAACGAGTACCTGCTCGATCGCCAGGTGCAGAAACACGACACCTTCACCGGCATCACCGGCGTCAGCGAACAGGATTCCGCCATCCAGGACAGCCAGGGGCCGATCCAGGACCGCACCCGGGAGCACCTCGGCCCGACCGATCTCGGCATCGTCGAGTTCCGCAAGCTCGTCATGGGCGCGGCGCGCGCCCTGCGGCAGGGAGATGAGCCGAAGTCAGCAGGCGCTGCGAAGAAGTATGCCGTGCGTTCAGGTGCCTGGGTTGCGGATCCGAGCAAGGATCTCATTGCGGTCATGACCGAGCGTTTCGGTCATCCGCATGGCTTGATTGAAAGCATGCGCGAAAATTAGGCGTCTTCATCCCACCCATCCTCCTTGGCATGGATAGAACGATAGTGCGGGCGTAGCATCAGCGGTGACTGAAGGTACAAGGGGGAACTGAGATGGGATGCCACGTAACGGTTGAAGTCACCGCCAAGAAGGGCACAGCACCCGCCATGCTGGAGGCCATGCGAGTGGCGTTGCCTATCACGCGTTCGCGGGATGGCTGTCAGAGCCTCGAGCTATTGGTCAACCAGGATCAGCCCGAGAATATGATCATCGTAATGCGCTGGCAGTCCCGAAAGCACTACGACGCCTACCTGGCGTGGCGACAGGAAACCGGGGTCGTCAAGCAGTTCGCCGACGCCACAGAGGGTGGCCTGTCGATTCGCTTTTTCGATGCTATCGACCTGTAGTCGTTGGCGGTGAGGCCGTCGTCCCCAGCCAGCGTGTGCCCATGACCGAGCGCAGCGCCCCTAGGTATTTTGCTCATCGGTATATCGGCTTGGGCGCGCTGCGGGTCACCCCAAATGCCAGCCGTATCCCATCCTCGGAGAATAGTTAGACCGGCTGCACGCTCTGCTCTATCGTTCCCGGGAGAGTTCGAGATCGGGGAGACTTCACGGTGACCATCAAAATCTATGGGCCCACTGCATCACGTGCGGCACGCGCGTTGTGGATCGTGCACGAGCTCGGCATACCGTTCGAGCACGTTGCCATGGAGATGAAGGATCTCAAGAACGCCGACTACCTGAAGATCAATCCCAACGGCAAGGTGCCGACGCTGGTCGACGGAGAGTTCAAGCTCTTCGAATCGATGGCGATCAACCTCTACCTCGCCGCAAAGCACGGCAAGGACGGCTTCTTTCCGTCGAGCCTCGAGGACCAGGCGCTCTGCCAGCAGTGGAGCTTCTGGGGCATGACCGAGGTCGAGAAGCCGCTGCTCACCATCCTGATCGACATGTTCATGACGGCGCCCGACAAGCGCAAGCCCGAGGCCGTGGCCGAGGCGCAGAAGGCGCTGCCCAAACCGTTCGGCGTGCTGAACGCCGCGCTGCAGGGGCGCCAGTATCTTCTCGGCTCGAAGTTCACCGTGGCCGACCTGAACCTGGCGTCGATCTGTAGCTGGGCCAAGCCGATCAAGTTCGACTTCAGCCCATTCCCCGAGGCCGGGGCCTGGCTCGACCGGTGCCTGTCACGGCCGGCCTACAAGGCAGCCCGCTCGACGAAGTAGTGGCAGCACGGGCCTGACACGGGCTTACCCTCAAGGCTACTCGGCAGGAGCCGGCTGAGCTGCCACCGCGCCGCCAACGCGCGCGCGTTCGCCGGAAGGCAGCAGCAGCGCCACCAGGGTGATGGCGAAGGCTACGCCCGACAGGCAGAGGAACAACAGCTCCAGGCTGCCGGTGGACTCACGCACCCAGGCGATCAGCATGATCGCGATCGGGCTCGCACCCAGGGCCACGACGAACTTCGCGCCGAAGCCCAGGCCGTGGTAGCGGCTCGGCGTATAGCGTGCGATCAGGATGTTCTCGATCGGCCCCGAGGCCGAGCTCAGCACCGCCGAAGCGATGGCACCCAGCAGCGCCACGTAGCCGTTGCCCATGGCCAATGCGAGCATGGCCGGCACCTGCAGCGCCGAGGCGACGACATATGTCGACTTCAACGGATAGCGATCGATGATCGTGCGGCCCATGGCGTACTGCGCAATGCCCGAGATGACGTAGATCATCGAGGTCGCCAGGCCGACCCACAGCACGACCTGGGTCGCCATGCCCCACGATGACAGGAGCGCGCGCAGGCTCGCGATATCGCCGGCGAGCCGGGTCTCGAAGACCAGCGCCGCGCCGAACATCACGGCCGCCCAGACGATGCCTTCGAGCGCCATGGTGACGGAGAGCACCGAGAAGACGCGCCAGAATTGGCGCCTGCCGGTCTGCATGCCGGCGGTCGCGGGCATCGGCCGGTCACCTACCCTGCCCTGGCGGATCTGCCAGGCAAGCAGCGCGCCGACCGCGACGCAGACGATGCCCGGCACGATAAAAGCGGCGCGCCACGAGGCGAGGGTGATCAGCACGCCCGGCACGATGCCGTAAAGCGCGAGACCGGCGCTGCCCCACAGGCCGTTGACGCCCATCGCGTGGCCTTGCTCCTTGGCGGTGCGGATGATCCAGCCGATGCCGACCGAGTGGTAGATCGCGCCGAAGACGCCCAGGCCGCACAGCGCCAGCATGAGGGCGAAAGTGTCGCCCGTGGCGACCAGGCCGCAGGCGATCGACGACAGGCCGAGCCCGAAGAACATCACCACCATCATCAGCGGTGCGCCGAACCGGTCGGATGCCCAGCCCGCCGGCAGGGACATCACGCCGAGCAGGATGGCAGACGGCGCATAGAGCTCGAGCAGGCGCTCAGGGGCCAAATCCCACGCCACGGCCAGGGTGAGCACGATGACGGCATAAAAGGCCGTCATCATATGCATGAGGGCATGGCCGATCGAGGAAAAGACCAGGACACGGCTGCCCATGCCCGCCATCTGGGCCGCCGACGGTTCGGACGCAACTTTCATCATGGCGCCTGTATCGGGCCCGGAGCCGGGTCCGCGCAAGCCGGCTTGCGGCATCGCTGCCATTCGCGCTAAAGCCCCCTTGCCGCGGGGACCCGTGCGGCACGGTCGGGGCGTAGCGCAGCCTGGTAGCGCATCAGTCTGGGGGACTGGGGGTCGCAGGTTCAAATCCTGTCGCCCCGACCATTTTTCGCAGGTTTTGGGGGGAGGCTTTAGCTGGCTGGGTACCGGGTAGGGTAACAGAGCTCAGCCAGTCGCCACGTAAACTCGGTGGACCAGTTCCTTGCTCTCCTCAGGCCCGTCAGCAACGCCGTCGGTGTGGTGCTTTGCTTTACCGGCTCTGTAGGCCTTCTCTCGCCATCGGCGTCCCCCTCGTTCCTTGGGCTGAAGCACCACGAGCAGTCTTGGTTTGGACTCTTATTCGTAGTTGGTATCGGCATGCTCCTGGCCGTCCAATTCTCCCACCCCCAAAGCACGTTCCATCAATGGCGGCAGCATCGCGCCGATAAGGCGGCCAAAGCTGCCAAGCACGAACGCCGTCGGAAACAGGTTCGCAATCTTACTGCGGACGAAAAAAAGATTGTCCTGCGTTATCAGCAGGGGAATACGGCGATCTGGTTTGACAGACAGCACCCGGTGGCAAATGGCCTTATCGCCCAAGGCATTCTTGCCCAGACCGCGGTGAACGGCCTGGACTATAAGGTTGCGTTTGCGCTTCAGCCTTGGGTCCGTGAGTTGCTCCTCGAGGACCCGACACTCACAGACACGGCCCAGCAGTAAGCAGCCGGCCGCCAGGCCCGCACCGCTGTCGGTCCCGGAGCGTGGCGGGTTCGGTCAACTGAATGTCGAAGCTTACCGATCGCTAAATCCGCGTTTCCAGGTGGGAAGCGCTTATCCCGGGATAACGTAGGTCAAGTCGTCTTGTGCCGGATGTTGAGTACGTTCATCGAGACCTCCTCGAATCACCCGCGAGGCGACCCGTAACCACGACGCAAAAGCGGGGTGAAGCGCGAAAGAGATGACGCGATTGAGTGGAGGATAGGCAGACGCCGCCGCACCACGAACTCGATTGACATGCCGCCGTCTACGCCGATGCAGTCGTACTCGCGGGCCTCCACTAGCTTGCAGCCAGCCTCCTCAATAGCAGACAGTACCGCTTCATGCGGGATAGCGTGCATTTCCATGACGCCGAGAGATGGCGGGTCTGCCAGATAGGCATCGGCGTCGAATTGATAGTTCGGCAGCACGGTAGGCACCTGAAATATGGCGACGCCTCCTGGATTCAATTTGGAGAGAATTGCGACCAACAACCACCGTATGACGGGCGGGGGATTGTGCTGCAATACAATCACACTGCAAAAGAAATCGAACGTCGGAAAGTTCGCGACGGCCTCGAGCCGGTTCAAGTGGCGAAGCTCGACGTTTCGACATCCCTCGAGGCGAACATTCTGCTCGGCTATCGCTAGATGGCTGGCGGAAATATCGACACCAATCACGCGGCGAAAAGATTTCGCGAGCCACAGTGTCATCCTGCCGACGCCGCACCCCAGCTCAAGGCAGGTTCCCTGTAGTGGGAGTTGAACGCCACAGCGCTCGGCCGTGCCCTTCAAGCGAAGAACATCGTCCTCGCCGGAGGCATAGAACGCGTCTCTCGTCTCGCCTATCCGATCGGACGTGAACATCGGATTCGACAGGACTGAAAAATGCGGCTCAGTCTCCCCTAGGCGGTGCCAGACCTGCCCGGTATGCGCCATGAGGGCCTTCAACGTAAATTGCTCGACGTCCGTGTCTATGCGCGGCAACATCAGTTTTCTCTCGACACCAGCAAATTTTCCGAGGACGTAGCCCTAACGCGCCAGCAGTGCATCAAGCGTGCCTTCGCTCGAACTTCATTGCAAGGACCTTGTCCCATTGCGCGGATCGATTCAAAATTGAGGCCTATCAATTTCGATTCTTTCGTCATGGCGCAACGCTGCCGACTGTCTCAACATCCTGCTAGGCGTGCACCGCACGTCGGTGGTAATCCTCCCACCAGGGGTGCCTTGATTGCGGGATAGTAGTCCATACGTCCAGATGTAATCGAGGTGGTTGATTGAGACCCGCCAGGCGGCGGAAGCTCAGCAACGGACCCCGCGATGCCCTCTTGGGTCCCCGGTTTGTCCATCCCCGATGGTGCCCTTTAGCTCGAAGACTCGTTTTGCCAAATCGCTTCCGATGATCCCAGCTATCTCCATGCAGCAGCGCCGGACCATGTTCGCGACAGGTCTGGCCCTGACCGTCGTGCTCCTCGTTCAAGCTTCGCCGTTCACCTACGGCTACCGGCGCGTAGCCGATGAGGTTGCTTACCTCGAAATCGCGATGGGAGGATGGAGCGCCATCGCGGAAGCGACGACTAGGCTTGCCACCACGCAGGGGAGGCTTGGACACCTGGCATCCGTTCCAATCAGCATCCTGGGCTCCTTCCTTTCCGACAGTTATTGGGTGCGCCTGGTCTTCGTCCTGATGCATTTCGGCGTATTCGTCCTGTTTGCCGCCTATGTCTCGCGGGTCCTGGCGACGAAGGTCACGTTTCCCCTCCTGATCCTGCTGCTGACGCTACAGCCTATCGGTGCCGATAGTGACCACATGCCTCCGATCAACTACCCCCTGCAGAACACGTTGCCACTTGTCATGCTGTTCGCGGCGCGTTTGACGATCCTGGAGGGGGAGAGCCGAGGGCGGACCGGTGGCTTCACCATCGCGCTGGCGCGTCTGGTGTTCCTGATCGCCCTTGTCTTGAACGAATACACCTTCCTGGCTGGCACCGCAGTGTTGGCTTGCGAGTATCTGGCGAGGTGGGGACGCCGGCTGGACGGGGCGTCCGGTCCGACGACGGCAAAGCTGCGCAGCCTTTGTGATCGCTCGTTGCTGCTGGACGCGGGCCTCGTCGTTCTCGCCTTTGCCTCCTACATTGGTTTTCGATCGATCTTCCCGTCGCAATATGAAGGCAACGTACTCGATGCGGTAAATCTGCCTTGGCGAATCGTGGCGACCACGATTGGCCACGTTCATGCGGGTACGTTTTTCTCGCACGATCTCGATATCGGCCCGATCCCGCGCCAGGCAATCCCCTTGGCGGCGTTGGCAGGCTTGCTGACGGCCGTGTGTTCCTGCGTCGTCCTCGGCCAGGCACGGGCGATCGCGACCCCAATCACCATCATCGTGGTGTGCGTCGTGGCGATTGCCTATGTGACATTTCCGTTGGCGAGCAATGCAAAGTTTCAAGGCTGGTGCCTCGAAGGCGGAGCCTGTGGCAGTCTGGACAGCCGCATTTCGTACCTTGGCTACGCGCTCATATTGCTTTGCCTGATCGCCCTGGCGCTGAGACTCATGCCGACGCGTCTCACGACGTGGGCAATGGTCGCTGTTCTGTCCGGCGTTCTGGGTCTGTTGGGCGCCGCTAGCTATGCACACAATCTGCGCATCGGGCTGGTACATGCCAATGATGCTCTGGTCTGGCACAGGGCGAATCTGCTGGCATGCCATCCGGATCTGCAGTCGCCATCCGATCGCCGGCTGCTGAGGATGATCGATCCGGATGCCCGCGTCCGGTTTCATCCTGGCACTGACAAGGCCCACTTCTGGCGTAACTACCTCACCCTAAAGAGCAAGAACCAGTCCTGTCCCCCGGACGACGAGCGTCGGCAGGCCGAACGTCGACTACTGAATGATTCCGAGCCGGTCCTGGCCGTTGGCCAAGATGTACGATTCTCGCGCCCGTCGGCAGTGCGCTATCTGGGCGGGGGCTGGTCCGCCCGGGAGGAGGCCGGCATCTGGACCGACGGGGCGCGCGCTGAGTTGGCCTTCGTAGTGGCGCCAGGCCCCCCACTCGGGCCACTGGTCCTGAAGGTGGACTTTACTGCATACGTTAGGCCCAACCTTCCTGCGCAGACGGTGGATGTCTACGTCGATGGACGTCGCGTCGATACCTGGACCATCGTCCGTGCGGTGAATGACGGCCGGGCGCAAGAACGAGCGATCCCGATTGAACCAGGTCGTCAAGCCGCGGAGGAAATCAAAGTGGTCTTCCACATCCTGAGCCCGCGTCAACCCGAGGCGGATCGGGAGATCGCCGATTCGCGCCACTTGGGCATCTTCCTGCTGTCGATAGTCCTGGAATCGCAGCCGCGATAGTACGCGTGTCGAATTGACAGGCAGCGAAGTTCAATCGCTGACTGCGCGCCGCGCAGGAATTACGGACGCTGGCGAGATTGTGACGGCATGGTCGACCGCGACAACGCGTTCGATGGCGGCAGGTGCCTGGCCCGGCTGACCTTCACGGAGCGCACAGCGCGGGCAGGCAATCTGGCACCAGAAAATCGATTGACCGGGCAGGATGACAAGGCGAAGTGCCTTCGGCCCCGACGTGAATGCAATCGACGCCGCAAATGAGACGACCATCTAGCTGAGCAAGGCCCACTCGGTTCGCACGCCGTGCCCGCAGCGCACGTCATCTTGCCTACCTCGATGCTTTGGATAGAACTAGGGCCGCTGAAGGCGACGGCTGGTTCGGCGCTGCCGCGGAAGTCGGGAGAGAAGCGATGACGACGATGAACTTCAAGCTGAGCCCGACGTTGCTGCAGAGTTTGACTGCGGGTGGCAGCGGCAACCATGTCTACGCTTACGCATTCGCGTTTTCGTCGGGCAACCTGATCGGATCGTCGACCCTGATCGACAATGGCGTCGCTGGCACTTCGTCGATCAACCTGCCAGCGTCGTTTCCGAGCGGTGCTGTGTACGTCGTCATTCAGCAGGGCGGCAACGGCATGCTGCCCAGTCAGATTCACGCCATCGGCGACATCAATCCGGGAAACGCCCAGGCGGGCAACTATTCCTACCAGCTGTTCGAGGCGACGCTGTCGAGCACGCCTTTCGACCAAGGGGACATCTCGTCCCTGAACACCTTCGGAATGCCCTCGACCTTCGAGGTCGTGTTCCAGAACGGTACGTCGCAGACGCGCGGCTATGCCCCTGGTCTGAGTGGCGAAGCCATCTACGCGGCCCTCGGCAACGCCCAGACCTTCGATCCGAACTCGTTCGCCAGCGCTGACCGGCTGTCGATCGGCCCGGCCACGGCGAACAATGCCGGCCACTGGCCCTCCTCCGACTGGACCGCTTACGTCAACGCGTTCAAGGCCAGCACGGCGACCCTGAACGACATCCAGCTCGTGGTTCCATTCACGGGGAATACCCCTCTGCAAGCGACGCCGATGCTCAGCCAGTACGGCGTGCAGTATGTCGCCGAGGATCAATACGGCACGGATTACTTCTGGCTGGTCCCCAACACCATGCACGGGGCAACCAACACGGATTGGATCCGTATTCCGGCGAGCCAGTTGATGCAGAACATCTACGTCCAACCCGGACCTCTCGAAGTGCATGTCGGCGGCAAGGGCGGCGCGATCCAGAAACTCGATAGCTTTACTCCGAACAACGCCGATGGCGCTGTCGCCAAGTACTTCATTGCAGGCTTCGACGCAGGTTACTGGGGAGGCTCGGGCACTTCGCCCAATCCCCATGACCCGACCAAGATCGATCTCAACCATACCTGGAACTGGAACTTCAACTACGCCTACAACGCCACGCTCAATGCGAGTGGCATCCAGTACACCAACGATCTCGGCAGCGGACCCGGAACGGCTGGCGGAAACAATCGCTTCTACGATCCCTGGGCACAGTACATCCAGAAGAACAGCAACGCCTACGGCTACTCCTACACCGATCTGGTATCGGAGGGTGGTGTCAATCCGCAGATAAGCCTGTGGGACCCTGGCGCCAACGCCAATGTGTCGACGGTCAATATCTCGCTCTACGCCAACAGCGAAGTGCTGCCTGCAGGCTCCGGCCATGTGGCGACACAGGTTCCCTACGTGGCGCCTTCGGGCGCGACCTATGCTCCTGCGCTGACACAGGCGGCCAACGCCAACCAGATTCAGTTCGCCTTCAATTTTTCGCTCGGAAACCTGCAGTTCGCGCCCGACGAACGAACACCTGCTTTCTTCAAGTTTTATGCGCCGTCGGATCCGATGGCCGGTGGCGACGGTTTCGTCAGCCTGAAAATTCCCGATGGCACCGAAGGCTTTTCAGGCATCTGGAACTACATGCAGCTCGGTCATTCCGCCAGCAGCTGGACGTTGACGCCGACCAACAAAGCCGGGAATCCGGGGTTCTTCGCCATCAGCAACGTGCCAGTAACGTCTGACGGCACCACGGCCTGGTACCAGCTCGTATTCGGCGCTCCAGGTCATCAGACCGTCTACAACATTTACGCCAAGTCCGATCCGACAACGCACAACTTCCTCGACACTAGCACCGGCAGCAACCCCAGCCCCTCCAACTTCGTCGTCGACCATGGTGTCGGTATCCTCGAAGTCAACAACACCAACTACTCGCTGAACTTCGCGCCAGGTGGTGCGATGACCTACGACATCGCGACTTTCAGCGCACCGCAGACCATCTTCGGCACGTCCGCGAACGACACCGTGAACGGCAATGCCGATGACAACGTTCTCAATGGCGGAATCGGCGACGACATCATCTCGGGTGGAGCCGGTTTCGATACAGCGGTCTCCTGGCAACCTTCGAAGAACTTTTTGATAAAGGCGGCTCCCGGCGATCCGGCGATCACGTTGGCGGACAAGGTCGGCGCAGGCGGCACCGACCGGTTGGTCGACGTCGAATACCTGCAGTTTGGCGACCAGACCCTGCCCGTGAGCTCGATCACCAAAGCGGCGAACCTGCCGACCAGCGACCTCCTGAAGATCGTCGATCTCTACGTGGCCGGCCTCGACCGCGCTCCTGATGTCCTAGGCTTGACCTACTGGGCGAGCCAGTTGGCGGACGGAAGGAGCCTGGGGGAAATCTCAAAGAGTTTCTTCGCCGCACCGGAAGCGGTCGCAATCAATCCCGCGACATCGTCGGCTGCATCGTTCGTCGAAACAGCCTACATCAACGCCCTCGGCCGCTCCTCCGATCCGGAAGGCAAGGCCTACTGGGTCAGCGACCTCGAGAGCGGTCGTATTGCACGCTCGGATTTCGTCACCGCGTTCATTGCGGGGGCCCGCGCACCTACCGGCAGCGCCACCGATGTCGAGTATATCGCAAACAAGGAAGAAGTTGGCTCATACTTCGCACTCACGAAGGGGCTCAGCAATGTCGAGTGGGCCAGGATCGTTGAAAACGGCATCAACGTATCCGCGGAGAGCGTAGCGGCCGCCAAGCAGCAAATCGAAGCCTTCGCCGCAATCGCGGCTCTGGCGACAAGCAGCGAGTTGGTCGTCCAGCTGATCGGTGTCGTCGCAGAGTCGTCCTGACATCAGGCACGGAGCGTATTCGCCGTCTCCTTCGCTGCTGAGGTCGCGAAAGCTCCTTTTGCTGCTTGGACGGGCTTCTCGCGCTATCTAACTGGTCGGAAATGCCCACCGACATACCCATGGGCGCCTTGCGCAAGAATGCGCTGGGCGTCCCGCACATCGTGTTCTTCGTGATCGCTGCCGCAGCGCCATTGACGGCCGTCGTTGGCGTCACGCCCGCCGCCTTCATGCTTGGCAACGGACCTGGCGTGCCCGCGACCTTCCTGCTGGTGGGCGTCCTGTATCTGCTGTTCAGCGTTGGATTCACCGCAATGAGCGTCTTCATTGGGAGCGCCGGCGGTTTCTATGCGTACATCGTCGCCGGACTCGGCCCGACGGTCGGCGTGGCCGGGGCGATGGTTGCGCTCGCTACCTATGCCGCAGTCGAGCTTGGCACCTTTGGTCTGTTCGGCTTCTTCCTCAACGAGATGGTGACGTCGCATGGCGGGCCGGCAGTCGCCTGGTGGATCTACGGCGCCGGCCTCGCCATGGTCGTCTATGCCTGTGGCCGGCGGAGCATCCAATTCAGCGGCGCCGTGCTGGCCTGTTGTCTGGTGGCTGAGGTCGTCATCCTGTTGCTTCTGGACCTGTCCATCCTCGGCACGGCGGGTGCCGCTCGGCCGATCGTGCTCGCGCCGTTTGGCCCTCACGCGCTGCTCGGCCCGGGCCTCGGCATGGCACTGGTTTTCGTTGTCACTGCGTTCATCGGCTTCGAAGCCACGGCGATCTTCGGTGAGGAGGCACGCGACCGGGAACGCACCATTGCGCGCGCAACGTACATCGCGGTCATCCTGATTGCGATGTTCTATGCCTTCACGACCTGGTCGATCGCGCTCTACTATGGGCCGGAGCAAATCAAGGAGGCGGCGGCCCAGCACACCGCCACGCTCTACCTTACCGCGGTGATTTCCCAACTCGGCAAGACGGCCGGCTATGCGATGGAAGGACTGCTCCTGGCCAGCCTGTTTGCCTGCGTGCTGTCGTTCCACAACACGCTCAACCGCTACCTCTTTGCCGTCGGTCGCGAAGGGTTGCTGTGGCGACACCTCGGGCGGACCCATCACCATCACCATTCACCGCATCTCGCCGGCGCAGTCCAGACCGCGAGCATGCTCGGCTTCATCGGCCTGTTTGCCTTGGCAGGATCCGATCCCTATGCCGTCGTGTTCGCCTGGATGGGGACCTTCGCAAGCCTCGGCATCCTTCTCCTGCAATTGATGGTCTCGCTTTCCGTCATCGTCTATTTCTGGCGCGACGGCCGCGGCACGAGCGTGTGGCGTCGCATGGTGGCGCCCGGGCTGAGCGCGATCGGTCTCGCGCTGTGCTTCGCCTTGATGGCCATGAACCTGGAACTGGTCAGTGGCTCGACCTCGCCCATCGTCCAGGCCTTTCCCGAGCTGCTATTTGTGATCGGACTGGGCGGTGCCTGCCTGGCGGGCTGGATCAGGGTCAGGAAGCCTCATGTGTATCACGACCTCGGCCGCACGCTTCCGCCGGACGTCCTTGGGTCGCGATAGTGCCCACCCGCAGACCGCTCGCCCGGTGACGCCGACGAAACAGGCAAGGCGGAAAAAATTGGTTGTCACTTGCCGTCGGTGGGCATCCGACTGACGATCTTCATGCCAGCTACCGGATTGCAAGCTTGAATCCCGGCTTCCGAAGAGGTCTCCCATGACGCAGTCGTTGCGCGAAAGGGCCATGATTGAGTTGAGGGCATTCGCAGTCCTGTCGGTTTATCTGTGGATTTGCTTCGGCGCCTTGATGCTCTACAAGTCCGCCATATTGCGAACTGAAGGCGTGGCCTTCCTGCCGCTCGGGTTTGCCGCACTCAAGGCGGTGGTCTCGGCGAAGTTTCTGATGCTGGGGAACTTTCTCCCGATCTCAGCGCGGCGCTCAGGCGAACGCCTGATCGTGTCGATGCTGCGCAAGAGCCTCGTGCTCCTGGGCCTGCTCGTCGCCCTCACAATAATCGAGGAAGCCGTATTGGCGCTGATCGATGGCCGACCAGTCGCCGAAGCCATGGCTGAGCTGGCCGGAGGGTCGGCGTTTCAGGCCGGCACTTCGCTTCTCGTCATGCTGTTGATCCTGTTTCCGTATGTTGGCTTCCGCACGCTCGGCGAGGCGCTCGGCATCGAGAATTTATTTGCCGTGCTGGTTCAACGGGCAGGAGCCGCGGTCACCCCTAAAGACTGATGGGCGCTCCCCGCCGTGACGGGGAAAATTGGTCGTGCGGCACGGCTCAGGTGCGCGCCTCTCACCAAAGGTTGGACTACATCGCCTTCCGGAAAGTGACAGGGACCTTGTAAGTGGTGCCGCGGAGATACTCCCCGCCGAGCTGTCCATCTGCCAAGTTCAATCGGTAGGTTCCTCCCATCGCCGTTTCGATGGTCAATGCAGACCCCTGCACCATTCCGTGGTTGATGCTGTTCACGATGTCGAGCTTGTCGCCGAACGAGAAGCTCTTGCTCTGTTCGACAAACACCATCTTGCCCTCGATCTGGCCGTTTGGCCGCACCCCGGACACAATGATCTCGGCATCGCCCAGTCCCTTCACGTTACCGATCCAACGGCCGGCAAACTGAGAAGCGGTCTGTGCCCAAGCGCTCGAGACGAAAGGCAACGACCCCGCAATGACGAAGCGCCTTCTGCGCATGATAGCCTTCTCCCCTTCGAACCTGTCGCGAGCTGGAACATTATCGCTATTGCAACGCTGGCGGAAGCGAAGCAGACTTCGACCATTGCACGTCGATGCCGTTTCCTTGGCCGGCATCGACGGACCGAGTCGGGGAGATTCAGTCATGCTTCGCAAGCTTACCGCAGAATTCATTGGAACGGCGTGGCTGGTGCTCGGAGGATGCGGTTCAGCGGTGCTTGCCGCCGCGTTCCCTCAGCTGGGCATTGGCTTTGTCGGCGTGTCGTTGGCGTTCGGTCTCACCGTGCTGACGATGGCTTACGCCATCGGTCACGTGTCCGGATGCCATCTCAACCCAGCCGTTTCGGTCGGCCTATGGGCTGGCGGCCGCTTCAAAGCTGCCGAACTGCTGCCCTACATCGTTGCGCAAGTACTGGGAGCGATCGCCGGCGCCGCCTGCCTTTACGCCATCGCCACCGGCAAGGCTGGTTTCGACGTGAGCGCTGGCTTCGCCAGTAACGGTTACGGCGAACATTCGCCAGGCGGGTACAGTCTGGTGGCGGCGTTGGTTTGCGAGGTCATCATGACCTTCGCCTTCATCTTCATCATCATGGGTGCGACGCACGGCAGCGCGCCCCGAGGATTTGCACCGATCGCCATAGGTCTGGGTCTCACGCTGATTCACTTGATCAGCATCCCGGTGACCAACACCTCGGTCAATCCAGCTCGGAGCACAGGCCCCGCGCTGTTTGCTGGCGGCTGGGCGCTTGGTCAGCTCTGGCTCTTTTGGGTGGCACCGATCATTGGCGCGATCTTGGGCGGGATCGTCTATCGTTGGGTCAGCGCACAGGAACCCCGGCCTGTCGAGGTGTCAGGTCAAGTGCCGGCAGAGTGAGCAGCCCAGACTGGCGGAAGGCGCCGCCCTCCGCCGGGCGGGCGACGTCTCACCAATAATTGCCGCACGCCTGGTTGCGGCCCGCCGCGCGAATCCTCGCACCTCCGTGTTGACTGACGATCTGAAGGCCATCCCGTTCGATCTGCTCCGCCCGCGCCGCGCGAAGCAGGAAGGTTACGTCCCGGCCTGCCTCGGCAAGTCGGCCGCCAAAATATCCGCCAACGGCTCCCGCTCCTAACACCCGCCTCATCTCGACATTCTCCACGGGTTATGTGCTCGCCTTACAGTTGCAGATTATTTACAGAACGGAATTGTCCGCAGGCCTTTGTAAGTTGAGGCACTCCGATCTGAAATAGAGCGTCCACACATCTCAAAATCACTGGTGAGCAAGTATTCTGGCGTGGTAACGCCGGAACCTGTTGTCGAGGTCTGCCAAAGGGAGATGTGCCATGATCAAGGTAAGCGTCATGTATGCCAACACGCCGGGGGCGCGTTTCAATCACGAATACTATCGGGACAAACACATGCCGCTTGTCAAAGCCCGGCTAGGCGATGCCTGCAAGTACTATACAATCGACAAAGGGCTCGCTGGCGGTGCCCCTGGCACACCAGCGACGTACGTTGGAATGTGCCACATCTTTTGCGACTCGATCGAGTCGTTCCAGGCCGGTTTCGGACCACACGCGCAGGAGATCATGGGCGACATTCCGAACTACACCGACCAGACACCGATCATTCAGATAAGTGAAGTAGTAGTAGGCTGAGCGATGTGAACTCGGTCGTCGGCGGATCGATCCTGGTCGCGCCCCTAAGGGCACGACAGGACGATCGTCCCGACCCTCGCCGCCTCGTGTTCACAGCATTCCACCTGGCCACGGCAATCGTCGGAGGCCTGCTCATTGCCCGAGGGACCGTGGCGTTTTCCGCAGTGGGAGCTCCGTAGACGTCAGGGAGCGCTG
>CADECW010000015.1:0-22522 GCA_902825855.1 uncultured Rhodospirillales bacterium | reverse complement strand
CGAGGGACCGTGGCGTTTTCCGCAGTGGGAGCTCCGTAGACGTCAGGGAGCGCTGCATGCCATCCTGTCACAAAAGCGTAACGATCGGGGGACGCATGAAGACGGCGACAGCAGGCATCGCATTCCTATTGGCTCTGGGTGCCACCACCTTCGCGAAGCCCGCCTCGGCTCAGGGGGTGCTGAATGTCTACTGCTCGGTCCAGGTCGAATGGTGCACCCTGATCGCCAACGAGTTCCAGAAGGCCAGCGGCGTCAAGGTGTCAATGACACAGAAGGGTTCCGGCGAGACCATCGCCCAGCTCAAGGCCGAGGCTCAGAATCCCAAGGGCGACGTCTGGTTCGGCGGCACTGGTGACCCGCATCTCCAGGCTGCCGAGGAGGGCCTGACCGAGATCTACAAGTCGCCCAGGATGGGCGAGCTGCATCCTTGGGCGATCAAGCAGAACACCGATTCGGGCGGCAAGACCGTCGGCATCTACGCCGGTGCCCTGGGCTTCGGCTTCAACACCGAGCTTTTGGCCAAGAAGAACGTCAAGGGGCCGGCCTGCTGGGCCGACCTCTTGAAGCCGGAATTCAAAGGCGAGATCCAGATGGCCAACCCCAACTCGTCGGGCACGGCCTATGTGGCGATCGCCACCCTGGTGCAGCTCATGGGTGAGGACAAGGCGTTCGAATACATGAAGAAGATGCACTCCAACATCAACGCCTACACCCGCTCCGGCACTGCGCCCATGAAGGCGGTGGCGCGCGGCGAGACCTTGGTGTCGGTCAGCTTCGTCCATGATGGCGTCACCGAGGCGTTGGCCGGCTTTCCGGTGAAGACGGCGACACCTTGCGAGGGCACCGGTTACGAGATCGGGTCGATGAGCATCATCAAGGGCGCGCGCAACATGGCGAACGCCAAGAAGTTCTATGACTGGGCGCTGACGCCCGAGGCGCAGAAGCTCGAGGCGCAGGCCAAGCAGTTCCAGGTGCCATCGAACAAGGCGACGCCGCTGCCGCCCGAGGCGCCCAGATTCGCCGACATGAAGCTGATCGACTATGACCAGGCCAAGTACGGCAAGTCGTCCGAACGCAAGCGCCTGATCGCTCGATGGGACAGCGAGGTGGGCGTGTTGCCGAAGCCGTAGGATGCGGCCTCCGGGCGCCGCCAGGTTCCAGCCCCGCCTCATTGGCCCTGAGCGCGGCGAGCATGATCTACGCGCCTCGATGCCTCGCTGGAGACCCGCGGTCCGATGAGAGCGCCGCTCATGTGGGCGGCCGCAGGGCTGCTCGCTGCAGTGGTCCTTCCCTGGTACGCGCTGCAGGAAGGCCTCGACTCCGGTGCATGGCTCACCGGCCTGTGGACATCCGAAGACTACGCTTCGGGTCTCGGTCAACTCTTCATGCACGGCAAATGGTGGTTGGCGCCCGTGCTGGCGTCGCTCGCCGCTTGCCTTGCGGTCGCGCTGCTGCCGCTCGAGCGCGAGCGTCAAGGCTCCCTGCTCGTTCTTGCGAGCGGCCTCGGCCTCGTGCTGTTCGGCGCCCAGGCGCTCGGCATCGGCCTGCGCGGCTGGACCATGGAGTCTTTCAACGCTCTCTTCGGCGAACTGGAAACACGCCAGGTCGGCATCGGCGCCGGTGGGACATTGGTGCTGATCGCGCTGCTGTCGCTGCTGTCGATCGCCCTGGCCCTGCGCGGCCGCTTCGGCGGCGATGCCTTCGTCGCCGGCGCCGTGACCACGGTCGCCGCCTCGATAGTGCTGTTCACCGCCTGGCCGATCCTGCGCATCCTCCTGCAGGCGTTCCAAGACGGTGACGGCGCGTTCAAGCCGGCGCTGCTGATCGATCGGTTGGCCGCCGAAAAGATCTGGAGCTTGCGCTGTCTCGCCGGCGGCGGCCGCTGCGGAGTCGCGTGGAACACGCTGTTCCTCGCACTGGCCTGTGGTGTCGGTACAACGACGCTGGGTCTCGCATTCGCGCTGATCGTCACGCGCACCTCCTTCGCCTACAAGAGGATGTTGCGCGTGCTCACGGTGCTGCCGATCATCACGCCGCCCTTCGTGATCGGCCTGGCGCTCATCCTCGTGTTCGGCCGCTCCGGCCTGGTCAATCAGTTCCTCGAATGGTCGATCGGCGTGCCCCCGACACGCTGGATCTATGGCTTCCAGGGCGTGTTCCTGGCCCAGCTCTTCGCCTTCACGCCGGTCGCTTTCCTGGTGCTGATCGGCGTCGTCGAGGGCGTGAGCCCCACGCTGGAGGAAGCTTCGCAGACACTGCGCGCCGACCGCTGGGCGACCTTCTCCACCGTGTCGCTGCCGCTGATGAAGCCTGGTCTCGCCAACGCCTTCCTGGTGGGCTTCATCGAAAGCATCGCCGATTTCGGCAATCCGATCGTGCTGGGCGGTGACTACGGCGTGCTGTCGACCGAGATCTATTTCGCCGTGGTCGGTGCGCAACTCGACTACGGCCGCGCCGCCGCCCTGGCGCTGCTGCTGCTGGTTTTCGCCTTAGGCGCCTTCTTCCTGCAGCGTCACGTCGTCGGCACGCGATCCTACGCCACTATCTCGGGTAAAGGCGATTCCGGCCTGCCGGCGGCCCTGCCCGATCGCGCTCGGCGCGCTGCGCAATTCGTTGCGCTGCCGTGGGCCGGCTTCACGCTGCTGCTGTACGGCTTCGCCTTCGTCGGCGGACTGGTGAAGGTATGGGGCCGCGACTACACGCCCACCCTCGACCATTACGCCAAGGCCTTCGCCATCGAGCTTACGGCCGACGGGCTGATCTGGTCGGGCGCCGCCTGGAATTCGTTCTGGACGACGCTGAAGCTCGCAGCCATCGCCGCACCCCTGACAGCTGCGCTCGGCCTGCTGGCGGCCTGGCTGCTGGTGCGTCAGCGCTTCGCCGGGCGCGCCACCCTCGAATTCGCCACCATGCTCTCGTTCGCCGTGCCGGGCACGGTGATAGGCGTAGCCTATGTCTTCGCTTTCAACGTGCCCCCCATCGAGATCACCGGCACTGCGATGATCATCGTACTCTGCTTCATCTTCCGGAACATGCCGGTCGGTGTACGCGCCGGGATGGCAGCGATGAGCCAGATCGACCGCAGCCTCGACGAGGCCTCGCTCACCCTGCGCGGCCGCGCTCCCCAGACGCTGGTTTACGTCGTGCTGCCGCTGCTGCGGCCCGCCATCGTCGGCGCCCTTATCTATGGCTTCGTGCGCGCCGTCACGACGGTGAGCGCGGTCGTCTTCCTTGTCACTGCGGAATACGAACTCGCAACCACCTACATCATCCTGCGTGTCATCAACGGCGACTACGGCCTCGCCATTGCCTACAGCTGCGCCCTGATCGTGCTGATGCTGGCCGCGATCCTGCTGATCCAGTTGCTGGTCGGCAAGCGGCGCCTCGGCCGGCGCGCCCCGCAAATCCAGGGAGGGCGCGCATGAGCGTCGAGTTCCGCGACGTCGTGAAACGCTACGGCACCACCACCGCGGTCGCGGGCGTGAGCTTCGTGGTCGAGGCGGGCACCCTGGTCACCCTGCTCGGCCCTTCAGGCTGCGGCAAGACCACGACGCTGCGCATGATCGCGGGCCTTGAACTGCCGAGCGAAGGCCGCATCCTGATCGCCGGCCGCGACGTCACCAACCTCAGCGCGACGC
Source organism: uncultured Rhodospirillales bacterium (assembly GCA_902825855.1). GTDB lineage: Bacteria > Pseudomonadota > Alphaproteobacteria > Reyranellales > Reyranellaceae > Reyranella. The sequence goes on along the minus strand of CADECW010000015.1, from coordinate 18,884 downwards.
AGCGCGACGTCAGCATGGTGTTCCAGTCCTATGCCCTGTTCCCGCATATGAGCGTGCTGGAGAACGTCTGCTACGGCCTGCGTCGCTCAGGGCTGGCCAAGGCCGAGGCGGATGCCCGCGCCCGCGAGGGGCTGAAGCAGGTCGGGCTGGAGGGCTTCGAGCCGCGCCAGCCTTCCGAGCTGTCGGGCGGCCAGCAGCAGCGCGTTGCCGTGGCGAGAGCCCTCGTGCTGAAGCCGTCGGTACTGCTGTTCGACGAGCCGCTCAGCAACCTCGATGCCCGCCTGCGCCGCCAGATGCGCGAGGAGATTCGCGAATTGCAGCAGCGGCTCGGGCTCACCGTGGTTTATGTGACGCACGACCAGCAGGAAGCGATGGCGGTCTCGGATCGCATCATTGTCATGAACATGGGCCGCATCGAACAGCAGGGCGGCCCGCGCGACCTCTACGAACGGCCGGCCACCCCGTTCCTGGCTCGCTTCATGGGCGAGTCTAATCCCGCGCGCGGCAGCGTTCGTCGGCTGGCTCCCGGAAAGATCAGCGTGCGGCTGGGAGAAGCAGAAGTGGAGATCGCCGACACGGCTACCGCCGACGGAGCGGCTACGGTCGCGGTCCGCCCGGAGGCCATCACGGTCGCGCCGGCGCCCGGCCCGGCCGGCGCGCTGTCGGGCAAGATCGCCAAGGCAAGCTACCTGGGCACGCACATGGAGTATTACGTCGACACCGCCGCCGGGACCCTGTTCGCGACCTGTCCGCGCGTCGAGCGGCCCTTGGTCGTCGGGGCGCCAGTCGCCGTCACGCTCGCGCCGCGCGGCGTCATCATCGTCGGGCAATGATCAGCTCGGCGGCCGTCCGGTCATGCGGCAGGACCGGAGCGATCCTGTCGCATTCCAGGCAAGGCAGGATCAGGGCATCGCGAGCCGGCGGCCCGCTTCGGTGAGCTTGCAGACCAGCCAGTCAGGCTTCAGCGGGTTACTGAACCACGGCTCGGCCCAGCCGCGACCAAGGCAACGGCGCACGATGGACGCCGCGACGGCTTGGCCGTCGAGGTCGAACAGCGGCAGCTTGCCTCCCGCTTGGGTGAGACCCCGGCGCAGGTAAAGCAATTCTGAAAGTGTCGGAAGCTCGGCTTCCAACTGATTGTCATTCAACGCAAAGACGTCAAACGACTTCGCGTCGCTACGCGCGATTATGCGATCTGCAAACACGGCGGCGTCCCCCTTTGACGATGCCGGTTGAAAGGCCCCTCACCGAACAGGATAAGCGTGTTCGGCTAAAAACAAAGTTGAATCAGATAGTTGTCGTGATTTCCTGGCGTGAATACTCGATTTAGTGGTTACTTGAAGATTGATCGCCAAAGTCTTCGACTGCTGCCCCCCGGCGGCAATCTTGACCTCGGCTAGTTATTGGCCTTCAAGGTGGTGCGAAGCTGCGTAAGGGCCTGCTCGAGGTCCTCGAGCACCGATTCGATCTCCCGGCGCTTGTGCAGGTCGAGCACCGCCGCGCGCGGCGTTGTGGTCGAGGGCTGCGGGCCGGTCCTGGGCAGCGGCTGGCGGGTCGAGCCAAATGCCATCGCCTCGGCGCGGGCCGACACGATGCGCAAGCTCTCGAGCGCGCTCTCGGCAGCAACGTCGAGACGCTGCGCCGGCAGCCGCCCACGGCCTTCTTTCAGCAGGCGCTGCACGCCCTTGATGGTATAGCCGTCCTCATACAGAAGCGTCCGGATGCGGCGCAGGAGGTCGACATCCTCCGGCCGATAATACCGCCGCCCGCCGCCACGCTTGAGCGGACGGACCTGGCTGAATTTGCTTTCCCAGAACCGCAGCACGTGCTGCGGCACATCGAGTTCGGTCGCGACTTCGCTGATCGTGCGAAACGCCTGTGCAGACTTTTCAACCCTTCTGTCTGCGGCTTCTAGCGATACGGCCATGACTAGACCCCCACATTGCCCGAACTACCCCTTGGATTCGCCGGGCGCCCCATTGATCAGAGATTTCAGGACGTTCGACGCTCGAAAGACGAGTACCCGGCGCGGCAGGATCGGAACTTCCTGCCCCGTCTTCGGATTGCGGCCCACGCGTTGACCTTTGTCGCGAACCGTGAAACTCCCGAATGACGAGATCTTCACCGATTCGCCACGCGCCAGTGCTTCAACGACCTCAGCGAGTATGGTCTCGACAAGATCGCTCGATTCATTGCGAGAGAGTCCCACTTCCTGGAACACCGACTCGCTCAGATCGGCACGCGTGATAGTCCGGCCTTCCATCCGGTACCCTTCCTTCCCCCAGTTAATCCATACTCTAAGGATGGAAAGCGGTCAATATCAGTAGGATAGAGGCTGGCCTTGAATCGGCGTCTGTTCCTGTTCCGTTGCGGACGGGTGAAGGCGGGACTTGTTTCAATCGCTGGCTGTTACCAGCGGATGAGCGACGCGCCCCAGGCCAGGCCTCCGCCGATACCTTCGAGCAGCAGCAAGTCGCCTTTCTTGATTCGGCCATCCTTCACAGCCGTATCGAGTGCCAGCGGGATTGAGGCCGCTGACGTGTTGGCATGCTTGTCCACAGTCACCACGACCCGCTCGGGAGGCAGGCCGAGCTTGCGGCCGGTGCCGTCGATGATGCGCTTGTTGGCCTGGTGCGGCACCAGCCAGTCGATGTCCTTGGGCTCGAGGCCCGCCTTCTCCAGGACCTCACCCACCACCGCCGCCATATTGATCACTGCGTGCTTGAAAACTTCCTTGCCCTCCATGCGCAGGAACCCGGTCGACTTGGTCGAGGATGGCCCGCCGTTGACATAGAGGATGTCGTGCTGGCGGCCGTCGGAATGCAGCGCATTGGCAAGGATGCCGCGGTCGGCGGCATTGCCCTTACCCTGCTCCGCCTGCAGCACGATGGCGCCGGCGCCATCGCCGAACAGCACGCAGGTGCCGCGATCGTTCCAGTCGAGGATGCGCGAGAAGGTTTCCGCGCCGATCACCAGCGCCGTCGATGCCATGCCGCCCTTGATCAGGTTGTCGGCCACCGAGACGGCGTAGACGAAGCCGGCGCACACGGCCTGAACATCAAACGCCGCCCCTTTGGTCATGCCAAGCGCTGCCTGCACGCGCGTCGCCGTGGCGGGAAAGGTCTCGTCGGGCGTGGCCGTCGCCAACACGATCAGGTCGAGGTCCGACGCCTTGACGCCGGCATGTTCGATCGCGCGCTGGGAAGCCTTGATGGCAAGATGCGAGGTGAACTCGCCATCGGCCGCGATATGGCGCTGCTTGATCCCGGTACGCTGCTGGATCCACTCGTCGGAAGTGTCGACTTTCTTGGCCAGTTCCTCGTTGGTGACACATCTTTCCGGCAGGTAGGCGCCGCACCCCTGAACGACGGACCGTATCACTCGCCGCCTCCGCTTGCCTGCAGCGCGGGAGTCGTCGCCGCCTCGGCGGTCGAGATCACCTGGTGCAGCTTGGCCAGGCCCTCGACAAGCTTGTTCTTGTACTCGTAGCGCACCAGATCGACCGCCACGCCGATGGCGTAGGCGAAACCCAATGCATCGGTGCCCCCGTGACTCTTCACGCACACCCCGTCCAGCCCCAGGAACACGCCGCCATTGTAGCGCCGCGGATCGACCCGCTTGCGCAGCTTCACCCAGGCGCCCGAGGCGAACAGGTAACCGATCTTGGCGAAGCTCGAGGTCCGGAAGGCGTCGCGCACGAATTGAGTATAGAGCTTGGCCGTGCCTTCGATCGACTTCAGGGCGACGTTTCCCGTGAAACCGTCGGTCACGACCACGTCGATATCACCGGTACCGATATCGTTGCCCTCCACGAAGCCGTGGAAATCGACCGGCGAGCCGTTCCGACGCAACCATCCGGCTGCCTGGCGCAGCTCTTCGTGTCCCTTGAGCTCCTCCGATCCGACGTTCAGCAGGCCGACCTTGGGCTTGTCGAGGCCGAGCAGCACCTGGGAGAAGACGTTGCCCATGACGGCGAACTCGGCGAGGTTCTCGGCGTCGCATTCGAGGTTGGCACCAAGATCGAGCATCACCGACTCGCCGCGCGCGGTCGGCAGGAACGAGGCAAGAGCGGGTCGATGCGCCCCCGCGACCATGCGCATGGCAAACATCGAGATCGCCAGCAAGGCACCGGTGTTGCCGGCCGACACGACAGTATCGGCGCGGCCCTGCGCAGCGGCATCGACAGCCAGCCACATGCTCGACTTGCGACGGCGGCGCAGGGCAAAGGATGGCTTGTCCTCGGCCAGCACGGCATCCTCGGCCGGCACGATCTCGAGCGCCTTGGCCAGGCCCTTGCGCTTGTCGACCAGCGGCTTCAACCGGGCTGGGTCGCCAAACAACAGGAAAGACGAGCCGGGATAACGCTCGCGCGCGATGTCGGCACCATTCACGACGACCTCGGGAGCGTGATCGCCACCCATGCCGTCGAGCGCCAGAACGATCTTGTCCGCGCTCACCACAATGCTCCGCTAGTCGGGTGCCAGCCCATCGCCGGCAGCGCGCTGCAGCCTACTTCTCAGCCGACGCACTGTCCGCCAGGACCGGCATGTCCTCGCGATAGTAGCCGCAATGCGAGCACACCGTATGCGGACGCTTCAGCTCACCGCAATTCTTGCACTCGAGGTAAGCCATTGACGGCAAGGCGTGATGGGCCCGGCGCATGTTGCGGCGGGACTTCGAAACCTTCTTCTTGGGAACGGCCATGTCGATCTCCACGGACGGGGCGGCCCACTGGCCAGGCCCCAAAAATCTGCAGCCGCGCTCTAAAGGCGCGGCAGGCGGCACTCTCTAGCCAAAACGTCTCGCCACCGCAACAAATTAGCGGTCGCGGCGGGGTTTGTCTCTGAGGGCGGCCAGGCCGGCAAACGGATGCCGGCGCTGCTCCGGCTGACCTTTTCTCCCGCCATGGCGTGGCTTTGGCAGGACGTCTTCAAGCTTGGCGCCGGGCCGCCGCGGATAGGGGTCTGCGGCCAAAGACAGCTGCTCGGCGACGATTTCGCCGATATCCAGCATATTTCCCGAAAGGGGCTCCGGGGCGTCGGCCTGGGAATTCAGCACTGCTTCGCCACTCTCAGGGTCACGGTCGTCGGTCATATCCGGCTTGAAAACGATGCGGAAAGTCTCGTCGACATCCTGTGTCACCGGATCGAGGGTAAGCACGCAGGCCTGCACGATGCGGCCGCGCAGGCGGCCTTCGACCACAATCTGGCCGCCGATACGGCGATCGACGGTCACGCGAGCAGTAAAAATGGGCAGGCCGAGGAAGCCGAACCGCTTGGCCAGGGCGGCGCGTTCGCTGTCGCTGGGGGCGATCTCGAGCGCCGTCCCTGCATTTCCCATGCGCTCGAGGTCAACGAGGCGCTCGATTTCAGATTTTTCTTTTTTGTCAGTTACTTGAGGCATTTTCTTGATCTACTTTTCCAAATCCGCCCGCGGCGTCGTGGCCAACCGTGCCGCATAGTCGCGGATATGCGTCTCCAGGCGCTCGACTTCGGCGTCGTCAGGCGACCTACCGCCGTAGGCGTTGCGGCGCAAGACGTCGCTGAGCCGCGTGGTACCTCCGGCAAGGGCTTCGCGATAGGCCAGAGCGCGGCCATGCAGCCCTTCGGCCATGATCTTGATACGCCGGCCGACGCCCAGATCCTGCACGCCGATCTCGCGCAGAGTGAGGTCAAGGTGGCGGAACATGGCGTCGAAAAACGCCTGGGCAAGTCCGTCGCCGTCGGGCTCGCGGCGCAGGCGATCGATCATGAGGGCTGCGTGAAGTGCCAGTGCGTCGAAGCGGCCGTCGAGCGTGTCGGGAATGCCGCAGGCCTCGAATAGCACGGGCTCTCGTGCCTGCTCGGCAGTGCGCCCATAGAGAGCAGCGGCGAATGCCTCATGGGGTTTCTTTCGCTTGAACACCAGTTGCTCCCGTACCGTCGGTTGACCCGACGCTGCCATCACGACATCTTGCCGTTCTCTTTCCGACGAACCCCAGAAGCCGTCCATGCGTCGCACCGTCCCGCTTGTCCTTGCTGCCGCACTGCTGTCGAGCGCTTGTGATCCATACGGCGACATCAGGGGCTTCGCGCCGGCGCCGGGCACGGTCGACAAGCTCGAGGTCGGCAGCCAAAGCCGCGAGGACGTCGTGCGCCTGGTCGGCTCGCCATCGGCCGTGGGAACCTTCAATCCCAACGTCTGGTACTACATCACGGAGAAACAGGAGAACTGGGGGCCGTCGCGTCCGTGGATCGCCGAACAGAACGTGATCCAGATCACCTTCAACGAACAGGGCCGCGTCGCCAACATCAAGTTCTACGACCTCAAGGATGCGCAGAACATCACGATGGTCTCGCGCATCACCCCGACCTCGGGCAAGGAACTGACGGTGCTGGAGCAGATCCTGGGCAACGTCGGCAAGTTCAGCGGCCCGAGGCAGCAGGGCAATCCTGGCGCACCCACCAGCGGCGGTCCCTGATCCTGCTCACGCGGCCAATGAAAAAGCCCCGGTCCTGCGACCGGGGCTTTCTCTTCACGACCTGTCGTCCGCTCAGTGCGCGAGCACGGCGAGCAGCAGCAGGGCCACGATGTTGGTGATCTTGATCATCGGGTTCACAGCGGGGCCCGCCGTGTCCTTGTAAGGGTCGCCGACGGTGTCGCCGGTGACGGCGGCCTTGTGAGCCTCCGAGCCCTTGCCGCCGAAGTGACCTTCTTCGATGTACTTCTTGGCGTTGTCCCAGGCACCGCCGCCCGCCGTCATCGAGATGGCGACGAAGATGCCGGTGACGATGACGCCGAGCAGCATGGCGCCGACCGCCGCGAAGGCATCGGCACGCGTGGCGATCATGCTGATGACGATGAACACCACGATCGGCGACAGCACCGGCAGCAGCGAGGGGATCATCATCTCCTTGATCGCGGCCTTGGTCAGCATGTCGACGGCACGGCCGTAATCAGGCCGGTCCTTGCCTTCCATGATGCCGGGCTTCTCCTTGAACTGCCGGCGGACCTCCTCGACGACCGACTGCGCAGCGCGGCCGACCGCCAGCATCGACATGCCGCCAAAGAGATACGGCAACAGGCCGCCGATCAGCAGACCGACCACGACGTACGGGTTCTGCAACTCGAACACCACGGCTTTCACGCCAAGCTTGCCCTGGCCAATGAAGTACTGAAGGTCGGAAGTGTAGGCCGCGAACAGCACGAGCGCGCCCAAGCCCGCCGAAGCGATGGCGTAGCCCTTGGTAACCGCCTTGGTGGTGTTGCCGACGGCGTCGAGCGCGTCAGTGTTCTTGCGCACTTCCTTCGGCAGGCCTGCCATTTCAGCGATACCGCCCGCGTTGTCGGTGACCGGGCCATAGGCGTCGAGTGCCACCACCATGCCGGCCAGCGCCAGCATGGCGGTCGTCGCGATGGCGATGCCGAACAGGCCAGCCAGCACGTAGCAGACGATGATGCCGGCGCAGATCAGCAACGCCGGCAGCGCGGTGGCCTCCATCGACATCGCGAGGCCGGCAATGACATTGGTGCCGTGGCCGGTGACGGAGGCCTGGGCCACCGCCTTGACCGGACGGTAGTCGGTGCCGGTGTAGTACTCGGTGATCCATACGATCAGGCCGGTGATGACGAGTCCGACCAGCGAGCACCAGAACAGCGTCATGCCGGTGAACTGGCGGTCACCGACCTTGAGCACGGTGGCGTTGCCGATCACCCAGTCGGTGACGAACCAGATGGCCGGGATCGACAGCACGGCAGCGGCGATCACGCCCTTGTACATCGCCCACATGATGCCGCCGTCGGAGCCGAGGCGGACGAAGTAGGTGCCGATGATCGAGGTGATGATGCAGGCGCCACCGATGGCCAGCGGGTAGACCATCAGCTTGTAGACCAGCGCCGGATCAGCTGCGAAGAAGATGGAGGCGAGCACCATGGTGGCGACGGTGGTCACCGCGTAGGTCTCGAACAGGTCGGCGGCCATGCCGGCGCAATCGCCGACGTTGTCGCCGACGTTGTCGGCGATGGTTGCCGGGTTGCGGGGGTCATCTTCCGGAATGCCGGCTTCGACCTTGCCGACCATGTCGCCGCCGACGTCCGCGCCCTTGGTGAAGATGCCGCCGCCGAGACGGGCGAAGATCGAGATCAGCGAGGCGCCGAAGCCAAGTGCCACCAGCGCGTCGATCATCTCGCGGCTGCCTGGGGCTACTCCCATGTTCATCAGAACGCCGAAGTAGCCGGCGACGCCCAGCAGGGCGAGGCCCGCGACCAGCATGCCGGTCACCGCGCCTGCCTTGAAGGCGAGGTCGAGGCCCTGCCCCAGGCTCTTCTGCGCCGCCACGGCGGTGCGAAGGTTCGCACGTACCGACACGTTCATGCCGATGAAGCCCGTCGCACCCGACAGCACCGCGCCGATCAGGAAGCCGACGGCGGCATGCTTGCCAAGCAGGATAAAGAGGATCACCAGCACGACGACGCCGACGATGGCGATGGTGGTGTACTGGCGGCGCAGGTAGGCGGCGGCGCCCTCCTGCACGGCCTGCGCGATCTCTTGCATGCGCGCAGTGCCGGAATCGGCGGCCATGACTCGCGACGCAGTGACCACGCCGTAGAGCACGGCGATGATACCGCAGGCGATGACAGCCCAGATAACGGTAGACATTGTTGGCTAACCTATTGTTTTGACGGCATTTCCAGCCTGGCGCGTGCCGAAGTTTCAAGGTCTCCCCGGCGCGAGGCGGGCGGAAAATGGCAGAACGCCACAATCCGCGCAACCCGTAGCGGGGAAAAGCCCCGCTGCCTCAAGGGCTTGGCTTCAGACGCGCGCCGGGTGACGCAGGCGGAAGACGCCGATGACCGTGAAGGCGAGCAGCACCAGGGCGAGGGCGAAATAGTTCAGCATCGCCCAGCCTTGCACTTCCAGCACGACTGAAGCCATCAAGCTCGCCGCCGCCGTGGTGCCGAACACCATGAAATCGTTGAAGGCTTGCGCCTTGCCGCGCTCGGGCTGCCGGTAGGTCGTGGTGAGCAGTGTCGTGGCGCCGACGAACATGAAGTTCCAGCCCACGCCGTTCAGGCCGAGCGCGATGCGGAAGTGCCATTCGGTCACCCCCATCAGGGCGACGACGACTCCCAGCACCAGCAGCGCAATGCCGACGATCATCATGTTGAACACGCCATAGCGGGCGATCAGGTTGCCGGTGAAGAAGGCCGGGACGAACATCCCCATCACGTGGACGAAGATGGTGACCGGCGCTTCGCTGGCCTTGAGGCCGCACTGGACGATGGCGAGCGGCGATGCCGCCATTACGAACGACATCACGCCGAAGGCGATCATCGCGCCAGCGCACGCCACCATATAGGTCGGCTGGGTCACGATCTCGAACAGCGGCCGCTGAGGGCCCGAGGTGTCCTCAGCCTTCACCGGCGGGAATTCGATGAAGCCCAGCACGGTGAAGACGATGACGTGGATGACGATGACGGAGCAGAAACTTGCCTGGAACAGCGGGAGCCAGAGATCGGGTGTAAGGCGCGCCAAGGTCGGGCCGACGATGCCCGCGATGATGCCGCCGGCCGTAACGTAGGAGATCGCCTGGGCGCGGAAGTGGCCCGGCGCCAGTTCGACGGCGGCGAAGCGATAGAGCTGCATGTTGGCGACCGCATAGCCCAGGCAGAGGCCGCCGAGGCACATCACCAGGAAGCTGCCGATGCCGAGTCCGATCGCCGCCAGGGAGGCTCCGGCCATGCCCATCAGCGAGCCGGTGCGAAAACCGAACTTGCGGCCGCGGCGCATCATCAGGAGCGAAGCGGGAAACACCGACAGCATGACGCCGAGGTGCTGCATGGTGACGGGCAGGTTCGCCCACATCCGCATGTCGGGCGAGACGATGGTCAGCACGGCGAGCGCCGAGGAGGCGAACATCAACGTGTTGCTGCTCTGCGTCAGCGCCTGGCAGGTGGCGAGGAGCCCGATGTTGCGCAGCGAACGGCGCGGCATGCCGCCCGACACCGGTTGCGTCTGCTCCACCTTGATCGATCCATCCATTGGCCGCGCACTCTAGTCGGCCCGCTTCCCCACCCCAAGCGAATAGGCGGCAGCGCAGTGCAGCCATGCCCTGCGATTTCTCATGGCTGCCTTCATGATCCTGGCCTTATTGAAGCCGGCGCCAATGAAGAGCGGCTGCAACCGCGGTGTGACGAGCGCGAGACTAGAAGTGAACGTAGCCTTTGCGTGGGGCGCGGACCGGGCGGCCGGCGACCGTCAGTTCGACGCCCTCGCCGCGCATGAACGTGCCGATGGCCGTAACCTTGACCTTGATCGCGCGCGCTGCGGCCAGCAATGCTGCTTCCTTGCGCGGTGATACGGCGATCACGAGTTCGTAGTCGTCGCCGCCACCCAGAACGTTCGCCCACAGCGCGGGCTCGTCAGCAATGACACGCCAGGCCGCGGCACAGAGCGGCACGCGCTCGCGCTCGATGCGAACGCCGAGACGCGATGCCGTCGCGATGTGGCCCGCATCGGCCAGAAGTCCGTCGGAAACATCGGCGACTGCGCTTGCGATGCCGATGAGTCGCGGCCCGAGGCCTGAGCGCGGCTGCGGCAGACGATAGCGCTTTTCGAGTGCCGGAGAAGAGATCCGGCCGCGCGCCGCCAGCAGCCCGAGCGCGCCATCGCCGATCGTACCGGTAACGAAGAGACGATCCCCCGCTCGCGCACCGCTGCGTGTGAGGCCACACCCATGCGGCACGCGGCCGAACGCCGTCACGGTGACCGTGAGCGGCCCCGGTGTCGTCACGGTATCGCCGCCGCTCAACGCGATGCCATAGCGCCGCTGATCCGCCGCAAGTCCGCGCGCAAAGCCCGCGATCCAGCGCTCGCTCCACGACTTCGGCAGCGACAGTGACAACTGATAGGCGAAGGGTTCGCCGCCGCCCGCGGCAAGATCGGATAGGCAGACGCGCAGCGCCTTGGCCGCCACCACCTCGGGCTTCTCGTCGGCTAAAAAATGCACGCCCGAGACCACCGTGTCGGTCTTGACGACCAGATCGCGCTGCGCGTCGGCTGGCAGGAAGGCATTGTCGCTCAAGAGTCCGCCGGCGCCGGGGAAGCCTTTGGCCAGCGGCGCGAAGTAGCGGGCGATCAACTCGAATTCGCCGATGCGCCGTCGGCGCATGCGCTATCTCGCAATCTCGGGAGAACGTGACTGGCGTGCCACGCGATCGAGCACCGAATTGACGAAATTCTGCTCGCCCTGGTCATAGAACGCGTGAGCGATCTCGACATATTCGCTGATCGCCACCTTGGGCGGCACGTCCCTGCGATGCACCAGCTCATAGGCGCCGGCGAGCAGAATGGCGCGCACCAGACGATCGACGCGTTCCCAGGTCCAGTCCTGTGCCAGCGCGCCCATCAGCATTTCCTCGAGCTCCGTCTTGTGCGAGACCGCGCCTTCGACAACGTCCTTGAACAGCGGCTGGTCGGCATCGCGGCGCATGCCGCCCTCGCCCGCTTCTCCCCTGCGTACCTTCAGGAACTGGTCGATGATTTCGGCGGGGCCATGCTCGCCCTCCTGCCATTGAAAGATCGCCTGCACTGCCGCCAGCCGCGCAGCCTGGCGGCGGCTGGAGCCGAAGCCTGATATCGGCTGCGCGCTCACGCGTTCCGCCAGCGGCGGCCGAGCGCCACCATGGCAAGGCAGGCATGGGCGGCATCGCCGCCCTTGTCGCCGCGGTCGGTGAAGGCGCGCGCCTTCGCCTGCTCCATCGTGTCGACCGTGACGATGCCGTACCCGATCGACAGCCGCTCGCGAACGGAAAGATCCATCAGGCCGCGCGCACTCTCACCGCAAACATAGTCGTAGTGAGTGGTCTCGCCGCGAATGACGCAGCCCAGCGCGACGAAGCCCTCATAGTGGTCGGCCGCCAGCGCGATGGCTCCCGGGATCTCGAAAGCGCCCGGCACGACGACGCGCTCGCTCACGGCGCCGCTCTTGCCGATCTCGCGCTCCGCGCCCTCGATCAGGGCGTCGGCGATCTCGGCGTAGTACCGCGATTCGACAATCAGGATGCGCGCACCTTTCACTCCGGCGACCGCCGGTCGGGCCGTCGGTGTTTCCGTTCTCGTCGACATGGCTAGCGGCCCTGCGGCCGGTTGGAGGCCCTGCCGGGAACCGGCTTCTGTCCGACGATCTTGAGGCCGAAGCCTTCGAGACCGACGACACTCCTCTTGCTGTTGCTGAGCAGCATCATCTCACGCACCCCGAGATCGATCAGGATCTGGGCGCCAACGCCGTAGTCGCGCAATTCTCCGCCCGCGGGCTCGATCGGCTCGCCAGCACGGCGGCGCTGCTCGGAGAGCATCACCGTCAGTGGCTCGCGTATCAGGACAATGACGCCCCGGCCCTCCTTGGCGATCTCCTGCATCGAGGCTTCGATCTCACCGCCGCGGCCGGTGTTCCTCTGGCCGAGCGCATCGGTGAAGATGTTGACGGCGTGCATGCGCACCGTCACCGGGCCGCCGGCGGCGGGATCGCCCTTCACCAGGGCGATGTGCTGAGCCATCGTCACCTTGTTCACATAGATGACGCAGCGGAAGTCGCCGCCGTAGATGCTGGTGAAGCTGGTCTCGCTCAGCCGCTTGACAATCGAATCGTAGCGCCGGCGATAGGCGATCAGGTCGGAAATGGTGCCGATCTTGAGTCCGTGGCGCTGAGCGAAGGTGATGAGGTCGTTGCGACGGGCCATCGTGCCGTCGTCGTTCATGATCTCGCAGACCACGCCGGCCGGGGTGAGGCCGGCGAGACGCGCCAGGTCGACCGCCGCCTCGGTATGGCCAGTGCGCTCGAGCGTGCCGCCATCGCGCGCCACCAGGGGGAAGACATGGCCCGGCGTGACGATGTCCTGCGGCCCGCACGACGGGTCGATCGCAACCGCGACGGTGCGCGCGCGGTCGGCAGCCGAGATACCGGTGGTCACTCCCTCGCGTGCCTCGATCGATACGGTGAAGGCGGTCTGGTGGCGAGTCCCGTTGTTCTGCGCCATCAGCGGCAGGCCGAGCTGCTCGACGCGCTCGCGGGTCAGCGCCAGGCAGATCAGGCCACGCGCGTGCTTGGCCATGAAGTTGATGGCGTCGGGCGTCGCCCATTGAGCCGGGATGACGAGGTCGCCCTCGTTCTCGCGGTCCTCGTCGTCGACGAGGATGAACATCCGGCCCCGGCGGGCTTCCTCGATGATGTCTTCGGCCGCGGCCTTCACCTCGGAGAAGGTGATGCGCCAAGCGTCCTTTTCGAGCGCGCTCATGATCTTCCGTGCTCCAACAGTCGCTGAACGTAACGCGCGAGCATGTCGACCTCAAGGTTGACCCGATGGCCAGGCTTGGCCTGTCCCAGGGTCGTAACCGCTTGAGTATGTGGGATAATGTTCACGCCGAAGCGGTTTCCTTCGACCTCATTCACCGTAAGGGAAATGCCATCGACGGCAACCGAGCCCTTTGAGGCGATGAAAGGCGCCAGCTCGAACGGCGCTTCGAACACGAACCGCACGCTGCCGCCTTCCGGCATCATCGACGCGATCGTGCCCACGCCGTCGACATGGCCATAGACCAGATGGCCACCCAGTTCGTCGCCAAGCTTCAGCGACAGTTCGAGGTTGATCCGCCTCCCGAGCTTCCAGTCGCCGAGATGGGTCTTGGCCAGGCTTTCGGCCGAGACCTCGACGGCGAACCAGTCGGCCCCCTTCTCGACCACGGTCAGGCAGCAGCCCGAGCAGGCGATCGAGGCACCGATCGCGACCGGTGCCATGTCATGCCGGGTGCGCACGACGAAGCGGCGGTCATCGGCTTTGCCGCCGGCGGTAACCGAGGTGATCTCGCCGATGTCGGTGATGATGCCGGTGAACATGACCCTTACCTATGCCCCTCGCGTCCAGCTTTCCACTGTGTCGCCCTGGACTTTCCGGGACGAAACCAGCGTGAACCGGGGCGCGAAATCCAGCCGATCGAAGCCCAGCTCGGCGACCGCAGAGCGGCCGTCCGCGCCCAGAACCAAGCCCGCCCGGTAGCTTGTGATGCGGTCGATCAGGCTGGCCTTCAGGAAGGCCGCGGCCACCTCGCCGCCGCCTTCTACCAGTACACGGGTCAATCCACGCTGGCCCAGAGCCTGGGCCGCGGCGGAGACATCGACGCGGCCATCGCCTGCGGCGGCGACCTCAATGATCTCAACGCCGGCCTGATGCAAGCCCCGACGCTTGTCGGCCGGCGCGGCATTCGTGCACAGAAGCCAGACCGGCACCTCCCGGGCAGTGGTCGCGAGCTTCGAGCTTTCCGCCAGGCCCGCCTTCGAATCGAGCACGATGCGGACCGGTGAATAGGCGCCGAGCCCCGGCAGCCTGCAGGTCAGGTCGGGATCGTCCGCCGCGACGGTTCCGGCGCCGACCAGGATGGCGTCATGGACAGCGCGCAAACGATGGCCGTCGGCACGTGCGCCTTCACCCGTGATCCACTTGCTCTCACCCGATGCCGTCGCAATCCGTCCGTCGAGAGACGAGGCGAGCTTGAGGTGGAACAACGGGCGGCCGGCACGAACGCGCAACAGGAAGCCGGCATTGATCTCGCTGGCTTCGCTGGCACCCTCCCCCACCTCTACTGCAATGCCCGCAGCACGCAGCCGGTCATGGCCCTGGCCGTTCACCTCGGGATTGGGATCCTCCATCGCCGACACGACACGCGCCACGCCGGCGCGCACAAGGGCGTCGGCACAGGGCGGCGACTTGCCGAAGTGGGAACAGGGCTCGAGCGTCACGTACACCGTGGCGCCGCGCGCTGCCTCGCCTGCTTTGCCGAGCGCGTCGGCCTCGGCATGCGGGCGGCCGCCATCCTGTGTGCGGCCGCGCGCGACGATGTGGCCGTCCTTGGCGATGACGCAGCCTACTGCGGGGTTCGGCCAGGTGCGCCCGAGCGACCGACGCGCCAGCGCGAGCGCGGCGCGCATCATGGGCTCAGTCCTTGAGGTTGGTCTCGGCGAGATCGGAGATGAACTCCTCGAAGTCGCGAGCCTCGCGGAAATTGCGATAGACCGAAGCGAAGCGCACATAGGCCACCGGATCGAGCGCGCGCAGCGCGTCCATCACCAGCTCGCCGATCTGCGTCGAGGGGATCTCGCTCTCGCCGGAGCTTTCGAGCCGGCGGACGATGCCGTTCACCACGCGCTCGACGCGTTCGGGATCGACCGGGCGCTTGCGGCAGGCGACCGAGATCGAGCGGGCGAGCTTGTCGCGGTCGAAGGCCACGCGCTGTCCGTTCTTCTTGACCACCGTGAGCTCGCGCAGCTGCACGCGCTCGAAGGTTGTGAAGCGCGATCCGCACGACGGGCAGTAGCGCCGTCGGCGGATCGCCGAATTGTCGTCGGTCGGTCGCGAGTCCTTAACCTGGGTGTCCTCGTGACCGCAAAATGGACAGCGCATTCTCTCCCCCTGTTGTCCTTTGCGCTCGCGTCAGTCTCGGTAGATTGGAAAGCGGGAACAAAGCGCATTTACTTTGGCGCGGACCTGCGCCTCGACCTGGGCGTCGCCGTCCGGGCCGTTCCTGGCGATGCCGTCGAGCACGTCGGCGATCAGATGGCCGACTTGGCGGAACTCCGCCACGCCGAAACCGCGCGTCGTCCCGGCGGGCGACCCCAATCGCACGCCGGACGTGATGGTGTACTTCTCCGGATCGCCCGGGATGCTGTTCTTGTTGACGGTGATGCCGGCGCGATCGAGCACCTTCTCGGCCGACACGCCGGTCGCCTTCTTGGGACGGAGATCGACCAGCATGACATGGCTGTCGGTGCCGCCCGAAATGATCTTCAGCCCACGCTCGGTCAGCGCCGAGGCGAGCGAGCGTGCATTGTCGATGACGTTCTGGGCGTAGACCGTGAACTCAGGGCGCAGCGCCTCGCCCAGGGCCACGGCCTTCGCGGCGATGATGTGCATCAGCGGGCCGCCCTGCAGGCCTGGGAATACGGCCGAGTTGATCTTCTTGCCAATGTCGGCATTGGTCGACAGCACCATGCCGCCGCGCGGGCCACGCAGCGTCTTGTGCGTCGTGGTGGTCACGACATGGGCGTGGGGCAATGGGCTGGGATAGACGCCCGCCGCAACCAGGCCGGCATAGTGCGCCATGTCGACCATGAATAAAGCGCCGATCTCGTCGGCAACCTTGCGGAAGCGCGCCCAATCGATGTGGCGCGAATAGGCAGATGCGCCGGCCACGATAAGCTTGGGTTTCTCGCGGCGCGCGATTTCTTCCATCTGCTCGTAGTCGATCAGATGGGTATCGGGCTTAACGCCGTAGGACACGACCTTGAACCATTTGCCCGACTGGTTGGCGGGCGAGCCGTGCGTGAGATGGCCGCCCTGGTCGAGCGCCATGCCCATGAACTTGTCGCCCGGCTGCAGCAGCGCCATGAACACTGCTTGGTTGGCCTGCGCGCCGGAGTGCGGCTGGACATTGGCGAAGCTGCAGTTGAACAGCTTGCAGGCGCGGTCGATCGCAAGCTGCTCGGCCTTGTCGACCTCCTCGCAGCCGCCGTAGTAGCGCCGGCCGGGATAGCCCTCGGCATACTTGTTGGTGAGCACCGAGCCTGCAGCCTCGAGCACGGCGCGCGAGACGATGTTCTCCGACGCGATCAGCTCGATCTGCTCGCGCTGGCGATGCAGCTCACCCTTCACGGCAGCATCGACCACCGGATCGGCCTCGGCCAGGCTGCTCGTGAACATCGGCAGCGGCGTGTCGGTCGTCTTGGCAGCGGCTTCGCTCATTTCGTACAACCCTTCGAGAGCTTGGCGACGCGGCCGGCGTGGCGACCGCCTTCGAACTTGGTATCGAGAAAGATCCTCAGCGCCTCACGAGCAGTCTCGGTTCCGATCAGGCGCTGACCGAACGCCACCACGTTTGCATCGTTGTGCTGACGCGACAGACGAGCCGAAGTGACGTCGTGAACAAGGGCTGCCCGCACCTTGGGGTTGCGATTGGCGGCCATCGAGATGCCGATTCCCGTGCCGCACACCAGGACACCCTTCTCCGCCCGTCCCGAAGCCACGGCGTCGGCCATGGCCGAGCCGAAATCGGGATAGTCGACCGACTGGGTGGAATTGGTGCCGAGGTCCAGCACGTCGTGACCCGCCTCCTGCAGGTCGCGCTTGAGAATCTCTTTCAGGTCGAATCCGGCATGATCCGACGCGACCGCGATAGCGCCCCCCGGCATGTCGACGAACGGTCCCCTCTAGCAGTTGAGTCTCCCGATACCATATCCGGGGCTGCGGTGTCACGGTTCCCCAAAATCGTGGAAGGAGACCTACAAGACGTTGAATCGGCTCAGGAAATGTGGCTCCCCCGAATGACGGCAAGCCGCCCGGGATCGCGGCGACCGGCCAGAAGAAAAAGGGCCCGCTGACGGGCCCTTCGTCTCGAAGCCTTTGCTGGTTCTACTTCTTGATCGGGGACGACTTGCCGTCCTTCCAGACATAGATGTCATAGACAGGGTTCTTGATGTCTCCCTTCTGGTCGAAGGCGAGCGCGCCCACTGCAGAGTCGTAAGTGTTCGCACGCAGCGCCTTCGCAACCGTCGCCGCATCGGTCGACTTCGCCTTGTTGGCCGCGTCGGCCCACACCTTGACGGCCGCATAGCTGAACAGCGTGTAGCCCTCGGGATTGTACTTGGCGTCGCGGAACTTCTTCACCAGGGCGGCATTCTTCGGGTCGTCCTCGACCTTGGGCGGGAACGACATCAGCACGCCGTTGGTGGCCGCGCCGCCGAGCTGCGAGAATTCCGCCGTCTCGAGCGAATCGAAGCCTACCATCTGGGCGCCGAGGCCCTGCTCACGCGACTGCTTGATGATCAGCGCGCCCGCCGTGTGGTAGCCGCCGAGCACGATGATGTCGATCTTCGCCTGCTTCATCTTGTTGATGAGCGCGGTGAAGTCCTTGTCGGTGTCGTTGTAGGCTTCGTACATTGCCTCCTTCAGGCCGCCTTTGTTGATGGCCTTCTTGGTCTCGTCGGCCACGCCCTTGCCGTAGGGCGACTTGTCGTGAAGCACGGCGACCTTGGCATTCTTGTGGTTCTTCAGGATGTAGGCGCCGACCGTGGCGCCCTGAACGTCGTCGCGGCCGCAGGTGCGGAACACGGTGGTATTGCCCTTGGTGAAGGCGTCGTCGGTCAGCTTGATGTTCGTCGAGGCCGGCGTGATCTGCAGGATCTTGGCTTCCTTGTAGATGTCCGATGCCGGGATCGACGAGCCCGAGCAGAAGTGCCCGGCCACGAAGGCGACCTTGTCCGACACCATCTTGTTGGCGACGGCCGTCGCCTGCTTGGGATCGCAGGCATCGTCGCCGATCACCAGCTCGAGCTTCTGGCCATTCACCCCGCCGGCGGCGTTGATGTCCTCGACCGCCATCATGGCGCCGCGGCGCAGCTGCTCGCCGAAGGCGGCGTTCGAGCCGGTCATCGGCCCGGCCGAGCCGATCTTGATCTGCGCAAATGCCGGCGTCGCCATCATGGCGACGGCTGCGACGGCCAACACGCCGTAGGTTTTCTTCATATTGAGCCTCCTAGTTCACCCCGAAAGGTTCACCCCCGGTCTCCACGGATGTGGAGCATGCCGACAGCTTAGTGCCGCTCCTCCCAGCCCAGCAAGCCTTTGCGCCTGTAAAGCCAGGGATACTGGCGCAATATCAGCCGCACATGGGTAAGCCGGTAGGCAAAGGCCGCGACCGCGAGTTGCACGGCCCAGCCGAGCAGGAAGCCGCCCACCGACCACAGTTCGCCATCATCCAGCGCATAGTCGAGAAAGCGCAGAAGTCCGGAAAGAAGTGCCGCGTAGAAGACGATCTGCCCCCATGGACGCCAGGTGATGGCGACGGCGTGGCCGGC
>CADECW010000014.1:79737-81025 GCA_902825855.1 uncultured Rhodospirillales bacterium | reverse complement strand
CTGGGACCGCTGTCGCTTCAGGCTGTGGAGGCGATCCTGGAGATCAATCGAAATCGAAGTTTCTTCGCCTCGGCTTGATGCGCGCCGTGACGAATTCCAGGAGGTTGCCGCCGCTGAACAGATGCGCGTCGATGCCGGCCGCCGCAGCGGCCTGCAAGTCGGTCTCGCGGTCGCCGATCAGGAACGATTGTGCGGCGTCGACCGGCCACTCGGCCAAGAGCTTGCGGATCATGCCGGGCCCGGGCTTGCGCAGCTCCGACACGCGGCGATAGCGCTCGACGACTCCGTCGGGGTGATAGGGACAGTATTCGAAGCAGTCGATATGTGCGCCGTGGCGGCGCAGTTCCGCGCTGATCCACCCGTGCAACCCGACGATGTGCTCTTCCTCGTACAGTCCGCGCGCCACACCTGCCTGGTTGGTGACGATGAATACCAGGTAGCCGGCATCGTTCAGCCAGCGTACCGCCTCGCGCGCTCCGGCGATCCAGCGGAACTGATCGGGGTGGTGGACGTAGCCCGTGTCCTCGTTGAGCACGCCATCGCGATCGAGGAAGGCGGCTGGCCGTGTCATGATCCGCGGTACCAAGCGTTGCGCGCGTTCGAAATCCTGCGGCGTGCCGATGTCAATGAAAGGCGCGTCGACGACCACGCCGTCGATCAGGCCGTCGCTCGCCAGTCTCGGCAGCACGTCGTGCTCGAGCGAACAGGGTACGGTGCCGACGCGCGACAGGACTTCCTTCGACATCAGGTAGACGCCAGCGTTGATCGGCCGGTCGAGCGCGCCGGCCGGAATGAAGGCGAGAACCCGTCGACCGTCGACGGTGACCCGCCCATAGCGTTCGCCCGTTACGCCGCTGGCAAGCGCCATTCGGACCCAGCCGGTCGCGTCGTCGGTGGCGGGCAGCAGTCCCAGCCAGTTGAAGTCGAACAGCGAGTCGCCGTTGACCAGAAAGAACCAGTCGTCGAGGCGGTCGGCCGCGAGCGCGAGTGCGCCGGCGGTGCCGGCCGGCTCGGCTTCGACGGCTGTGTCGATCGTCATGCCTCGGATCGAGCGGCCCCGATACGACGCGACGAGATCTCCGGAGCGGTAGCCGCAGAGCAGCAGCGCGTGCCCGACGCCGTGCCGGCTCGCTTCATCCAGCAAATGATCGAGGAAGGGCCGGCCGCCAACGTCGAGTACCGGCTTGGCGGTGTCACCGGTCAGCGTCTTGAGACGGCTGCCGAGTCCGCCGACGAGGAAGACGGCCTGGTCGACCTTCATGCGGCGACCGACGACCAGCGCGCCCGG
>CADECW010000014.1:46968-79637 GCA_902825855.1 uncultured Rhodospirillales bacterium | reverse complement strand
CGAGGAAGACGGCCTGGTCGACCTTCATGCGGCGACCGACGACCAGCGCGCCCGGCCCAACAGCCTTTCCTCCTGCGGCCGGTCCGCCAGGCTCCAGTTTTCCGGCTGGTTCAGCTGGGGGAATTCGCCGCACGCATTGGCGTGCAGTTCGCGGATGTACCACTGTGGCGGATTGGGAATGCGGCCGTAGCGTGTGCTGTCGAGGCTCTCGAGCCGGGCCGGCAGCGCATCGTCGCAGCGGTCGCAACGATACAGCGCGTTCTCGTGCAGGTCGCGACGCGAGATGGTGGCAATGATCTCGTCGGACAGGTATGTGTCCGAGCCGTGAGCGTGACGAAGCGACCGGCGGCGCGCCGGAGGCCGAGAATGGCGGCCGCGTGGTTCTTGCCCGAGTCTCGCGAGCCTTTGAACTTCTCGTGATGCTCGCGACCAACGATGGCTCCGCGCACCTGCACACAATCGCCCTGCGGCAGCGGGTCCACGGATCCGATGAGGAGCGGCCGATCGGACGGCGGTGTCCACTCGACCAGCACGAGCACCGAATCGGTCGCCAGGCGCTGCAACTGACGGACGACGAGTCGCGCCCCTGAAGGGCAGATCGAAATCGCTGGTATAACCGTCGTTGCGGAAGACGAAGCTGACGTAGGGCCTGGCGGCTGTCACGGTGAACTGCTCGGGTGGTAACTCGACGAGTAGCGATATACGGGATTTGCCTTTGAGCGGTAAGGGCGTCGCGAACCGAGTGCAGTTCCATCGCCGCGTATGGTGTTGATGAAATTCCATCACCCAAGTCGTAGTAGCAGGA
The DNA here is from genome assembly GCA_902825855.1 of uncultured Rhodospirillales bacterium. Lineage (GTDB taxonomy): Bacteria > Pseudomonadota > Alphaproteobacteria > Reyranellales > Reyranellaceae > Reyranella. Next base: position 78,832 of record CADECW010000014.1, on the reverse strand, counting down.
GCACGGCAAGCGACGGAGATTTTGACATGAGCCGTGCCTCCAAGCCGTCCCGGCCTGATCGGCTGATGGAGCTGCAGGGCACACGCCTGTCACGCTTTGCCGCTGCGCGTCTCCTTCATCCGACATGGGCGCACAACGCGCTCCTCGCTGCTGACCGCTTGCCGGCACCGATGCCCCCCTATGGCCTGCGCTGGTGCGCCATCATCCTGGGCTCTTGCCGGAACGCTGGCAGCACCGGCTGGACAGCAACGCGGTTCCCGGGACCCGGGATGAGGTCCGAAGCAGGCAGATCGGCAAGGCGCGGCGTTGATACGATCTCGCAGATGGTCGACTGGGAACTTCGGGTTCGGTCAGCACATACTCGTGAGGACGAGCCGGAGGCCCGCTGTCCCTTACACCGCCGAGAACCGCTTCATATTGTCCTTCTCGATGAAGGTCGCCCGCCGGTAGGCGCGGGCTACGTCAGCGACGCTGCCGGCCTCACGGACGCGGCCGTTGTCGATCCACATCGCACTCTCGCACAGCTGTGAGAGTTCGCCGGTCGAGTGGCTGACGAAGAGCAGCGTGCCGCTACGCCGGAAATTGTCGATCCAGTCGACGCACTTCTTCTGGAAGGCAAGATCGCCCACCGCCAGTGCCTCGTCGACGATCAGGATCTCGGCATCGATATGGGCGCAGATGGCGAAGGCGAGCCGCATGCGCATGCCGACCGAATAGAGCTTCAGCGGCTGGTCCATGAAGGCGCCGATACCCGCGAAGTCAGTGATCGAGTCGAACTTGGACAGGATCTCCTGGCGTTTCAGTCCCAGCACGGCGCCACCGATCAACACGTTCTCGCGGCCCGTGGCTTCGAGGTCGAAAGTCGCGCCGAGCGCCAGCACCGGGGCAACCCGGCCCTTGACCCAGATCTCGCCCTTCGTCGGCCGCGTCATGCCGCAAACGATCTGCAGGAGAGTGGACTTGCCGCAGCCATTGCGCCCGATGATGCCCAGGCTCTTGCCGCGCCGGACCTCGAAGCTGATGTCCTTCAGCGCCCAGAACGACTTGTAATAGGGCTTCTTCTCGGAGCCCAGCAGCTGCTGCTTCACCCAGTCCTTCGGGCTGTCGTAGAGCTTGTAGGCTTTGGCGAGATGCCTCGCCCTGACCACGACCTCGGGTTCAGATGACATCGGCAATCGCATCCTGCTGTCGCCGGAAGAACCAGTAGCCGAACCAGAACGAGAACAACGATATGAACATCGTCCAGGCAATGACCAGGCCGGCCGGAATCCGCCCGAACACCACGAGGTCTCGGATAGTCTCGATAAAGCCGGTCAGGACGTTGGCGTACATCAGGAGGTACCAGGTGGGGCCCAGCGTTTCGTGCGAGAAGAACACCGGCGTGGCAAACATCAGCACCGGGGCGATGGTCATCATGAGGTAAGCGGTGTCGCGCGTGAAAGCACCCATCGCGGACAGCAGCCAGGTGATGCCAATCAGGAACATCAGGAACGGGATGAACCACAGAGGCAGCAGCAGCACGGTCCAGTGAAGCATTCCGGTGAAGGCCAGCTGAACGACCAGCATCAGCGCCAGGCCTATAGAGGCGTATGTCGTCGCCCTCAGCGTCGAGATGATCGGCAGCATCTCGGCTGGAAACATCGTCTGCTTGATGTAGTGGGCGTACTCGTGGAGCAGCGAGGGCGCCCGGTAAGCCATCTCGGTGAAGAAGTTGAACGCCACCAGGCCGCCGAAGATGAAAAGTGCATAGTCGATGGACGAGTTGGACTGGGTCTTGTTGGGCAGCGTCGACGAACCGCCGAAGACCAGGGTGTAGGTGAGCAGCGAAATCAGTGGCGCCAGGACCGCCCACACCCAGCCGGCCATCGAGCCGCTGAAGCGCTCGCGCAGCTCCCGTCGCAGGATCGCTGCAATGAGGTCGCGGTGGTGCCAGGCCTCCACAAAGGGGCGCAGCAGGAAGCGGATGATGCGTTCGAACCAGTTGTAGGCCCGCGGCTCGACCGCCTTGCCATCCACAATGTGCATGACGGGTGCGTCGGGCAGTAACTGTCGGCTGTTCAAGTTAACCATTGAATTGGAACGACAAATCGGGACGGCGGACGGTCGCTAGATGTGGTGTAAGGGCAGGGGGCATTGCGGCAGGTCGCATACCATAGCGCACCCTCCCGAGATAGCCTCGACAATGCCTCTCTGGACCCTCCTTCCATCGTCCGCGGGGGAATTTGCCGTGGAATCACGGCGAGTTATGGGCCGATGGCTCCAGCCGACGTCGCCTTGACGCTCCCCAGGGGTTTAGGCTAGCGGGACGCCTCGGAATGCCCTCGCGTACCCGGCCGCCGGTGAAAGTGCCGATTTTGACCACCTCGATCGATACCCTGGGAGTCGCCGTTGGCTGACATCGGCATATTGCGAGCAGCCATCGCACCGGTCAGGCGTCTCTGGCGCCGCCCGGTCGAGGTCGAACTCGCCCCCAAGGCCGGTGATGACGAGCAGGATGCCCGCGCCCATTTTCGCGAAGGCCTGGTCAAGCGGCGCAGCGGCGACCGCGAGGCCGCGCTTGCGGCGTTCGACCGGGCGCTGGCGCTGGTTCCCGATTTCGCCGACGCCGTGATGGCGCGGGCCGAGATCCTCGACAGCCTCGGACGCAGCTCGGAAGCGTACGGCGAGTACGAGCGGGCGCGCCGACTGTGGGCGGAGGTGCCGGCCGGCGCCGCCGACCGCCGCTACATCTTCCGACGCCAGGGATCTTTCTCTTTCGAGGCTGAATCATACGAGCTGGTCCGCGCCAATGTACGCAGCAAGATCCTGCCGCAGCTCGCTCACGGCAATGCGTGTCTTGCCCATGGCCGGGCGGCGGAGGCGCTGGACAGCTACGAGCGTGCGCTGAAGGTGAACCCCAAGCTCACCGAGGTGCTGGCGCTGAAGGGCGAGGCTCTGTCGACGCTGGGCCGCTTCGAGGAGGCGATCCAGGTCTTCGACGGCGTGCTGGCCACCGATCCGAACGACCGCGACACGCTGAATGCCCGCGGCATCGCGCGGGCCGCACTGGGCCGGTTGGCCGACGCCAATGACGATTGGCGACACCAGTTCGACCTGCTGCCACGGACCAGCTCGGCGGCGCGCGCCTGCGTGGCCATGCGCATGGGCAACTACAGCGCGGCGTACAACGAATTCGGCCTCGCCGTTGCCAAGGAGCCCGGCAATTCCTATTGGCTGCTCTACCGGTTGACGGCGGCGCGACTGGCCGGGGCGCCGCCGGAATCGGTCGCGCCGCCCGCCGACGATCGCTGGCCGACGCTGCTGCTCGCCTTCCGGACCGGCCAAGTGACGGAGGAGGCGCTGCTCGGCCACGCCAACTCGCCCGGCCGGCGTGCCGAGGCGCACTTCCAGATGGGCGTGCTGGCTGTCGACGGCAATCCGGCGGCGGCGCGCCGCTACTGGCGTGAAGTCGTCGACCAGGGCCCGCCCGCGCTGATCGAGTTCGCCGCTGCCAGCAACGAGCTTGCGCGCCTCGGCGCCTAGCCGAACCAGTCGAGGCAAAAGAATGTTCTCCGTCATCCTCTACGGCCGCAACGACAGCCACGGCTACAACCTCCACAAGCGCGCAGCGATCAGCTTCAACGCGCTCGCCGAGGTAATGTCCGATCCCGACGACGAGATCCTTTTCGTCGACTACAACACGCCGGACGATCACCCGACCTTTCCCGAGGCGATCCACGATACGCTGACCGACAGGGCCAAGCAGGTCATGCGCGTGCTGCGCATCCGGCCCGACCAGCATGTCCGGCACCGGCTGAAGACTCATCTGGTGGCACTCGAGGCGCAGTCCCGCAACGTCGCGCTGCGCCGCTCCAACCCGCGCAACCGCTGGATCCTCTACACCAACACCGACATGCTGCTGGTGCCGCGCAACGAGAAGGAATCGCTCAGTGAGATCCTGGGTTCGCTTCCCGACGGCTTCTATCAGGTGCCGCGCTTCGAGATTCCCGAGATGCTGTGGGAAGCAGCCTTCGACCGGCGCGACCCCATCGGCAATCTGGCCAAGCTGCGCGACTGGTCGGTACGTTTCCATCTCAACCAGGTCGTCCACAACTACATGCCGATGAAGTACGATGCGCTGGGCGACTTCCAGGCGGCGCTTCGCGAGGACATGTTCGCCATCCACGGCTTCGACGAGGACATGATCCTGGGCTGGCACTGCGATTCGAACCTCGCAGCGCGGCTCGCGCTCTATCGCGGCCGCGTCGACACGCTGGTCGACAAAGTGTTCGGCTATCACTGCGACCACACCCGCGTCGCCGCCGCCAACAACAAGGGCCGTGCCACGCGGATGAACGACCAGGATCGCTTCATCTGGAACGTCGCCACGCCCTATGTGCCGGCGCAGGCCGAGACCTGGGGCTGGCCGGACATGGAGATCGAGGAGATCCGGCTCGACCGCGATACGCCCTACCAGCGCTACTCCGCCGGTCTCGAGAAGGCGATCGAGCCCGCCACTATGCCGTTCGTCGAGACCACCCTCGAGTGGCAGCTGTTCGACGATCTGACCTACGACCTGCCGCACACTCTGCCGTTCGTCTGCGACCAGGTGGTGACGTTTCCGCGCTCGACCTCCCTGATGCTGGTCGCGACCCGGGCGGATTTCGTCAGCAGCTTCGCCAAGGCCTGGAACGGCATGGGGTTCACCGGGCCGATCCTGATCCCCGAGGAGTGCGAGGGGCTCCCGTCGGACCTGCCGGGTGTCGAGCGTGCGCCGTTTGCCGAGCAGCTCTCGTCAGCCGAGCTCTTCATCTTCGAGTTCGGTCTCGCCACCCAGACGGCTTCCGAGCCGGTCCGTGCCGGGCGGCCGATGGGGCCGGTCGACAAGAGAAGTTTGAAAGTCGCCGAGCGCCTGTTCAAGCGCGCCGCCGCCACCGAGGCCGAGACGCGGCCGGAAGGTCGGCGCGTGCCGCGCCGCTTCATCGGCGTCAACGTGATCTACAACAAATTCTGGCACACCTTCACGAACTACGTGGGTGCCAACATCAATCCGTTCTGCAGCCAGGTCCTGGCCGGGCTGCCGCGCGAGGATGAATCGCTCAAGGGAAAGGTATTGAAGTTCCGGGGGCGCCACGCCCTTTGAGTCGGACCCTGAGCCACCACAGACCGGCGAGCTGGGCGCGGGGAACTCGATCGTTCGCGCTTCCGCCTTTTCGACGAAATCAGCGAGCGGCAACCCGAAGCCGTGAATGACCTCCCACGCGGCTGGACGGCCAGCGCCAGAAGCGAGTGGATCCGATTGGTCTGCAGTGCCGGATGGATGGGCGCAGTTCCGAGCAGGCGCTTGCAACACGTCGCTACGCTGGCGCAGCCATCGGTCGGCGACCGGGTAGCCCGACCGCAATACCCTCCATGGCCGCTTGCGATCGGTCCCGCCAAGGGCAGGGCAGCCTAGCGCCCGGAGCCGAGGTAGAGGATGTCGGCCACGTCGGCAAACTTGTCGGCCGGCAGGGTGCGCCACAGGTCGAGCACCGTGAGGCGCTGGCCGTTGCGCTTGCACCATGCCGGATCGATCTCCTTGTACTCGGGCCAGCCCGTGGCGACGATCAGGAGATCGCACTCGCGCACTGCGCCTTCGAGCGAGGAGGCGCCGACCACCTTGTCACCCAGCGCGGCGATGGCTGCATCCTGGGCCAGCGGATCGTGCACCGACACGATGTAGCCTGCGTCAGCGAGCCTGGCTGCGAGCTTGACGCTGTGGCTTTCCTCGACGACCGGCGTCTGTGGCTTGTAGCTCAGCCCCAGCAGCGCAATGCGCGTACCGGCCTTGGCGAACTTGGCGACCAGGCTGGTGAGCCGCTCGATCTGGTGGTTGTTGATGCGGTCGGTAGCCTCGGCCACGTCGGCGCGGGCGCCAATCTTGCGGGCGAGGGCCGCAAAGGCGACGTTGTCGCGCGGGAAGCAGGGGCCGCCATAGCCCATCGCACCCTTGAGGTACTTGGGCCCGATGCGGGTGTCGGCGCCCAGCGCCTTGGTCACGGCGTCGACGTCAGCGCCCGGCAGGCGGTCGCAGATATCGGCCAGCATGTTGGCATAGGAGATCTTGGTGGTGACGTAGGTGTTCACCGAGATCTTGGTCAACTCGGCATTGACGAAGTTCATGCGCTGCACTGGCGGCTTCTTCTCGCACATTTGCAGGTAGATGGTCTGCAGCACGTCGCCGGCCTTGACGTCGCTTTCGCCGATCAGGATCGAATCGGGGAACAGCATGTCGCGTACGACGCTGCCCAGGGCGATGAATTCCGGATTGTAGCAAAGGCCGAGTTCCGGTCCGACCTTGCGGCCGGAAGCGGCTTCCAGCGCCGCCCTGATCTCGCCGCCGGTGCTGCCCGGCATCACCGTGCTGGTGATGTTCACCATGTGGTAGCCCTTCTTGTTGCGAAGGGCCTTGCCGAGCGCTTCCATCGCTTGCAGCACGAAGCGATTGGAAAAGAATCCGGTGCTGTCCGAGGGAGTCGGCACGATCACGAAAGTCGCATCGCTCTTCTGGATGGCCTCGTTGGGATCCATCGTGGCCGAAAGCCGCTGCTTGTTGGCGGCGATCAGCTCGTTCAGCTGCGGCTCGACGATCGGCATCTTGCCGGCGTTCAGTGCGTCGACCAGCACCTTGCTGACGTCGTGGCCGATGACCGTGAAACCGCGGCTGGCGAGCACCGCGGCGAGCGGCGCTCCGAGCTTACCGAGGCCAACGACCGACACGCGAGGGAGAGTTGTTGAAGTCATTTCCATGTCCGTTTTTGGGGGCCGGTACTGATACTGTCGGCACGCGCGCAACGCCACCCCGAATTTGCAGCATTTCAGAGCGGATTCGCTGCTTGCACTGCCCCGCGCCAGGGGTGAAAAATTGCCCTTCATAAGCGAGGAACCGAATGAAAGTGGAATTTTTGGCCTTACCGAAGGCCTTCTCGGGCAACGTCGCGGCCTTCGTAGCGGCCGACAAGCAACTCCTGGCAAGTGCGCAATCGATCAACAGGGACGTCGGAGGGACCGTGGCGCGGGCGATCGACGCCAGCCGCTTCACCGGCGCCAAGGGCCAGTCGCTGACCGTGCTGGGCCAGGCCGGCGATATCGCACGGCTCACGCTGCTCGGCGTCGGCAAGAACCGCGAGCTCGACGCCCGCGGCGCCGAGGCGCTGGGCGGAATTCTTGCCGCCGAGGCCAACGCGGCCGGCCAGAAGGCGGTGAGCGTCGTCGTCGATGCGGTGAAAGGTAGTAAGCTCACGCCTGGCCAGATCGGCGCGCGCATCGTTTTGGGCGCGCAGCTGCGCAACTACCGCTTCGACAGATACAAGACAAAGGACAAGCCCGAGCAGAAGAATTCGCTCGAGCAGATGACGGTCTTCGTCGTCGGCCCCGCCGAGGCGCGCCGTGCCTACGAACGGCTCGAGCCGACGGTCGACGCGGTGTTCTTCGCGCGCGACCTCGTGAGCGAGCCCGCGAACGTGCTCTATCCCGCCGAGTTCGCTCGCCGCGCCCGCGAGCTCACAAAGCTCGGCGTCAAGGTCGAAATCCTGGGTGAGGCCGAGATGAAGAAGCTCGGCATGAACGTCCTGCTGGGCGTCGGCCAGGGCAGCGAGCGCGAATCGCAGCTGCTGGTGATGCGCTGGATGAACGGGCCGAAGTCTCAGAAGCCGATCGCACTTATCGGCAAGGGCGTGTGCTTCGATACCGGCGGCATTTCGCTGAAGCCTGCCGGCGGCATGGAGGACATGAAGTGGGACATGGGCGGTGCCGGCGCCGTGACGGGCGCCATGCGCCTGCTGGCTGGCCGCAAGGCGCGTGCCAACGTCGTCGGTGTCTGCGCCCTGGTCGAGAACATGCCGGACGGCAACGCCCAGCGTCCGGGCGACGTGGTCAAGAGCATGTCGGGTCAGACAGTCGAGGTGATCAACACCGATGCCGAGGGCCGGCTCATCCTGTGCGACGCCATGTGGTATGCCCAGGAGAAGTTCAAGCCGCAGGCAATGGTCGAGCTGTCGACCTTGACCGGCGCCATCATCGTGGCGCTGGGCCACGAGCGCGCCGGCCTGTTCAGCAACAACACCCAGCTCTCCAACAGGCTGCGCGCCGCCGGCGCGGGCATCGGCGAGAAGCTGTGGCGCCTGCCTCTCGGACCGAAGTACGACAAGATGATCGATTCCGAGATCGCCGACATGCGCAACGTCACCAACAGCCGCGACGCGAGCTCGATTACGGCGGCGCAGTTCCTGCAGCGTTTCGTGCAGGACGGGGTCGCCTGGGCGCATCTCGACATCGCCGGCATGGCGTGGTCGAACAAGGGCGACAGCACGACGCCGAAGGGCGCCACGGCCTACGGCGTGCGCCTGCTCGATACCTGGATCGCCGACAACTACGAGAAGTGACCGGCGGATGGCGACCGAGGTCAACTTCTACCACCTCACCCTCTCGTCGCTCGAAGACGCCTTGCCTCGCCTGCTGGCCAAGACACTGCAGGCGGGCGAGAGGGCAGTGGTGATGCTGGGCTCGCCCGAGCGCGTCGATGCCCTCAACACGCACCTCTGGACCTGGGATCCCAACGGGTTCCTGCCGCACGGTGCTGCTAAGGACGGCGAGGCCGACCGCCAGCCGATCTGGCTGACGCATCTCGACGAGAACCCCAATGGCGCCAAGTTCCTGTTCATGGCCGACCGCGGACGTTCCGAGAAGGTCGGCGACTACAAACGCTGCTTCGAGTTGTTCGACGGTCGCGACGACACCGCCGTGATGGAGTCGCGCGAGCGCTGGAAGGCCTACAAAGCCGCGGGCCACACCGTCGTCTACTGGCAGCAGACACCGAGCGGCGGGTGGGAGAAGAAGGCTTGACGGGAGGCCCTGGCTTGCACCTGAAAGCGGGTTGAGAGCCGGCGCTCCGTCAATGACGCTTTTCGCGCGGGAACCAGTAGCCGCGCCAGGCTGACTTCAGGCGCTCATGGATCGGCACCGGGCCCTCAGGCCGGTAGAAGCCTGGTTTGTCCGCCTCGAATGTCGCCATGTACTCGCGATAGGGCAGTGGTCGGCTCCGCCGGGCCTGCGTCTGGGCCGCGAGCAGGTCAAGACCGGCGTCGATGTCGAACAGTGCGGCCAACTCGGCGCGGCGTGCCAGCAACAGCTCGGCGGCGGCATCGGGCACCTGCCAGGCCGAGAAGACGGCGGCGAGTTTTGCGAGCTTTTCAATGCTGAATGTTCCGTCGGCTCCGGGCGGCGCCACGTCACGCGCATAGTAGGCCTCGCCTTGGAACGGCCGACCCGACACCGTCTCTGCCGGCGTCGGCCAGACGTAGCGGGCGGGCAGCGCGCGGACGGAGAAGTTGCGGACGTCGAGGCGGAACAGGTCGAAGCCATGTGCGCGCATGAAGCGGTCGGTGTTGTGGAAGCTGTGCTCTTCGGCATCGCCTCTGCCGACGAAGTTGACCTCCAGCTGTATCGCCATCACCCGCAGCGCATCGAAGCGGCCGGCGAAGGACTGCAGGATGGCGAAGTCCGCGCCGTCGACATCGAGCTTGATGTAGTCGAGATCGCTCCAGCCGCGCGCCGCCAGCAGGTCGGGCAGGACGACGGGCTTCCTGGGATCGGCCAACCCCGTCATCTCCCACGCGTTGTGCCGCAGCTGCTCCTCGGTCGACGCCTGCTTCAGCCGCGCATCGCGGATCTCACGCGTGCGCATGAAGCTCATGCGATCGCGCATCTTCATGATCAGCGGCGCTGCAGGCCCGGCCGAGATGTCGACCGGCTTGTCGGCCGATCGCGCGGCAAAGGCCGCGACGTACGCCACGTCGGGATTGCGCTCCAGTCCGGCCAGGCGGTTGCACTCGGTGACGCTGGCATCGATGCCAAGCGCCTGCAGCCTGGGCTCGAAGGCCCGCCACAGTGGATCGAGGCCGCCCGAGCAGCCGATGTCGAGCAGCCTGAACTTCTCGGTGATGAGACTTTCGGCGATGAGCGCCGGAAAAGACGATGCCATTCAGGCAGATTACACGGTCGCCACGGGTGTTGCAGGCGAACCGACCGCGCCCGGCAGTCGCAGCGGCGGCGCGGTCAGCAGGAAGCGCGAACGCTTCCTGTCGCGCAGCCACAGCGCCAGATCCTTCAGCCACCAGATCTCGCCGAGATTGAGGCCGAGCTTGAACAGGCAATGATTGTGGATGGGGAGCGACGGATGCTCGGCATTGTCCGGCCCGGGAAGCGCAGGGACGGCCTCGACGCCGTAGTTGTCTGCGATCAGAGCCGAGATCTGGCTGTCGGAGATCCATTGCAGCAACCGCTTGTCGCGGCCGTCGAGCACCGAGCACATCGCATGGACGCGCACCGGATCGACCTTCTTGTTCATCTTGACGATCTCGTCGGTGAAGCCGGTGTAGAGCAACAGCATGTCGCCCGGCTCGACGACCACCTTGTCGGCTTCCAGTATTCTGCGGAAGTCGTCGTAGTTTACGTACTTATGGTCGCGTCCGAAATGCTTCTCGAGATCGACCAGGACGGCACGACCCTGGATCGCCTTCGCTGCCATGTTCTCGACACCGAGCTTGTGAGCGTAGCTCAAATGGCCGCAGCCGTCGCGGCCGGCGTCCGGCTGCGGACCGATCACGTCGATGCCGGCCTTGAAGCCGTTGTAGTAGAGCGGCTCGGGCACGCCATCGCCATCGGCATCGAAGAAGCCGCCGACATGGGCGAGCGTGTCCCACTGCGTTGAATATTGCAGCGTCAGGATCACGCGATCGTCGCTCGCCACGTCGACGAACAACGGGTTGATGGTCTTGGTGTGGAAGTTGAAGCGCCATCCGTTCTCGTCGCCGGTTGGCGACAGTACAGGCGGGAGGCGGCGCGGATTCAGCACGTTGCTGCCCGGCAGGTCGAGCGGCAGGCTGAGGCAGAACGACAGTCCTTCCTTCACCTCGGCAATTCCTTGGATCACCTTTGCAGGCGTGATGAGATTCAGTCGGCCGAGCTGATCGTCGTCGCCCCAATCGCCCCAGGTCGAGCCTTCGGGGCGGTGCTTCCAGCGTTTCATCGGCCAATCTCCCTTCAATCGTCGGGGAGACTAGCCTGCAGTGCAGCATTGCGCACGCATGGCTCCTAGGCGCAATTCCGCAAACGACAAAGGCGATGGATCGACTATCATCCGCCGCCATGTCCGCTGCCGCAGTACCCGCGTCCCGCGATGTTAGTGTCATCAGCCTGATCGGCGCCGCCCACGGTGCCAGCCACTTCTATCAGCTCGCCTTCGCCACGATGCTGCTGATCGTGCGCCAGGAAGCAGGCTTGAGCTTCACCGAGGTCGGCCTGCTTACCGGCATCTTCTACGGCGTATCGGGCATCGCCCAGACCATGGCAGGCTTTGCCGTCGACCGCTTCGGCGCACGACCGATCCTGGCCGGCGGCCTCTTCATCGTCGGCATGGCTCTCGCGCTGATATCGATTGCGCATTCCTTCGTTGGCTTCGCCGCCATCGCCGTGATCGCGGGTGCCGGCAATTCGGTGTTCCATCCGGCCGACTTCGCGCTCCTCAACGCCTCGGTGAATCCGGGCCGTCTCGGCCGCGCCTACAGCATCCACGGCGTCGGCGGCTCGCTCGGCTGGGCGGCGGCGCCGGTGATGTTCTTTCTCGACAGCATGTTCGGCTGGGTCGGCGCGGCGATCGTCGGCGCCATCCCCGGCGTGCTCCTGTCGGTGCTGGTGCTCTCCCGCCGTGACGTGCTCGTCGACCATCGCGTCAAGGATCGGGCTGTCGCCCACCACGACGCCGGTAAACCCATGATCGCGCTGTTCATGCAGCCGGCCATCCTGCTTTGCCTGGTCTATTTTGCGCTGATCGCCGCCAATACGGTCGGCATCCAGCAGTTTGCCGTGCCGGCCTGGGTCAGCATGTTCGGCGTCAGCGAGAACTATGCTGCGCTTTGCCTGATCGTGTTCATCGTCGGCTCCGCCAGTGGCGTGCTGGTAGGCGGCTTCTTTGCCGATCGCGTCCGCCGTCACGACCGCGTCGCCACGCTCGGACTCTTGGTGGCGGGCGCTCTAACCCTGCCAATCGCCATGCAGGCGGTGACGCCGGAGTTGCTGTTGCCGCTGCTGGCGCTCGCTGGCGCGGCGGGCGGCGCCACGGGGCCATCGCGCGACATGATCGTGCGCAGCGCCACGCCCCCCGGGGCATCGGGCAAGGTGTTCGGCTTCGTCTATTCCGGCCTGGACATCGGCTCGTTCCTGGCGCCGCCCGCTTTCGGCCTGCTGATGACGGCGGGACAGGCCGCCACGATCTTTTGGATCGCGGTGGCGCTCTACGTCATCAATGCGGGCCTCGTGATGGCCATCCGGCAAAACACAGCGCCCAGGGTGGTGAGTCGGCCGGCCGCGGCGGAATAGCCGGCACATGAGTGCACCCGACTAAGCAGCTTCGTAGGCTTCCTGCGCCACGAGCCACTCGTGCTCGGCGTGGGCAATCTCGCGCTCCAGGCGAACCTTCTCGCGCTGCAGGTCGGCGACGTTGATCCCGGGATCGCTGTAGGTCTCGGGTGCGGCCAGCCTGGCCTCGATGTCGCTGCGCTGCTTGGTGAGCCTGGCGATGCCCTTCTCGAGCGTCTCCAACGTCTTCTTGAGTGGCGCGCGCTTGGCCCGGGAGTCGGCGGACTGCTTGCGCTGCTCCTTCTTGGGCGCTTGCTCGGGGATCGACGGCGGCGGCGCCGCCTCGCGCTTGCCGGCCTTGCTGCTCTTGCCGCCATTGCGTTCGCGCAACAGCTTGGCCTGGTAGTCGTCGATATCGCCTTCGAACGGAGCCACCTTGCCGTCGGCCACCACCCAGAGCTGGTCGGCAACCAGCTTCACCAGGTGGGTGTCGTGGCTCACCAGTACGACGGCTCCCTCGAAATCGTTGATGGCGTCGACGAGCGAGGCGCGCGCATCCATGTCGAGGTGGTTGGTCGGCTCGTCGAGCAGCAGCAGGTGAGGGGCGTTGCGTGTGGCGAGCGAAAGCAGCAGGCGAGTCTTCTCGCCGCCTGACAGCAGGCCGACCTTGAGGTCGGCGCGCTCGCGGCTGAAGCCGAAGCGGCCGAGCTGCGCACGCACCTTGGTTTCGCCCGCCGTCGGCCCGAGCGCGCTCGACATATGGTTGAAGGCCGTGGCCTCGTAGTCGAGGCCTTCTTCCTGATCCTGCGAGAAGTAGCCGACGCGCAGCTTCGATGTGTGCTTGATCCGTCCCTCGCGCGGCTTCAGGCGATCGGACAGCAACCGGATGAAGGTCGACTTGCCGTTGCCGTTCTGGCCGAGCAGGGCGATGCGGTCGTCCATGTCGAGCCGCAAGTCGAGCTTGCGCAACACGGGCGGGCCGTCACCGTAACCGACCGTGACGTCGTCGATCGTCTCGATCGGCGAAGGGAGGTGATCGGGCGCCGGGAAGTTGAAGGCGATGCGCTCGTCGACCGGCACCGTGGCGATCGGGCCCAGCTTCTCGATCATCTTGATGCGCGACTGCGCCTGGCGCGCCTTGCTGGCCTTGGCCTTGAAGCGGTCGACGAAGGCCTGCATGTGCTTGCGCTGGGCCGCGACCTTCGCCTGCTGGGCAGCGTCGTGCTCGAGCCGCTCGGCTCTGGTGCGCTCGAAGCGGTCGTAGTTGCCGTTGTAGGTGACGAGCTTCTGCTGGTCGATGTGCACGATGTGGTCGCAGACGTCGTTCAGCAGGTCGCGGTCGTGGCTCACCAGCACGAGCGTGTGGCGAAAGCGCCGCAGGTGCTCGGTCAACCACAGCATCGCCTCGAGGTCGAGATGGTTCGACGGCTCGTCGAGGATCAGCAGGTCGGGGTTGCTGAACAGGGTGCCAGCCAGCGCCACGCGCATCCGCCAGCCGCCGGAAAATTCGCCGCAGGGCCGGGCCTGGGCCTCGTTGTCGAAGCCCAGCCCGTGCAGGATCGACGCAGCGCGCGCGGGGGCCGCGGCCGCGCCGATCTCATCGAGCCGCGCGTGGATCTCGGCCAGCCGCAGGCCGTCGTGGCAGGTCGCATCCTCGGCCAGCAGGGCGGTGCGCTCGACGTCGGCAGCCAGCACGGCGTCGAGGACAGTGATATTGCCGCCCGGCGGATCCTGCGGCACCGAGCCGACGCGCGTCCGGCCGGTCATGTTGATGCTGCCGCCGTCGGCCTCGATCATGCCCTGAATCAGGCGCAGCAGCGTCGATTTTCCCGCACCATTGCGGCCAACTAGGCCGACCTTCCAGCCGTCGGAAATGGCCGCCGAGGCGCGGTCGAACAGGACGCGCTCGCCGTGGCGAAAGGAGAGATCGATGACGTGCAGCATGGGGCGGCGGCGTTTAGCACGCGGAAGGCCGCGGTCCAACCGGCTTGCCGCTGTGGAACCCCGCGTTTATAAGGCGCGCCCACGCGCTGAAAGCACACGCTGAAGAGGGATTCATGGCTGTCGAACGCACTTTCTCGATCATCAAGCCGGATGCGACCCGCCGGAACCTGACCGGCAAGATCAACGCCCGGTTCGAGGAGAAGGGCCTGCGCATCGTGGCCCAGCGCCGCATCTGGATGAGCCGCCAGCAGGCCGAACAGTTCTACGGCGTGCACAGGGAGCGGCCGTTCTTCAACGACCTCTGCACGTTCATGACCTCCGGTCCGGTCGTCGTGCAGGTGCTCGAAGGCGAGGCGGCCATCGCCAAGAACCGCGAGATCATGGGCGCGACCAATCCGGCGAACGCTGCCGCCGGCACGATCCGCAAGGACTTCGCCGAATCGATCGAGGCCAACTCGGTGCACGGCTCGGATTCGCCCGAGAACGCCGCCATCGAGATCGGCTATTTCTTCGCCGGTGCCGAGATCGTCGGCTAAGATGGTCTGATCGGGCCCCCGCCTGGCGCTCAGCCGTTCGCATAACTCGGACAAACAAAAAGCGGCCCACCTGGGCCGCTTTTCCTTGGCATCCCGCCGGAGCATCAACTCATGATGGCGAAGGCAACCAGCAACGCGAGCGTGCCGCCGATGCCTAGCAGCAGGGCGAAGATGTGTGCATTGCCGACCAGGCCGAGCGCCATGCAGGCCAGCAGCAGCACGACGAACAGAATGGTGAACAGCACCAGCTTGTTGAACGACGTGTAGGTGCTGAGATGGGCTGGGTAGTCGTCCTGTGCGTCGGCCATGGTCTCTGAATTCCTCGTTTGGTCGGGGTCTTATAGCGAACTAGGGGTCGGGCGAGAAGAGCAGGGTTGCGCCTCTGGGGACGCCCGTGACGGTGACCTGCGCGCCCCGGACCGTCAGCCGGCCCTCGGCGAACCAGCGCACCACCAACGGGTAGAGCAGGTGCTCCTGGCGCAGGATGCGCACGGCAAGCGTGTCGGCCGTATCGTCCGCCAGCACCGGCACCGCGGCCTGAGCAATCGTCGGACCGCTGTCGAGCTCGGGCGTGACGAAATGGACCGTGCAGCCGCTGATGCGAACGCCCGCGTCGATCGCCTGCTGCTGGACCCGCAGGCCGGGAAAGGCGGGAAGCAGCGAGGGGTGGATGTTGATGATGCGGTCCTTCCAGCGCATCGCAAACCACGGGCTCTGGATGCGCATGAAGCCGGCGAGCGCCACCAGGCCCACACCGTGCTTCTCCAGCTCCGCCGACACGACGCGGTCGAAACTCTCGCGGTCGGGGAACTGCTTGTGCGGGACCACCGCGGTGGGTACGCCGGCCTCCTTTGCAGTCTCGACGCCGGCCGCGCTCGCCACGTTGCTCACGACGACGGCGATCTCCGCCGGATAGTCCGGCGCCCGCGCGGCCGCGATGAGTGCCGCCATGTTGCTGCCGCGGCCCGAGATCAGGATCCCGACCTTCAGCTTCGCCATAGGCTCTCGGCGTGATCGACCACGCAGTCGGCTTCGCTTTGCGGAGCGGCCTCTATTTTGCCCACCGTCGACACGCTCTCACCGGCTTCGCCGAGTACGGCGGCGACCTTGGCGGCATCGTCGGCCGCGGTGACGACGATCATGCCGAGCCCGCAATTGAAGGTGCGCAGCATGTCGTCGGTCGGCACCTGGCCCGTATCGCGCAGCCAGCGGAAAACCGCCGGCACCGACCATTGCCGGGCATCGAGGCGCGCGCGCATGCCGTCGGGCAGGCAACGTGGCACGTTGCCCGGCAGTCCGCCGCCCGTGATGTGCGCCAGTCCCTTTATCGCGCCGGTGGCGCGGATGGCGGCCAGCAACGGCTTGACGTAGATGCGCGTCGGCTCGAGCAGGACTTGGCCGAGCGATCCCTTGGCGAACGGCGCCGGCGCGTCATAGCCAAGGCCGCTGCGCGCCACGACACTGCGCACCAGCGAATAGCCGTTCGAATGGGCGCCGTTGGAAGCGATGCCCAGAACCACGTCGCCTGGTGCGATGTCGGGGCGAGGCAGCAACTCGCCACGCTCGGCCGCGCCGACCGAGAATCCCGCGAGATCGTAGTCGCCTGCCGCATACATGCCCGGCATCTCCGCCGTCTCGCCGCCGACCAGCGCACACCCGGCCTGGCGGCAGCCTTCGGCGATTCCGGCGACGACGCGTCGGCCGGCTTCGACGTCGAGCTTGCCGCTGGCGTAGTAGTCGAGGAAGAACAGCGGCTCGGCACCCTGCACGACGATGTCATTGACGCACATCGCCACCAGGTCGATGCCGACCGTGTCGGGAATTTCCGCCTCGATCGCGACCTTGAGCTTGGTACCGACACCGTCGGTGCCCGACACCAGTATCGGGTCCTTGAATCCTGCAGCCTTGAGGTCGAACAGACCGCCGAAGCCGCCGAGCCCGCCCATGACGCCTGCCCGGTTGGTGCTGCGCGCCAACGGCTTGATGTGCTCGACCAGCGCGTCGCCGGCATCGATGTCGACGCCTGCGTCCTTGTAGGTGAGGGGCGGGCTGTTGTGGCCTTGTTTGCTCAAACCGGGCTCATTCGCTAGACAGGTGGCCGCGAACATAGCCAAAAACCGGACCCCCGCAATGCCGCCAGTCCGCTGGTTTTCCACGATCCTTCTTGCCCTGGCGACGGCTTTTTCCCTGTGCGTGGCGGCATTTGCTCAAGGCAGCACCACCTACACGGTGACCGGCGTCGACGTCGACGTGACGGCGCCCGATGCCGTGCAGGCGCGCCAGCAGGGCATCGCCGAGGCGCGACGAAAGGCGGCGAAAATGCTGGTCGACCGCGTGGTGGCGCCGGAGGACCGCGCGCGGGTGACAACTCCCAGCGACGCCAGCCTCGAAGGCATGGTGCGCGGCATAGAGTTCGTGCGCGAACGCTCCGCGCCCGGTCGCTATATCGCCACGCTGAACGTCGTGTTCCAGCCCGATCCCGTGAAGGCGTGGCTCGGCCAGAGCGGTGTGAAGGTCGCCGACACCATGTCGCGTCCGGCGCTGGTCGTTCCGCTGTGGAAGGGCCCGGCGGGCGTCGAACCGCTCAACGACAACAATGCATGGCGCGAGGCCTGGCGGACGCTCGACACCTCCAGCACCGCGGTTCCCGTGACGGTGATTCGTGGCGACCAGCTCGACCAGAGCGCCGTGACGGCGGAAGAGCTTTATGTCGGCAATGTCTCGGCGATCGCCCGCCTCAACGAACGCTATCGCGCGCCAACGATCATCGTGGCGATCGTCGAGGGCAACAAGGACGGCGGCCCCCTGACCGTCGGCGGCTTGCGCTACGACGCACAGACCGGCGCGCGCAGCGAGATTCCGCGGACCACGGTTCCCGATTCGACGCAGCTTGCCACCGCCGCCCAGCAGATCCATCAGAAGCTCGACGAGCAATGGCGCAGTGTCGCCACCGTGCGCCGCGATTCGCAGGACACGATCGATGTCTACGTGCCGATCCGGGCACTCGGCGACTGGGTTCAGGTGCGTCAACGCCTGGGCAGCGTGCCGGCGGTCAAGGGCGTCGTCGTGCGTCAGCTCGAAACCGATCGCGCCGAGCTACGGCTGGAGTATTTCGGTACCCCCGACGAGCTGCAGCGCACGCTGGCCTCGGCCGGACTGGTGCTCGACAAGGACGCCGACAAGTGGCGATTGCAGGTCCGCTGATCGATGACCGCGACCAGCCAGTCCGCACGCTGGCGCTTCTGGGTGGCGATGGCCGCCCTGTTCCTCCTGCTGTTGTGGCTGCTGAACGACATCCTGCTGCCCTTCGTCGTCGGCATCGTCGTCGCGTATTTCCTCGACCCGGTCGTCTTGCGCCTGCAGCGGCTCGGCATGTCGCGCACGTGGGCAACGACCTCCGTCACGATTCTCGCAGTGCTGATCACTGTCGGCGTGGCGATGGCCATCGTGCCGCCGCTGTTCGGTCAGGTTCAGTCCCTGATCCTCAGTTTCCCGGATTACACGGTGAAGCTGGCGGCGCGCATAACGCCGCTGATCGACCCGATCCGCGAGCGGCTCAACCTGCCGCCTCTCAGCCTGCACGAACTGCAGGACGAGCTGACGCAGCGCGCCGGCCAGGTGCTGGCGGTCGCTGGAACCGTCGCGGGCAAGCTGGCCCAGGGCGGGCTCGCATTTTTCAACCTGCTGGCGCTGCTCTTCCTGACGCCGGTCGTGACCTTCTACCTGCTGCGTGACTGGGAAAGGCTTGTCGACGCGATTGACGGCGCCTTGCCGCGCGACCACGCCGCAACGATCCGCAAGCTTGCCCACGAATCCAACGCCGCCATCGCCGGCTACGTGCGCGGGCAGGCCCTGGTCTGCATTGCGCTCGGCAGCATCTACGCCATCGGCCTGTCGCTGGTCGGGCTGAAGTTCGGTCTGGTGATCGGCCTGATCGCCGGCGCCATCTCGTTCATCCCCTTCGTCGGTACCTTCGTCGGCGCGGTGATGGCGTTGGGTATGGCGCTGGTGCAGTTCCCGCCGGACTGGATGGGCGTCGTGAAGGTCGCCGTCGTGTTCGTGATAGGCCAGATGCTGGAAGGCAACGTCCTGTCCCCCAAGCTTGTTGGTGATCGGGTCGGCCTCCATCCGGTATGGATCATGTTTGCCTTGCTGGCGGGCGGTGCGCTGTTCGGCTTCGTCGGCGTGCTGATCG
Source organism: uncultured Rhodospirillales bacterium (assembly GCA_902825855.1). GTDB lineage: Bacteria > Pseudomonadota > Alphaproteobacteria > Reyranellales > Reyranellaceae > Reyranella. The sequence continues at coordinate 59,782 of CADECW010000014.1, read as the reverse complement.
CGGTCCCGGTGGCGGCCGTGATCGGAGTGATGGCGCGCCACCTGATCGGCCGCTATCGCGACAGCCAGTACTATCGTGGCGCCGACGCCGGGTGAGCGATGGCCCGTCAGCTGACTTTCGATCTCGCGTTGCCGCTTCCGACCTATGCGCGCGAAGACTTCGTCGTTGCCGACGGCAATCGCGAGGCGCTGGCCTGGATCGACCGCTGGCCCGACTGGCCGGCGCCCGCGCTCGCGCTCGGCGGCCCGCCGGGCTGCGGCAAGACCCATCTGGCGCGTGTCTGGGCGGCACGCGCTGGCGCGCCGGTGATCGAGGGCAAGGACCTCGAGGGCAAGAGCGTCGCCGACCTGTCGGAGCTGATCGCGGCGTCACCCAGGATTGCGATCGACGATGCCCAGCGTGCGCCCGAGCGCGCCTTGTTCCATCTCTACAATCTCGCGCGCGCGCATCACGGCCATCTGCTGCTGGTCGCACAGGCGCTGCCGGCGCACTGGCGGATCGCTCTGCCGGATCTCGCCTCGCGGCTACGCGCCGCGCCCGCCGTTGCCGTCGCCGCGCCTGACGACGAACTGCTGGGCTCGATCATCCTGAAACAGCTCGTCGATCGGCAATTGCACGCCGCGCCCGGCGTCGTGCACTATCTCGTGTCGCACATGGAGCGTTCGGCGGAAGCGGCGCGCCGAGTGGTCGCGGCTCTCGACCGGCGCGCGCTGGTCGAGCGCCGTGAGATCGACCGCAGGCTGGCGGCCGACGTGCTGGAGGAGCTTTCGTCGTCGAACTAGAACGCAAGTTTGGACTCTCGTGAAATCCAAGGAGTGAAACGATGGACATGGGCATCAAGGGCCGCAAGGCGATCGTCTGCGCGGCGAGCAAGGGGCTGGGCAAGGGCTGCGCCATGGCGCTGGCGCAGGAAGGCGTCGATCTGGTGATCAACGCGCGCACCAAGGCCGAGCTCGAGGCGACGGCGGAGGAGATCCGCAAGAAGACCGGCGTGAAGGTGACACCGATTGCCGTCGACGTCACGACCGATGCCGGCCGCAAGCAGGTGCTGGCCGCCTGTCCCGAACCCGACATCATCGTCAACAACGCCGGCGGTCCGCCGCCCGGCGATTTCCGCGACTGGGACCGCGACGCCTGGATCAAGGCGATCGACGCCAACATGCTGACGCCCATCGAATTCATCAAGGCGTCGGTCGATGGCATGATGAAGCGGGGCTTCGGCCGAATCGTGAACATCACGTCGAGCTCGGTGAAGGCGCCGATCGACATCCTGGGTCTCAGCAACGGCGCTCGCTCGGGCCTCACGGGATTCGTCGCCGGCGTGGCGCGCGTCACGGTGCGCCGGGGCGTCACCATCAACGGATTGCTGCCGGGGCCGTTCGACACCGATCGCCTGCGCGGCACGTACCGGGCGCGCGCCGCCAAGAGCGGCAAGAGCTACGAGGAGGAGTTCCAGGCCGGCGCCAAGATGAACCCGGCCGGCCGCTTCGGTACGGCGGAGGAATTCGGCGCGGCCTGCGCCTTCCTGTGCAGCGTGCACGCGAGCTACATCACTGGCCAGAACCTGCTGATGGACGGCGGGCAGTATCCGGGCACGTACTAGTGGAGCGCGGGCCTCCGGCCCGCTTTCCCATCAAGTTACCGCAAGGTCGCGCGGTCGAACGAACTCGATGAGCTTGGCCGACCCCGGCCTGAGGTCACTCCAGGGACCGTCCGGGATGCGGAGGACAGCCAGCGCGCCGGTCGGGTATTTCGCCCTGAGCGCGGCCAAGGCCTCGGACGGGCCGTCACCTGCCAGATCGGCCGCCAACTGGCCGATGCCGTCGTTGTGGCCGATCAGCAGGACCGTTGGCGCGTCGTCGGCTACGGCCTGCAGGCGGCCCAGGAGGGCATCCTCCGAGGCGAGGTACAGGCCAGCCTCCAGCGAGATCGGCGGCGCAGCGCCTTCCAGGCACTTCAGGAGCGGCGCCAGCGTCTGGCGCGTCCGCATCGCCGTGGAGCACAGGATCAGGTCGGGGCGGGGCACCCGGCGGGCGACATGGTCGGCCATGGCTTTGGCTGCCCGCTCGCCTCGCCCGTTCAGGGGGCGGTCGTGGTCGTCCAGCCGAGGATCGCTCCAGGCCGATTTCGCGTGCCGCAACAGAAGCAGGGTCTTCATCGGGTAATTCGGAAAATATCCTTGTCGACCAAGATCTTATTGAATTGCCATGACACCGTCATCTCGAGGGTCTACCGTTTCCGGCATGGATGCCCTCGATACGACGACCCATGAAGTCGGCCCGGGCCTCGAGATTACACCCGACAGCCCGCGTCGCTTCATCAATCGTGAACTTTCGTGGCTCGCCTTCAACATGCGGGTGCTCGAGGAAGCCAGCAACCAGCGCCAGCCTCTGCTGGAGCGTGTGCGCTTCCTGTCGATCTCGGCCGACAATCTCGACGAATTCTACATGGTCCGGGTGGCCGGCCTGGTCGACATGCTGCAGACCCGTTCGCCTCTGCTCAGCGACGACGGCATGACCTCCGCCGAGCAGCTGGCCGCGATCCGCGAGCGTGCGTCGACCCTGATGGCGCGCCAGCAGGAGGTGTGGGCCAACCTGCAGGACGAATTGCGCGAGGCCGGCATTGCCGTCCTCGATCCCTCGGAGCTGACCGAGGGCGAGCGCGTCTGGCTCGACCAGTACTTCATCGACCAGGTCTTCCCGATCTTCACGCCGCTCGCGATTGACCCCGCGCATCCCTTTCCCTTCATCCCCAACGGCGGCTTCTCGGCGATCCTGAAGTTGCAGCGCAGGGACGACCGCCGGCCGCTTATGGCGCTGCTGCCGCTGCCACCACAGGTCGACCGCTTCGTGCGGCTGCCCGGCGCCTCGATACGCTTCCTGTCGCTGGAAGATCTCGTCGACATCTACCTGCCGCGCCTCTTCCCGGGCTACGAGGTGATCGAGCGTGCCGTCTTCCGTCTCATCCGCGACAGCGACGTCGAGATCAACGAGGAAGCCGAAGACCTCGTCCTGCTGTACGAGAGCGCGCTGAAACGCCGCCGCCGCGGCGACCTGATTTCGATTTCGGTCAACTCGGCGATGCCGGCCGAGCTGCGCGACTTCCTGTTCGACCAGCTCGAGATCCCCGCCCAGACGCAGACCGTCCACGTCTTCCATCTCGACCGCATGCTCAACATCGGAGATGTGAAGGCGATGATCGTCGACGATCGCCGGGACCTCAAGTACGAGCCCTACGCCGTGCGCTTCCCCGAGCGCATCCGCGACTTCGGCGGCGACTGCTTCGCCGCCATCCGCGCCAAGGACATCGTCGTCCATCACCCCTACGAGAGCTTCGACGTCGTGGTGCAGTTCCTGCGCCAGGCCGCTCGCGATCCAGCTGTGGCGGCGATAAAGCAGACGCTCTATCGCACCAGCCACGATTCGCCGATCGTCAAGGAGCTGATCGCAGCAGCCGAGGCCGGGAAGACGGTGACGGCGCTGGTCGAGCTGAAGGCGCGCTTCGATGAAGAAGCCAACATCCGCTGGGCGCGCGATCTCGAGCGGGCCGGGGTGCAGGTGGTCTATGGCTTCATCGACCTCAAGACCCACGCCAAGGTCTCGATGGTGGTGCGGCGCGAGGCCCAGGTCACGCGCACCTACGTGCATTTCGGCACCGGCAACTATCACCCGATCACGGCGCGCATCTATACCGACCTGTCGTTCTTCACCTGCGACCCGGCAATGGGCCGCGACGCGGCGCGCCTGTTCAACTACATGACGGGCTACGCCCGGCCGGAGCGCATGGAGAAGATTTCCTTCGCCCCGGTGACGCTGCGGCCCGATCTCTACAGGCTGATCGATGCCGAGATCGACAATGCCAAGGCCGGCCGCCCGGCGGCGATCTGGGCGAAGCTCAATTCGCTGGTCGACGGCAAGCTGATCGACCGACTCTATGCCGCGTCGCAGGCGGGGGTGCAGATCGATCTCGTGGTGCGCGGCATCTGCTGTCTCCGCCCCGGCATGCCGGGCCTGAGCGAGCACATCAGAGTCAAGAGCATGATCGGTCGGTTCCTGGAGCACGCCCGTATCGTATGCTTCGGCAACGGCAAGTCGCTGCCGTCGCCCGACGCCAAGGTCTTCATCTCGTCGGCCGACTGGATGCCGCGCAATCTCGACCGCCGCGTCGAATTGCTCTGTCCGGTCGAGAATCCGACGGTGCACGAGCAGGTGCTCGACCAGATCATGGTCGCGAACCTCAAGGACGACGGGCAGAGCTGGATCATGGCGCCCGACGGCTCGTACAGCCGACCGCCTGTCGCCAAGGAACCTTTCATCGCCCACCACTACTTCATGACCAATCCGTCGCTCTCGGGCCGCGGCAGCGCGCTCAAGCTCAGCGGGGCGGTACCGCGCCTGGTGCTGAGTTCCTGAACACGCGCCCATGATGCACATAGTGGCGTCGGGTCGCAGCCGATTCGGCCATGCATTTCCATGCGGTTTCGGTTAGAGGGACGCGCATGGACGGTGAGGCATCCGCGGGGCCGGGCTCCGACAGCACCCTGGGCAAGGGGCGCGTCGGCATCATCGACGTCGGCTCGAACTCGATCCGTCTCGTTGTCTACGAACGGGCGAGTCGCGCGCCGCTGCCGGTGTTCAACGAGAAGGTGCTGTGCGGCCTGGCGAGGGGCCTTGACGCGACCGGCCGGCTCAATCCCGAAGGCGTCGAGATGGCGCTGGCCAATATCGATCGTTTCACCACGCTCGCACACAACATGAAGGTGACGTCGCTCGACCTGCTCGCGACGGCGGCGGTGCGCGACGCCGAAGACGGCGCGGACTTCATGCGCGAGCTGTCGAGCCGGCCCGGCATCAAGCCGCACATCGTGAGCGGTCAGGACGAGGCGCGCTTCTCGGGCTACGGGGTGATCTGCGGCATGCCCGATGCCTCGGGCGTGATGGGCGACCTGGGCGGCGGCAGCCTCGAGCTGGTGGCCGTGGGGCAGGGCCGGCTCGGCGCTTCCAGCACCTTGCCGGTGGGCCCGCTCAGGCTGATGTCGTCGGGCAGGGGCGATCCCAAGAAGATCGTCGTCGACGCCATCGAGAATGTCCGCTGGCTGCGCGACGAGACCGGCAAGACTTTCTACGCCGTGGGCGGCGCATGGCGCTCCTTCGCGCGCCTGCACATGGAGCAGGCGGGATATCCCCTGCACATCATCCATCACTATGACATCCCGGCCGAGGAGGCGCGTGCGGTCGCGCGCCTGATCGCCGTGCAAAGCGCCAAGTCGCTGGAGAAGATGCCGGGCGTATCGCGCCGGCGCACCGATACCCTGCCCCTCGCCTGCCTTGCGCTCGACCGGCTGCTGGCGGCGCTGAAGCCGCGCAATGTGGTGTTCTCCGCCTTCGGCCTTCGCGAAGGGTTCTACTATTCGCGACTGAGCCAGGCGGAGCGGGCTCGCCATCCCCTGATCGCCTTCGCCGAGGAACAGGGCGCCGACTGGCGGCGCTTCGATCTCGCACCGGCGGAGATTTTCGACTGGCTGACCCCGGTGTTCGTCGGCGAAAGCGAGGCCGACCGCATCCTGCGCACGGCCGCCTGCCATCTCAGTGACATCTCGTGGAACGACCATCCCGACTATCGCGCCGAGCAGGCCTATGTCCGCGTACTGCACCTGCCTGCGCCGGGCATGAGCCATCGGGAGCGCGCCGTTCTCGCGATGTCGCTGGCCTATCGCTACAAGAGCGATCCCAAGGCAGCGATGTTCGACACTGCGTTTCATCTGACCGACGGCAAGGGCCGCACCTATGCCCGCCGGCTCGGAGCCTGCCTCAGGCTCGCCTACAATCTGAGCGGCGGTGCGCCCGGCCTGCTGCCGCAGGTCCAGTTACGCCGCACCGAGAATCAATTGCGCCTGCTTGTGCCGCCTGCCGCCAAGCGCAGTCTGGGTGACGTGACCGCGCGCCGGCTGGAAAGCGCGGCGGAGGCGTTCGACCTCGAGCCGGTGATCGTCACGTCGTAGCGGAAGCGCGGGCGTGCTGCCCCATCATGGTCACGGGCGGGCTGGCGGCCACGCTCCCGGTCAACCTTCCTTGGCGATCGGGATGAGCTTCGGCTGATCGCCGGACAGCGCAAGCGCCAGGCGGCCTTCGATCAGGTTCACGGCATCGGAGCCGAAGATCTCGCGGCGCCAGCCGTCGAGCGCATGCACGTCGCGCTTGCCGGCGGCCAGCCGGTCGAGTTCGTCGGCGCTGGCGACCAGGCGCGCAGCAACGCCCGCTTCTTCGGCCTTGAGCCGCAGCAGCGTACGCAGCAGGTCGACGACAGCGGAGGGTGCCCGGAGCTGCTCGGGGGGCCGGTCGCGCGTCGGCAGCTCGGCGTCGGGAAGCTTGCGCGCCTTCTCGATCGCCTCCAGGAGCTCGCGTCCCTGCCAGCCCTCGGCGAAGCCGCGGCCGAGCCCGCGCGTCATGGCGAGTTCCTCGGTGCTCTTCGGCGCGTGGCTCGCGATCTCGAGCAGCTGCTCGTCACGCAGCAGCCGCTGGCGGGGGATGTCGATGCGCTGGGCGGTGCGCTCGCGCCAGGCGGCAACCTCGCGCAGCGTGCCGAGCAGCCGGGGCGAGGCGCCGCGCGGCTTCAAGCGCCGCCAGGCCTGCTCGGGATCGGCGCGATAGGTGCCGGGTTCGTTCAGCACCGCCATCTCCTCGGAGATCCAGGAGAACCGTCCCGTCTTGTCGAGCTGTCGCTTGAGCTTCTCATAGACCATGCGCAGATGCGTGACGTCGCTCAGCGCATAGGCGATCTGCCGCTCGCTGAGCGGCCGGCGGCTCCAGTCGGTGAAGCGGCTGGACTTGTCGATCTTGGCCTTGGCGAGCTTGGTGGCCAGCGATTCGTAGGAGGCGGCCTCGCCGTGGCCGCACACCATGGCGGCTACCTGCGTGTCGAACAGGGGCTGCGGCACCTTGTTCATGCGCAGGTAGAAGATTTCGAGGTCCTGCCGGGCGGCGTGAAAGACCTTGAGGACCTTGGGGTTGGCCATCAGCTCGTCGAGCGGGCCGAGGTCGATGCCGTCGGCCAGCGCGTCGATTGCGGCCGCGTCTTCAGGCCCCGCCACCTGCGCCAGGCAGAGCTTGGGCCAATAGGTCCGCTCACGCATGAACTCGGTGTCGACGGCGATGAATTCGGAATCGGCCAGGGGCTTGCAGAAGGCCGCCAATTCGTCGGTCGTGGTGATGAGCTTCATTGAGGGGAGGTATAGCCGGCGGGGAGGCAGGGGGCAAAGGTGACGCAGCCGCAACCCCCGTTTTGTCGGCCATTTACTTGACTTGCCGGCACATTCCGTGCCTTTTGCCGGCCCGTCGAACCCCGGAAAATGTGCGATGCCTTCCGTCTACCGAACCCATACGTGCGGCCAGTTGCGGCCCGAACATGTCGGCGAGCAGGCCCGTCTTTCAGGCTGGGTGCAACGCAAGCGCGACCACGGCAATCTGCTGTTCATCGACCTGCGCGACCACTACGGCGTGACCCAGGTCGTGGTGGACGTGAGCAGCCCGGTGTTCAAGACCGCCGAGGCCGTGCGTACGGAGAGCGTGATCACGGTAAGGGGCAAGGTCGTGGCACGTGACGCTTCGACGGTGAACCCCAGGCTCGCCACCGGTGCCGTCGAGCTGGATGCGTCCGAGATGGTCGTGCAGTCGATGGCCGAGACGCTGCCGATCCCGGTCTATGCCGAGCACGACACCACGCCCGAGGAACTTCGCCTGAAGTATCGCTTCCTCGATCTGCGCAAGGACAAGCTGCACAAGAACATCATGTTGCGGAGCCAGGTCATCGCCAGTCTGCGCCGGCGCATGATCGAGCAGGGCTTCATGGAGTTCCAGACGCCCATCCTGACCGCCGACAGTCCGGAGGGTGCGCGCTCCTACGTGGTGCCGAGCCGCCTGCATCCCGGCAAGTTCTATGCGCTGCCGCAGGCGCCGCAGATGTTCAAGCAGCTCCTGATGGTGTCGGGCTTCGACCGCTACTTCCAGATAGCGCCGTGTTTCCGCGACGAGGATGCGCGCGCCGATCGCGCACCGGGCGAATTCTACCAGCTCGACTTCGAGATGAGCTTCGTCGAGCAGGACGACGTGTTCGCCGCCATCGAACCGGTGCTGGGCGGCGTGTTCGAGGAATTCGCCGCCTTCGGCCGCGAGACGTCGACTCCGCGCCGGGTCACTAAATGGCCCTTCCCGCGTATCCCCTATGCCGAGGCGCTGCTGACTTACGGCACCGACAAGCCCGACCTGCGCAACCCGCTCCGGATCGTCGATGCCGGTGAGGTTTTCGCCGGCTCCGACTTCAAGGTTTTCGCCGGCATCGTCGCCTCGGGCGGCGTCGTTCGTGCGCTGCGTGCGCCGAATGCAGCGAGCCAGCCGCGAAGCTTCTTCGACAAGCTGAACTCCTGGGCTCAGGGCGAGGGCAAGCCCGGCCTGGGCTACATCGTGCTCGAAGGCGGCGCGGGCAAGGGTCCGATCGCCAAGTTCGTGGCCGGCGATCGCCTGGCCAAGCTCAAGGCGCTGACCGGTGCCGAAGACGGCGACGCAGTATTCTTCGTCGCCGACAAGCCGGAAGCGGCCTGGAAGTTCGCCGGCCAGGCGCGCACCAAGGTCGGCCAGGAGATGGGCGTGATCGCCGAGGATACCTTCGCGTTCTGCTGGATCGTCGACTTCCCGATGTTCGAGTATGACGAGACGGCCAAGAAGATCGACTTCAGCCATAACCCGTTCTCGATGCCGCAAGGCGGCCTCGAGGCGCTGGAGACGCAGGATCCACTCACGATCAAGGCATGGCAGTACGACATCGTCTGCAATGGCATTGAGCTTTGCTCGGGCGCGATCCGCAACCACAAGCCGGAGATCATGTACAAGGCCTTCGGCATCGCGGGCTACAGCCGCGAGCAGGTCGAGCAGCGTTTCGGCGGCATGCTGAACGCCTTCCGTTTCGGTGCCCCACCGCACGGCGGCGCCGCACCGGGCGTCGACCGCATCGTCATGCTGTTGGCCGACGAGCCCAATATCCGCGAGGTCATCACATTCCCGATGAACCAGCAGGCCGTCGACCTGATGATGGATGCACCGACCGAGTTGCCGATGGAGAAGCTGCGCGAGCTCCACGTTGCCCTGCGCCTGCCGCCGAAGAAGGAATAATCGATAACCTTACCCTGAGGGTGAGGTGGCTTGGTACTGCCCAAATGGGTAAGCCTCGCTGCTTTCACGGGACAGTCCCTTGCCTTGCTGCCGCGACTCCGCGCTGCCAGACTTCGCGTGAACAACCGCGTTCGACCGGTTCACTACGGAGGAAGCGATGACGGACACGATGGATAGGAAAAGGCGTGACTTTCTCACCGTCGCAACGGTCGGCGGTGCGGCGGCGACTCTCGGCATAATCGGACTGAACCCGGCACTGGCCGGCGTCGCAGCGGGCCGCTCGGAGAAGCCGCTCAAGGCTGCGTTCTCCAATGCCGGACTACAGGCCACGTGGTGCGCCCAGGGCAAGGCTGCGGCCGAATACTGGGGCAAGCTCTTCAATGTCGACGTGACGTGGTTCGACGGCCAGCTGGATGCCGTCAAGCAGCGCGCCGCCGTCGATAACATGGCCTCGCAGAAATGGGATTTCGTCGCCATCCAGGCGTTCGGTATCGGCACGCTGACACAGCCGGTGCAGAAGATGATAGACGGCGGCACTCCAGTCATCGACATGGACACGCTGATCGCGCCGCTCGACAAGATCAACGTGCACAGCTTCCTCGCCCCCGACAACGAGTTCATGGGCGCGTCGGTGACTCAGGCGCTGGTCGCCAAGCTCGGCGGCAAAGGCAAGGTCATCATGACCCAAGGCGCGCTCGGTCATACCGGAGCGCAGGGTCGCGCCAAGGGTTTCAACACGGTGGTCAAGCAGTATCCCGGCATCGAGGTGCTCGACACCCAGCCGGCCGACTGGGACGTCACCAAGGTGGCACGCCTGTGGGAGACCTACCTCACCAAGTACCCGCAGATCGACGCAGCGTTCTTCCACAACGACGACATGGCGCTCGCCGCCTACAACGTGATGAAGGCGCGCAACCGCACCAACATCCTGATCGGTGGCGTCGACGCCATGCCGCCCGCGATCAATGCCGTCGCCGAGGGCCGCATGTACGCCACGGTGCGCAACCCGAGCTGCCGCATCCATGGCGGCGCCATCATCGCCGGCGTGGCCGCGGTCACCGCGGGCGAGAAGGCGGGCAGCGGAATTCCCAAGAGCATCGTCACCGACGGTCCGGTGGTGACCAAGGAGAACGCTGCCGGCATGCTGTGGATGCAGGATCACTTCCTGATCTGATCGGCACCGGTTGGGCATGACGGAAGAAGCCGCGCCGCCGCTGGAACTGCGCGGCATCTCCAAATCGTTCGGTGGCGTCGCAGCCCTGCGCGACGTCGACTTCGTGCTGCGCCACGGCGAGATCCACGGCCTGGTCGGCGAGAATGGCGCCGGCAAGTCGACGCTGATGAAGATCATCGCCGGCCTGCACGGCCAGTACGACGGCCGCATGGCGATTGACGGCCGGCCGGTGCACTTCCGGTCACCGCGCGAGGCATTGGCGGCCGGCATTGGCATGGTCCACCAGGAACTGAGCGTGGTGCCCGACCTCAGCGTGGCCGAAAACGTCTATCTCGGGCAGCAGCCGACGAGGGGCGGTATCGTCGACTGGCGCGCCATGATGGAGGGCGCGCGACGACATCTCGCCAGCCTCGGTATCGAGGTCGACCCGGGCGCGCGCATGGGTTCGCTGGCAATCGGCCTCCAGCAGCTGATCGAACTTGCACGTGTGCTGTTCTCGGGCGCACGTATCGTCATCCTCGACGAGCCGACATCGGCGCTGTCGCCGCCCGAGGTTCAGCGCCTGTTCGAGGTGCTGCGCAGCATACGCGCCAGCGGCCGCAGCATCGTCTTCATCTCGCACTTCCTCGACGACGTGCTGGCGATCGCCGACACCGTCACGATCTTCCGCAACGGCCGGCTGATCGCCACCGAGGCGGCAGGCGCCATCGACAAGGGCTGGCTGATCCAGCGGATGATCGGCCGCGGCCACGAGGAGCTCGAAGGCAGCTACACCGGCGCCATCGTGCTCGACAGTCGGCCCGACGCGCCGGTCGTCCTCGGTGTGCGCGGCCTAACGGTCGGCCGGGCCTTCGCCGACGTGTCGCTCGACGTCCGGGCAGGCGAGGTCTTGGGCATCTACGGCTTCATGGGCTGCGGCCTGATCGAGCTGGCGCGTGCCCTGTTCGGCAAGCTTCACGCCGATGCGGGCACGATGTCGATCGGTGGCAAGCTGCTGCGGCCGCGCGGCACCAGCGAGGCCTGTCGAGCCGGCATCGCCTTCGTGCCGGAGAGCCGACGGTCGATGCTGTTCCACGCCGAGCCGGTCTACAAGAACATGTCGATCAGCGTGCTGGGCCGGATCGGCCGCCTGCTGCTGCGGCCATCGGTCGAGAAGGACATAGCCCGTCGACATGTCCAGTCGCTGTCGATCCGGCCGCCTACGGTCGAAACGCTGCTCGGCAGCCTGTCGGGCGGCAACCAGCAGAAGGTGGCGCTCGCCAAATGGCTGAGCTGGCCGCCCAAGGTACTGGTGCTGAGCGAGCCGACGCGCGGCATGGATGTCGGGGCCAAGGAGGACGTCGTGCGCATCGTCAGAGGGCTGCGCGACCAGGGGATGGGCATCGTCGTGCTGTCGACCGAGCCCGAGACGGTGCTGTCGCTGGCCGATCGCATCGTCGTCATGAAGAAGGGCCGCCTGGTGCATGAATTTGCCGGACAGACGGTCAGCAAGGACCAGCTTCTGGAGGCGGCGTGACATGACGGCGATGGGAGTGTTCTTGCGCAACCAGATGCGGATCATCGCGCCGTTCGCGACCCTGATCGTGCTGGTGGTCTTCTTCTCCCTGACGAGCCGGTCGTTTGCCTCGCTGGACAATGCCGCGAACATCCTGACCCAGATCTCGGTGACGGGGATCATTGCCGTCGGCCTCACCTTCGTCATCCTGTGCGCCGAGATAGACCTTTCGGTCGCGGCCATCGCCAATGTCACGGGCATCGCCGTCGCATATTTCACGTTGCAGGAAGGCTACGTGAACATCGCCAATGTGCCGCTGCCAGGCTTCGCCGCCATCATCCTGGCGTTGATCGGCTGCTTCATGCTGGGCCTGGTCAACGCGGCCGGCATCACGCTGATCGGTATCCCGTCGTTCATCATGACTCTCGCAATGATGCAGATCGGCGCCGGCATCTGCGCGCTGCTGGTCCGCGGCCAGATCGCCTATGCCGTGCCTGACCTCGTTTCCCTCCTGGGAGCGGGCAGGGTGGCCGGCATCCCCTGCCTGGTGCTGGTGGCGGCGGCGTTCCTGCTGGCCGGCCATCTGGTGCTGACCTACACGCGCTTCGGCCGCTACGTGTACATGGTGGGCGGCAACCGCGAGGCGGCCGAGTATGCCGGCGTCAACGTCAAGCTGGTGCTGGGCGCCGTCATCGTCATCTCGGCCGTGTGCTCGGGCGTTGCCGGCATGCTGGGCGTCGCCCATTTCGGCAGCGCCCAGCAGAACGAGTTCGACGGCTACCTGCTCGACGCGATCGCCGCCGTCGTAGTGGGCGGCACCAGCCTGTTCGGTGGTCGCGGCGGTATCGGAAACACCATCATCGGCCTTCTGATCCTGGGAGTGCTGAACAACGGCCTGGATCACATCCAGATCGACAGTTTCCTGAAGATCCTCATCCGCGGCCTGATCCTGCTGGCAGCGCTGATCATCAATGTTTACGT
>CADECW010000014.1:3463-46868 GCA_902825855.1 uncultured Rhodospirillales bacterium | reverse complement strand
TATGAGATTGTACGGGTACTCGTTCGTTGCTCTCCCGTTTGTCATGGGCGCAGGATTGATGACCGGAGCCTGCAGCGTGCCGCTCGCAGTGTCCGGAGCAGGGTACGCCGCTGACGGCGCATTGCTGGTGGCCACCGACAAGAGCTCCAGCGACCACATGATCTCCATAGTGTCCAAGCAGGACTGCGCTCTGTTGCGGGTCGTCAGGAAACGCGCCGTCTGCAAGCCGCGCGACGGCGACCCGGATCCCTACAAGGTCGACTACGACGATCCGCAGCGCACGGTCGCGGAAGATGGCGTGCACTATGCGCCGCCGCTGCGCGCCGCGGCCGACGTGCCCGCGACGAGCTGGGACGCCGCGGCCTACAAGCCGGCACCCGCAGCGCCGACGGCACCTCGGGCGCCGGTGACTGCCGTCGCCCAGGGCTCGAACGATTCCCCGTCGGCGGCCGTTGTCGAAATTCCGCCCACGTCTTCGCCGGCGTTGAAGACCAAGAAGCCGACGAAGCACTCCGTCAAGAAGCCTGCACGGCGTCGGGCGGCGTCTGCTTCCTGAGCAGGAAGGCTTCGAGGTTGTCGAGCGCCTTGAAACCCATGGCGTTGCGCGTTTCGACCGTAGCCGATCCCATGTGCGGCAGCAGGAAGGCGTTGGTAAGCCCGTAATAACCTTGGTGGATCTTGGGTTCGCCGTCGAACACGTCGATGCCGGCCGCCGCCACGCGGCCGCTGTTCAGGGCCGCGATCAAGGCTTCGTCGTCGACCAGGCCGCCGCGTGCCGTGTTCACCACGACCGCCCCTTTGGGGAGTTGGTCGATGCGCGCCGCGTCGAGCCACTTGCGTGTCGCCGGCGTCATCGGCGCATTGATCGACAGGAAGTCGCAATGCGGCAGCATGTCGTTGGCATCGGCATGAAAGATGGCGCCCTTCTCGAGGTCGGCCGGCAGGCGTGAGCGGTTGGAATAGTGGATCTGCATGCGGAAGGCGCGCGCCCGGTCGGCCACTGCCTGGCCGATGCGGCCCATGCCCAGGATACCGAGGCGCTTGCCGGTGACGTGCACGCCCATCAGCTGGGTAGGCGTCCAGCCGACCCAGCTATGGGTCCTGAGCATTGACGTGCCTTCATGGGCACGCCGCGCGGCGCCCAGCAGGCAGAGCAGGGTGATGTCGGCCGTAGCGTCGGTCAGCACGTCGGGCGTGTTGGAGACCAGGATGCCGCGCTTGGCGGCGGCCGCCACGTCGACATGTTCGTAGCCCACCGAGAAGGTCGCGATCATGCGCACCGACGCCGGCAGGCCGGCGATGGTCTCGGCGTTCAGCGGATCGCCGGCCGCGCACATGATGCCGTCGCAGCCCTCGGACGCCTTGATCAGGGCAGGTCCGTCGTAGAGCCGGTCCCCGGGATTGAGCACGGCGTCGAAATTTGCCGCCAGCCTGGCCTCGACGTCGGGCGGAAAGTGCCGGGTGGCGAGAACCCGAGATTTGGCTGTGGTCATTAGACGTCGTCCTCCCCTTTGCAGCCGCGATGCCGCAGCGATGATTCTGGCAATCTGTGGGCATGGATATTACGCTGGGCGGCCCGGCTACAAGGCCTAGCCTCCTGCCAATGTCCGTTGAACACGCTTAGTTTTCGCCGTTCCCGCGTCCAGATCGCGGCCCCGCTCGCCGCTGTCTGCGCCCTCGTATTGCTGGGGCTGTGGATAACGGTCGCGGACGCTCAGCAGCAATTGGCGCAGCAGCAGGACGTCGTCCTGGTGCCGCATCGGGCGACCTATGACATGAAGCTAAATGTCGCCCGGCCCAACAGCGGAATCGTCGAGGTCAACGGCCGCATGGTGCTGGAGATGGTCGATTCATGCGAGGCCTGGGAGGTCAAGCAACGCATCAAGCTCAAGTTCCTGCGCAACGACGGCGAGGAATTCGATACCGATTCGAGCTTTACCAGCTACGAGACCAAAGATGGTCTGCAACTTCGCTTCAGCGTACGCAACATCCAGGACCAGGAGGTCGAGGAGGAATTGCGCGGCCATGCCGATCTCGAAGCGTGGGGTGGCAAGGGCCGGGCCTCGTTTTCTCTGCCCGAGGTCAGGAGCTTCGACCTGCCGCCCGGCACGCTCTTCCCCACCAGCCATCTCGCCCTGATCATCCGGCATGCCCGCGACGGGGACAAATCGGTGTCCTACAGCGTGTTCGACGGCGCGCGCCTGGACGGCGCCTTCACGGTCAATGCCGTAATCGGCAAGCCACCGCGTGGCGCCGGCGCGCCGGCCATACGCGGCGACGTCGGCCTGATGCGCGGACAACCGTCATGGGGCGTGCGGCTTGCCTTTTTTGCCGCAGGCGACCAGGGCACCGCCAATCCCGAATACGAACTGGCGCTGGACCTGCTTGGCAACGGGATTGCCCGTTCGATGCTGCTCGACTATGGCGACTTCGCAGTGGATGCTCGCCTGGTTCAAATCCAAGCTTTGCCGAGGCCGCGATGCTGAGTTTCCGTCTGCTGATACCCGTTCCTCTGCTGGCCGTTGCCGCCACCGTGGCGCCCGCGGCCGGCCAGGATTTCGCGCCGCATCGTGCCGTCTATTCGGTCTCGGCTCTCGACCGCGGCAAGCCGGGCACCGGCACGAACGGCACTTATGCTTACGAGTTGCGGCTTACCTGCGACGGCTATGTCGTCAATCAGCGGCTACGGCTGGAGACGGCCGGCGGGCGCGGCGCGGTGGCCAGCGAGCAGCAGTCGCAGATGACCGAAAGCCGGGACGGCAAGAAGCTGCGCTTCGACCACCGCACCACCGCGGGTGGAGGCCAGACCAGCCTGGTCAAGGGCGAGGCGCTGATTGGCGACGACGGAAAGGGCGAGGCGCGCTTCACCGATCCCGAAGGCCAGACCGTGGCGCTGCCGGCCACGACGCTGTTCCCCGTCGCCGTCGCGCGAGAGACGATTCGGCAGGCAAAGGCCGGCGAGCAGGGCTTCGGCGCCCAGTTCTTCTTCGGCGAGAAGGTGAAGCCGCCACAGTCCGTCAACGTCCTGATCGGCAAGTTGCCCAAGCGGCTGAACGACGTGAAGATCCCCGAGGGCGGCGAGCAGCTGGCAGACGGCCGCACCCGCATCTACTATCGCGCCGGCTTCTTCGATGCCCAGGCCGACGGCAAGCAGCAGGGGGAGCCTGCCTACGAGATGAGCAGCGTGACGCTCGACAACGGCGTCGAACTCTACGGTACCCACGAGGAAAGCGACGGCGGCATCGAATACCGCATCACGCGTCTCGAGCCGCTGCCCAAGCCCGAGTGCAAGTGATGGGAGTGCGGGCCTCCGGCCCGCGCTTGCTTCGGGCCGGAGGCCCGCGTTCCCCGTGAGCATGACTGCTGAGCAGGCGGTCGACCGCCTCGAGGAATTGCACTCGATTGCGAGCACGGCGCTGCGCGAGGCGCTGGCCCGCTTCACCGAATCAGGCACTGTTCCCACGGCCGAGGAACGCAGCCGTTTTCGCTATCCCCAGCTCTGTGTCGACTGGCATCCCGCCGGTACTGTCCGTTTCACGCGCCGCGCCTGGGCCAAGTTCCAGGCGCCGGGTCGCTACACCACGACAGTGACACAGCCTCGATTCTTCCGTCAGTACCTGCTCGAGCAATTGCGCCCTCTCACCGAGGAGTTCGGCGGCACCATCGAGGTCAGCGTCAGTGACCAGGAGATACCGTATCCCTTCGTCACCGAGGCGGGCGACGAATTCATCCATGGCGATCTGTCGGTGGCCGAGCTCGCGCGCCACTTCCCGACACCGGTGCTGGCCAACGTCGGTGACGAGATAGCCGACGGCACCTGGGTATCGGAGGGCAGGGGAGCCCGGCCGCTCGCACTGTTCGACGCCTTGCGTGTCGATTATTCGCTGCGCCGGCTGCTGCACTACACGGGCACCGACTGGCGCACCATCCAGCCGTGGATCCTGGCGACCAACTACCAGCGCTATGTCGACCACTTCCTGACCTGGGCGATGGAGGAGCTGGGCAAGCCGGGTGGCCCATACACCCAGCTCGTGCTGCCGGGCGGCGCCGTGGTTCGGCGCGGCGACGACACTTCGGTTGCCGAAGCGGCTGTGCTGGCGGCGCCCTGGCACCGCTTCCAGATGCCGGCCTACAACCTGCTGCGCGGCGACGGCAACGGCGGCGTCACCATAATCAACATCGGTGTCGGCCCGTCCAACGCGAAGACAGCAACCGACCATCTCGCCGTGCTGCGCCCCCATTGCTGGCTCATGATCGGCCATTGCGGCGGCCTGCGGCAGTCACAGACCATCGGCGACTACGTGCTGGCCCACGCCTATCTGCGCCGCGACCGCATCCTCGACGACCTGCTGCCGCCCGAGGTGCCGGTACCGGCGCTCGCCGAGGTGCAGGTCGCCCTGCAGCAGGCCGCCGAGCGGGTGACCGGCGAGCTTGGTGAAGCCTTGAAGCGGCGCCTACGCACCGGCACAGTGGTGAGCTACGACGACCGCAACTGGGAACTGCGCTGGAACCAGGAGCGTCAGCGCATCAACCACGCCCGCGCCATCGCCGTTGACATGGAGAGCGCCACGCTGGCCACGCAAGGCTATCGCCTGCGGGTGCCCTACGGCGTGCTGCTCTGCATCTCCGACAAACCGCTGCACGGCGAGATCAAGCTACCGGGTGCCGCCACGCGCTTTTACCAGCGCGCCGTCGGCGAGCACCTGCATATCGGGCTTGAGACCATCGATTTGCTGCGCGGCGAACTGCACTCGCTGCACTCTCGCAAGCTCCGCAGCTTCGACGAACCGCCGTTTCGGTAGCGCACCCGGTCTCAAGCCGGGTGCCAAAGCCATGCCGCGCCGCGCACGCCGCTCGAATCGCCGTGCACGGGAGGCTGCAGACTGGTCACGATGTGGTCCGATTCGGAGAAGATGTAGTTGCGCCACAATTCCGGCACGCGTCGATAGAGCGCTTCCATCTTCGACAGGCCGCCGCCGAGCACGATGACGTGGGGGTCGATCAGGTTGACGACGTTGGCAAGCGCCCGCGCCAGCCGGTCGCAATAGAGTTCCAGGCTTTCCGCCGCTTGGCGATCGTCTGCCTTGGCGGCTTCGGCGATTTCGGTGGCGCGCAATCTACGCCCCGTCTTGTCGACGAACTGCTGCTGGAAGGCGGGTCCGCTCAGCCACGACTCCACGCAGCCGCAACGGCCGCAATAGCAGGGCGGGCCGGGCCGTTCGTCGTCGCGCGGCAACGGCAGGGCATTGTGGCCCCATTCGCCGCCGATCGCCTGGGCGCCGGTGAGGGGCTTGCCTTCGACGACGATGCCGCCGCCCACGCCGGTGCCCAGGATGACGCCGAACACGACGGGCCAGCCGCGGCCCGCGCCGTCCGCCGCCTCGGAGACGGCAAAACAGTTGGCGTCGTTCGACAACCGCACTTCGTCACGCCCCAGCATGCGCTTCAGATCGCGATCGAGCGGCTGACCGTTGAGCTGCGTGGAGTTGGCATTTTTGATCAGCCCGGTGGCGGGCGAGATCGTGCCGGGATGGCCGACGCCGATCCGGCAGCGCGCGCCGACCTTCGCCTCGAGCTCGCCCACCACGGCGGCCACACCCTCGACGGTCGCCTGGTAGCTTCCCTGCGGCGTCGGCATGCGCATGCGGGCGCGTTCCTTGCCGCTATCGTCGAGAACGATGCCCTCGATTTTCGTACCGCCGAGATCGATGCCGATGCGCATGGCGCCACTTCACAGAAATCGTGCGCGGATGTCGATACTGCTTTCGGCACCGAGCCGCTCGAACGTCGTGGCGAGCCACGCGGTTGCAGCCTTGCGACCAAGCCCGAACAGATACTCGAGAAAAGCCGGCTCGATATTGAACTTGCTGACCGAGCCCAGCGGTGCCAGCGAGGCGGCGTCGGCGATCGAATGGATGAACAGTCGTTTCAGGCGCTGACTGAACTCGCCGGTGAGGGCACCTCGGTCTATCAGCTCCTGGACAAAGGCGATGGCGCGCATTTCGGACATCAGCGCGCCGCCGAATGTGATCTCGTTCAGGCGGTCGGCGACCTCGGCGTTGGAACGCGGCACGCCCTCGCGGAACGGCGGGTCGACCTCGACCAGCACGACGTCTCGGCTGTCGCTGTCATAGATGAACGGCCAGATCGGCGGATTGCCGCGGAAGCCACCGTCCCAGTAGGGCACGCCATCGATCACCACCGCGTCATGCACGTTGGGCAGGCAAGCCGAGGCGAGCAGGGCATCGATCGACAGTTCTTCGCGCGAGAAGATGCGGACCTTGCCGGTCTGCACGTTGGTCGCGGCGACGAATGCCTTGATCGCGTGGCAGGCGCGCACCGCCTTCTCGTCGAAGTGCCGGCGTAAAAGCTCGCGCAACGGATCGAACTTCAGCGGATTGCGCTGCCATGGCGTCAGCGTGCGCTGGATCAGGTCGACCCACAGCGCGCCCGGCGAATCGTCGAGATTCCAATTGCCCTGCAGGCGATCGAGCGGCGTACGCTGGATCGGGCTTGCGACCGACATCGTGCCGAGCTCATGCCAGAAGGCGCGCAGCGCCGTGCGCGCGCCGGCACGGCCGCCGCTGGTCCAGCCCTGCAGCAGGATGGCCGCATTCATGGCGCCGGCACTGGTGCCGCTGACGGCTTCGATCGCAAGCCGTTCGTCCTCGAGCAGGGCATCGAGCACTCCCCACGTGAAGGCGCCATGCGAGCCGCCGCCTTGCAGCGCGAGATTGACGTGCCTGGTCTCGTTCATGCGGCTACCCTCCGGGATGACGCGACGCTACCTTCATCGTTCTGTAACAGAGAGACGAGGGCAGCGTATTATGGCCAGGAGCGGGACGGAGAAGGCGTGGCGAAATCGCCCGTCGACCATCCTGTGGATGCTGTCGCTGGGCCAGCTGATCTCCTGGGGCCTGGTCTACTACACATTCCCGTTGTTCGTCGTGCCGATGACGCAGGAGCTTGGCTGGTCACGCAGCGGCATGTTCGGCGCGCTGTCGTCCGGCCTGATGCTGGCGGGGTTGTGCTCCATTCCGGTCGGCGCCTGGATCGATCGTGGACATGGCCGCATGCTGATGACCGGTGGCTCGCTGCTCGCGGCCACGCTCATGATCGTGTGGTCGCGCATCGATTCCCTGCCGCTGTTCTACGTCGTCTGGATCGGGCTGGGCGCCTGTCAGGCCGTGCTTCTTTACGAGCCCGCCTTCGCCGTCATCACCCGCGTCTACGGTCCGCGCTACAAGCAGGCGATCCTGCTGATGACCTTCCTCGGCGGGCTGGCCAGCACGTTCGGCATCCCCTTCACTCAGTTCCTGATCGAGCGGGTCGGCTGGCGCGCTAGCCTCGATGTGCTTGCCGCGATCAACGTCGTCGTCGCCCTCATGCACTGGCTTTTCGTTCCCGGTCCACGGGAGAAGCCGGTGCCGATCGGCGAGAGCAGGCCGCCGGCCGATGGCAAAGCCAGGAAGGGCCCGCTGGCAACCGCGGTGCGGGTGCCAGCCTTCTGGGGCCTCGTCATAGCCTTTGCCGGCTATGGGCTCGCCTTCTCGGCGATGAGTTTCCATCTCATCCCGTTGCTCGACGATCGCGGCGTCCCGATCAGCGTCGTGATGGCCATCGTGGCGTTGATCGGCCCGATGCAGGTTGTCGGCCGCGTGCTTCTCATGGTCGGGCAGCGCCACATCTCCACGATCCAGCTCGGCGCCGGCATCTACTTCGCTTTTCCCATCTCCATGGCGATGCTCGCCCTCGGAGTCAGTGACGTCTATGGCCTGATCCTTTTCGCCATCATCTACGGCGTCGCGAACGGCCTCATCACCATCCTGCGCGGCATGGCGGTACCGGAGTTCATCGGTCCGGAAGGCTATGGCGTCGTTTCAGGTGCGCTCACCATGCCGACCAACCTGATGCGCGCGGCCGGCCCGGTGCTGGCATCACTCGCCTGGGCCGCGTTCGGTGGCTACGCGCCGGTGCTGTGGGGGCTGGCGGTCATCATGCTGGTTGCGGCCGCGGGATTTGCCGCCGCCGCACTCCTGTCGACGAAGACGACCTGACCGGGTTCGCGGCTGAGGCGAAAACCGCCACCGCTTTCCCGATGTCGCCTCCGTGCGCTTCCGCCGAGCTCCCCAATCCTATGCGGCGATACCGGAAGCCACCTGTATCCTCAGCCGGTCGAGCTCCTGACGCAGCTCGGCGGCCGTCGGCTTGCGGCAGTCGGCGGGCACATGCGGCGGATCAGGGCTGACGCGCACGATCGGCGGCGTATTGGCCAGGGCCAGGCGCGCTTCCGCTTGTTCGCCTCGTCCGGCGGCGATATCGGCCAGCGCCTTGAGCGTGCACAGGCCTTCCCAACGATCTGGTTCGCGCCTTGCGTTCTCGATGGAGCGCACGAAGCGGTCGGCACGTTCGATCAGGATGTGGAGGCTGGTGGACATGGCGGATCACGGGTGGTGGCTGCTGCCGCATGGCCGTATCAGCACGGTCCAGAGCCGTAGGTGATTTTTCGCACACAGCGCGGATCGTTCAGCCCTCTCCGCCGGGATAAACGGGGGATTCTATGATCATCCGGTAGCAATCGAGGCTGCCGCTCAGGAACTCGTAGGCCGCGCCCCAGAGATAAAGGCGAAACCGGCGATAGTTGAATTCGCCGAAGCGGGCGATCACCTCGTCGCGGTTCTGGTCGAAATTCCTGGCCCATTGCTGGAAGGTGAGGAAGTAATCGAAGCGATCGTTGTGCAGTTCGCGCACGCGCAGAGGAGTGCGGGCCATCTGGGCGAGAAAGTCGTGCAGGACCAGAAAGGAATGATTCCCGCCGTAGATATATTTGACCATGAAGGTCGACAGTTCGTATTTCTTCGTGCAGGCGCTGCCGTCGAGAAATACCAGACCACCGGGTTTCAGGAGCGACGAGAACTTGCGAAGGACGGCTCCGTATTGAGGCAGATGCTCGATCACTCCCATGATCACGATCGCGTCGTATTTCTCCGTAGTCTCGTAAGCGAGGAAGTCACAGTCGATGACCGACCAGTCATATCCCAACTCGGCAGCGCGGCGCTCGAGATAGGCCTTTGATTCCTTGGAGATGGTGAGGCCGGTGCACTTGATCCCTCGCTGCGAGGCATAGCTGAACCATGCGCCCCAGCCCGGGCCGATCTCCAGGATGCGGTCTCCGGGCTTGAGCTGCAGCTTCTCGTAGCAATAGTCGAATTTCCTGAGGGTCGCGGCGCTCAGCGTGTCTCCAGATCCGCTGAAGACGCCTTGCGTGTACATCGGATGCTCGCGATCGAGAAAGCTGAGGAAGAACCCCGAATCGATGTCGTAATGATCCGATATCGCCTTCCGGTTCGTCCGCACCTGGCCGAACAGCAGAGGCTGGAGGAAGCGCCAGAGGGTGACGGCATAGTGCCGATCGCCCATCGACCGGCGGACCTCGAAGGGCCGCAGCATGTCGCCTTCGATATCGACATGGCCCGCGACATAGGCGTCGCCGACTCGGCCCTCATCCATGCTGGCGAACGCCCGCAGGGCGTGACGATTGCGCAAGGTGAGGGTGAAGCTCGGCGGGCCGTTGCCGAAGGCTCGGCTACGACCGTCCGGAAAGACGATTTCGAAAGGTGTTTGCGACTGCGTGAAACGACTCAGGATCTGATCGACCAGCCCCGTCGATTGTTTGGCGGGTGTCGCCGAAACAGGTGGCGAGTTAGCGGTATGCGCAGCCGGATCACTCATGTTGGCTCCCGGGGCGGCAGCAGCCCACATCTACGACATGAACTGCTTGTACGCCACGGGCTTTGGCTCTGCGGGCCTCGGCTCACTCTACTCGGCAGCGAGCTTAGCCGGTTTCGGCTTGAGATGCTGCACTTTCGGCATCACCTCCTTGGACAGCAGCTCGAGCGAATGCCGCCAGGCCTTGGGGTTGTCGGCATAGTCGAAGCCGAACACAAGGAGCTGGCCGAACCCGCCGACCTCGTCATAGATCTTCTCGATCTTCTCGATCACGGTCTTGGGAGAGCCGATGATCCAGTTGTGCCTGGCGCAGTATTCGGGTGTGACGTCGGAGTCGGGCACGCTCTGGTCGTGCTTCAGGTGCTCCAGGAACGCGAACTGGCCGAGCAGAGGCAGGAAGTACTCGCGCATCATTCGGCCCATGTAGGAGCCAGCCGAGAGCTTGAAGGCCTCCTCGTCGGTATCGGCGACGAACACCTCGCGCACCATGCGCCACTCGCCGCGGTCGGGTGTGCGACCGACCTTCGCGGCGCCGATCTCGACAGCTTCCCAGTGGCTGCTGACATAGGCCGGGCTGAGGTTGAGGCTCATCGGCAGGAAACCTTTTTCGCCAGCGAGCTTCAGCGTGTCCGACC
This sequence comes from uncultured Rhodospirillales bacterium, assembly GCA_902825855.1. GTDB lineage: Bacteria > Pseudomonadota > Alphaproteobacteria > Reyranellales > Reyranellaceae > Reyranella. The sequence continues at coordinate 36,504 of CADECW010000014.1, read as the reverse complement.
CCTTGGACAGGCCGGCCACGCCAATAGGCGGATGCGGCGCCTGCAATGGCTTGATGTGCGGACGCAGAAAGCCGAACATCTCGCCCGGCTTTGACACGTTCCAGAACTTGCCCTTGTAGTCGAACGGCTCTGGCGAGCTCCACAGCTTCAGGATGATGTCCAGCGCCTCGCGTGTCATGTCGCGATTGACGCCCGTCATGCCGTCGACGTTGAACATCGCCCAGTCGCTGGGCAGGCCCGACGCCGCTACGCCGAAATTGAGCCGCCCGCCCGATATGTGGTCGAGCATGGCGACGCGGTTGGCGAGTTCTGCGGGATGATGATAAGGCAACAGGAAGCCGCCGGGTCCGAGCCGGATGTTCTTGGTCTGCATCAGACCCTGCGCAACAAGCAGGTCGGGCGAGGGATGAGGCTCCCAGGGGGCGGTGTGATGCTCGCCTATCCAGCACTCGGCGAAGCCGAGCTCGTCGAGCCAGCGGATGACCTGGAGATCCCACTCGTGCCCGTCCTTCAGCGGCCTCTCCGGTGGATGCGACGGCATCGTGAAATATCCAAACTGCATCGTTTCCTCCTGAGTTATGGCAGGAAGTCGACTACCATCGGCCGTGGCGCGCAAGAGCCTATGCATGCATGACTGCCGGCAATGGATCGCGTGAAGGAATTCGTGTGATGGCAAAGTCTCGGCGAGCGGTTTTCGTGTGCTGCGACGGTCTTGGACGGGATTGGGTGCGGCGCGAGACGACACCGTTTCTCGCCGAGCTGCGCGGCGCCAGCCTTTGGTGCGGTGAGCACACTGCCGTGTTCCCGTCGGTGACGCGCGTGTCGGCCGCCTCGATCTCGACCGGCTGCCTGCCGGCGCGCCACGGCCTGCACGGCAATCGCATGGGACTGATGGAGGGGGGCAGGGTCGTCGTCCGCGATGTCGGGGCGCCGGATTTCCGCATGCACATGCGCCGCGCCACGGGAACCACGCTGCTGGTTCCTACGATTGCCGAGCGCGTCGCCGAGGCGGGCGGCTTCATCGCCTTCTCGAACGTCTCGCCGGGGGCGGCCTACTTCCTCGATCCCGAGCATTTCGGCCATATACACCATCGTGCAGGATCGTTTGCGCCCGGCGGAGAGAGTGTCGGCGCCCTCGAGGTTACGCACGATTCCGCCGGCGACTGGGCGATGACCCAGCGCTTCTGCGCAGAGGTGCTGAGGCACGCCAAGCCGGCGGTCGCCTTCCTCTGGATCTGCGATCCCGACCACACGCTGCATGCCGTGCCATTGGGCTCGCCCGCGCATCTTGATGTGCTACGGCAAGCAGACCGCTGTGTCGCCGAGGTCCATGCCACGGTCGAGCAGCTGCGCGGCGAAGGCGAAGAGATCCTGCTGCTGGTCGGCTCCGACCATGGCCACGAAACGATCGGCGACAGCATCGATGTCGAGGATTGGCTGGCGGCACAAGGGCTGAAGGAGCTTCTGGACGCGGGCGACGTGGCGGTGGCGGGACAGGGCACCTCGGCCCTGCTCTATGCAACCGACCGCGGTCGCGCCGGTCTGCTCGGCGTGGTCGAGGCGCTGCGCCGTGCGCCATGGGCAGGCGACGTCCTGGTTGGCGCCGACCTCGCGGCAAAGGGCTTTACGGCCGACGGCGTGATCGCCGCCGTCGATACCGCGCGGCAAAGCGAAGGCAATCCTCACGGCGTGCCAGGTCGGCGCTGGGTGGTGAAGGAAGGCAAAGCCGTGCCCATCGGCTGTGGTCAGCACGGCGGCCTTGGGCCGGACGAGACCCGACCGTTCCTGATGGTCAATGACGGTGGCGGCTCATCGAAGACAGTGCCGCAAGCAAGCAGCCTGACGGACATCGCTCCCACCATCGCGCACTATCTTGGGTTGCCGCTCACGGGCTTTGACGGCTCGCCGCTGCCACGGAGCTGATTAATCGGGCAGGCGGGCCGGTAGAGGTGTGTGGGACTCTACCGGCCATGCGGCATTGGGAACCGCTGCCCGGAACCCGCCATAGCTCAGTGGTATATCTCCCCGAGTTCCGGCAGCTTCAGCGGGCCCGTTCGGTACGGGAACGTACCGGCCGGGCAGTGCAGCCAAGGATATGGGAAGAAGCCGGGCTGCAGAGAGATAACACCCGAAACCCCGCTTTTTGCGTCTGCCGCCGAGAATTCTGCGTCGTGCGTCTGCTCCTGACGGGTCTACCTTGGGCTAAGGCGCTGGGGACTTGCTCAGTCGAGCTGAATCCAGGTCGTCTTCACCTGAGTGAACTTGTCGAAGGCATGGAGGGACTTGTCGCGACCGATGCCTGACTGCTTGTAGCCGCCGAACGGGGTGGTGATGTCGCCGCCGTCGTAGGTGTTGACCCACACCGAGCCGGTGCGCAGGCCCTTGGCGAACTTGAAGGCCTTGTTGATGTCGGCCGTGAAGATTGCCGAGGCGAGCCCGTAGATCGTGTCATTGGCCACTGTCAGCGCCTGTTCGGGATCCTTCACCGGAATCACCGACAGTACCGGTCCGAAGATCTCCTCCTGGGCGATCTTCATCTTGTTGTCGACCGAGTCGAACACCGTCGGCTCGATGAAGGATCCCGCGTTGTCGACATGGACCTGCTTGCCGCCCATCCTGAGCTTGGCGCCCTCCTTCTGGCCGGCCTCGATGTAGCCCATGACGCGCCTGGTCTGGATCTCGTCGACCATGGCGCCCATCTGTGTTTTCGGGTCGAGCGGATCGCCCGGCATCATCTTCTGGCCGATCGCCATGACCTTCTCGAGGAACTGGTCCTTGATCTTGTCCTCGACGATCAGGCGGGAGCCCGCAGTGCAGACCTCTCCCTGGTTGAACCAGATGCCGAAGGCTGTGCGTTGCGCAGCGACATCGAGATTGGGCGCGTCGCCCAACACGATGTTGGGCGACTTGCCGCCGCACTCCAGCCAAACCTGCTTCATGTTCGATTCGCCGGAGTACTTCAGGAAGTACTTGCCGACCTCGGTCGAACCGGTGAACGCCAGCACATCGACGTCCATGTGGCGGCCGAGGGCCTGGCCCGCTGTCTCTCCGAAGCCCGGCAGCACGTTGAACACGCCTTCGGGGATGCCGGCCTCGGCGGCGAGTTCGGCGAGGCGGATGGCCGTGAGAGGAGACTGCTCGGCGGGCTTCAGGATCACCGAGTTGCCGGCGGCGAGAGCCGGCGAGATCTTCCAGCAGGCCATCAGCAACGGAAAGTTCCAGGGCACGACGGCGGCGACGACGCCGGCCGGCTCGCGCGTGATCATGGCGACGACATTGCCCGGAGTCGGCGCGACCTCGTCATAGATCTTGTCGATCGCCTCGGCGAACCACTGCACGGTGTTGGCCGAGCCCGGGATGTCGACGCGGGTCGAGTAGGCGATGGGTTTGCCCATGTCGAGGGTCTCGAGCAGCGCGAGCTCGTCGCGGTTCTTCATCATCAGCTCGGCCAGCTTCAGCATGACGCGCTTGCGGTTGGCCGGCGGCATGTTGGCCCAAGTACCCTTGTCGAAGGCGGCGCGAGCGGCCTTCACCGCGGCGTCGACGTCCGCCTCCTCGCAGGCGGCGACCTTGGTCAGCACCTGGCCGGTGGCGGGGTTCACGCAGTCGAAGGTCTTGCCGGTCAGGGAGGGCGCGAACTTGCCGCCGATGAACGCCTGGTTGCGGTAGCTCAGGCCGCTGACGCGGCTTTTCCAGTCGTCGCGCGAAATCTGGGCGCTCATGTTTTGTCTCTCCGTCCCTATAGAAGGCCGGAGAGTAGAGCGGAATGCGGAGAGATGAAATCGCGCGGTTTCATCTCTCCGCATTCGCGCGCACCGGGGACGCCTGTTGCAGGAGGCGCGATGTCCAGCTGATCCCAGCTGGACATCGTGCTTCAGCCTACGAAAAAGCCGCCCGAAAGGGCGGCTGTCCGGTCGAACATTCCTGTCGGAATGTCACTTTATCTTCGATTCCTTGAAGACGACATGCTTGCGCACCACCGGGTCGTACTTTTTCAGTTCCATCTTCTCGGTCTTGGTGCGAGGATTCTTGCGCGTCACGTAGAAGAAGCCGGTGTCGGCGCTGGACACCATCTTGATGAGGATCGAGGTCGGCTTGGCCATGGTCTTGTCCCTATGCCCGCAAGGGCGAATTCCTGGAAGGCGGGCAAACTAGTCGTTGGCTCGCCCGTGTCAAGTCGCCCGGCAGTCCGCCTATTGGCGGCCCGTGGCAGCGGCCTGCTGGGTCGCCGCGTGCACGGCGTGGGCATAAAGCGTGCGATCGCGCAGGAGCCGGGTCGCGATCTCGACGTCGCGCTCGGGGCTCGCCTCGCCCGGCGGGCAGATCTTGCGCAGGTCGGTCACTTCCTGCTGGGTCGGATTGCGCAGCGCATGCCAGCGGAAGAGCGTGCTCTGGCTTGAATCAACCGAATTGGCGTTGAGCTGGCCGACGTCGGCGACCTTGGAGGTGCAGACGTTGGGCAGCACGCCGAGTTCGTTCCAGGTGTAGCCGGACGGCGCATTCAGGCGTGACCAGGTCAGGATCAGCTCGCCTTCGTTGGCCAGCCGCACCACGGTCTGCACGGTGCCCTTGCCGTAGCTCGTGCTGCCGACGACGAGTGCTCGGCCGCGGTCCTGCAGCGCTGCGGCAACGATCTCTGCGGCCGAGGCCGAGCCGCCGTTCATCAGCACCACGATCGGCACGTCGGACGTCTTGCTGCTGCTGACGCTCTTGTAAGTGCGCCGGCTGTCGGGATGGCGACCGCTGGTCGAGAAGATGGTGCCGTTGTTGATGAACAGCTCCGACACGGTCTGCGCCTGGTCCAGAAGACCGCCGCGGTTGGAACGCATGTCTATGATGACCCCGGCCATGTCCCGGCCGAGCTCGGCCTTGGCCTTGTCGATTGCGGTCTTGAGGTTGTCGGTCGTGGCGCTGTTGAAGCCCGTCAGGTGGATCAGGGCCACGTCGCCGCGCCGTTCATAGGTGACCGTGGTGGGGATGATGCGGGACCGCTTCATGCTGAGCACGTACTCGGCGCCCTGTGCACTGCGCAGCAAGGTGATGGCAACCGGCGCGCCGACCGAGCCGCGCAGCTTGGCGACGACGTCGCTCAGCGGGCGCTCGATCATCGATTCGCCGTCGATCGAGAGGATCTGGTCGCCGACCTGGACGCCGGCCTTGGCTGCCGGCGATCCGTCCTGCACGGCGCGGATCATGATCTTCCTGTCGTCGGTCCGTTCGACGGTAATGCCGACTCCGCCGCCGCCGTCGCGCTGGAAGCGGTTGTCGCGCGCTTCGTCGGGATCGGCGTAGCGGCTGTTGCGGTCGAGCTGCTTGGTGGTGGCCGTCATGGCCTCGCGGATCAGCTGCTGGCGGTCGGTCTGCTGCAGCGTCGGCGAGACGTCTACCGAACTCGCCATCAGCTCGGCCAGCATTCCGCCCCAGGCACGCCCGTCGGCCGGATCGGCCGGGGTGGCACGGCTAAGCACCTCGCGGCCGTCGCGCTTGACGGTGAAGGTTCTGTCGGATGTCTCGAGCGCCATGGCCGGATCGGCGCTGGCGAAGCCGCGATAGGTCTCGGTCGAGAGCGTCCGGAAGTTGGGCTCGAACAGGTGACGATCGCCGATGGCGCGATAGGCCTGCAGGACGACCCGCTCGAGATTGACGTCGGCTGCTACCGACGGATTGCGGCTGGTGGTGGCCTGCGGGGCGTCAGTCGACGTCGCACAGGAGACAACCAGAGATGAAGCAAGAAGGGCGGCCGCCGCGCGCGGCACCGCCTTGAATAGAAAAGGGATCAGCGACACTTCCATACCCAGCAACGGCAAGCATAGCACAGGCCGTCGGCGGGCGGCCACGTTTTAGGCTGAGGGGTCGTAGCTCCCGGTCGTCGAAGGTGCGGGAGCGGCTATTCGATGCGCCCACAGGAGCGCAATGACGGCGCCTTTTATGCGAGGCAGCAGGAAAAGCGCAAGAACTACCGAAAGGGGAAGCCACAACGCCGCATGCACCCAAAGGGGTGGCTGGCCGCCGTAGCGCTCGAGCACGAGAACAAGTGGCACGACAATGTGGCCGACTGCGAAAATCGTGAAATACGCCGGCGCATCATCGGCACGGAACGGCTCCAGGCCGAGCTCGCAGGAGGGGCAGTGGCTGTGCATCTTGAGGAAGCTCGAGAACAGCCTGCCGGCGCCGCAGCGCGGGCACTTGCCGCGCCAGCCGCGCCACAGACAGGTCCGGATGTCCGGCGAGCGTTCCTCTTTCATCCCGCCAAGATGGAGCTTCGCCCTATCGGCGTCGTCGCGACCGTTTGTCCTTTCGCGCCTCGCGCTGCGCGACCGGACGCCGCGGCGTGCGGCGATCTTGGCGGCGACCGCCAGTAGGTTCATGGCGTTCGACGCGCTCGATGACGTCGACGATCTCGAACATGAGACCGCCGGTGGCGATGTCGGCATCGACCAGTTTCAGCCGCAATCGGTCGCCCAGTCCGAACGTCTCGCCGGTCCGCTCGCCTACCAGCATCTGGCGGCTTTCGTGGTGGCGGAAGAACTCCTGGCCGAGCGAGCGGATGGGGATCAGCCCGTCGGCGCCGCTGGCGTCGAGTTCGGCGAACAGGCCGAAGCGAGTGACGCTGGTGACGCGCCCGGAGAACGTGGCTCCGACATGGGCCGCCATGAAGGCGGCGACGTAGCGGTCCATGGCGCCGCGCTCGGCGGCAACGGCGCGGCGTTCGCACATGGAGAGGTGCTCGCCGAACTCAGCGAAGCGGCCCTTGTCGGCGTCCGGCAAGCCGCCTTCGCCCAGGCCAAAGGCCGCGATCAGCGCCCTGTGCACGATCAGGTCTGGAAAGCGGCGGATCGGGGACGTGAAGTGGGCGTAGCGCGCCAGCGCCAGGCCGAAATGGCCGAGATTGTCCGGACTGTAGACCGCCTGACTCTGGCTGCGCAGCATGGTCTCGTTGACCAGCCGGGCGACCGGTTTGTCCGCGACCTGGTGCAGGACGTGGTTGAGGTCGGTGGGCCTGATCCGTGGTCCAGCCGGCAGGCCCACTCCCAGAGTGCCGAGGAACTCGCGCAGGCCTTCGATCTTGGCGGCGTCGGGCTGGTCGTGAACGCGATAGAGGCACGAGGTATGACGCTGCTCGAGCGCCTGGGCCGCCGCGACGTTGGCCAGCACCATGAACTCCTCGATCAGCTTATGGCTCTCGAGCCGCTCGCGCACGCCGATCTCGGCAATACGGCCATCCTCGCCCAGGGTGACCTTGCGCTCGGGCAGGTCGAGGTCGAGGGCGCCGCGCTTTTCGCGTGCCGCCAGCAGAACCTTGTAGGCGCCGTAGAGCGGGCGGATGACATCGCCCATGAGGGGCGCGATCTCGGCGTCCGGCATGCCGTCCTGGGCGCGCTGGACACGGCTGTACGTGAGACGCGCGGCCGAGCGGATCATGGCGCGGTGAAAGCGGTGACGGCTCAGACGGCCCGCCGCGTCGATCCACATTTCTGCCACCAACACTGGCCGGTCCTCGTGGGGCACCAGCGAGCACCAGTGATTGGAAAGCGCCTCGGGCAGCATGGGCACGACACGGTCGGGGAAGTACACGGAGGTGCCGCGACGGTAGGCAGCGCGGTCGAGCGGCGTGTCCGGCCGCACGTACCAGGCGACGTCGGCGATGGCGACCAGAAGGCGCCAGCCGGAGGGATGGTCGGGGTCGGGTTCGGCGAACACCGCATCGTCGAAGTCGCGCGCGTCCTCGCCGTCGATGGTGACCAGCGGCGTGTCGCGCAGGTCGAGCCGCTGGCCGAGCGGTGCCGCCTTGGATCGCTCTGCCTCTTCCAGCGCCGCCGCCGGGAACTCGACAGGGATGTCGTTGGCCGCGATCGCGATCAGACTGACGGTGCGCGGGTCACTCATGGCGCCGACACGCTCGCTCACACGGGCACGCCGCGCGAGCCCCCCGCCGGAGGGCTCGACCCAGACGATGTCACCGGACTCGGCGCCGTTCTTGTCGGCCGGACGGATGTCGTAGCTCGTCTTCAGCTTGCGGTCGGTCGGCGTCACGAGGCCGAGGCCGTTGCGGCCCGATGGCTCTTCATAGAGGCCGAGCACCCGGCGCGGTGTGCTGCCCAAGGTGCGGATGATTCGGGCCTCGTAGGTGTTCTTGCCGCGACGCTTCAGCGAGGCCAGGATCCGGTCGCCGACAGCCGGGGCGGGGCCGCTGCGCGTGGCCTGCGGATTGATTTCGATGCGGGGCGGCGGCCCCTCCGTTTCTTCGTCGTGGCGGCGCGGCACGGCCAGCAGATGGCCATCGTCGTCGACCCGCACGATCTCGAGTACCGTGATGTCGGTCAGTGCTTTCGGATCCTTGAATGTCTTGGCGCGGTCGGCGGCGATGTCGCCTGAATCGCGCAGGTCGCGCAGCAGCTCCTTGAGCTCGATGCGCTGGTCGCCCTTGAGCCCGAAGGCGCGCGCGATCTCGCGCTTTCCCACCGGGGTGGCGCTCTCTTTGATGAAAGCCAGAAGTTCGTCGCGGGTCGGGACGCGGCCCTTAGCCATCGGTCCCGGTGCGCGGCGGCGTCTCGGCCTTGGACTTGGCGGCCTTCTTCCTGGGCGCAGCCTTCTTCTTGGCCACCGCCTTGGGCTTCTCGCCCGCGTCGTTGGCCGCGACCGGCGCGGCCTTCCTGGCGCGCGGCGCCTTGGTCTTCTTGCCGCCGCCCTTCGCAGCACGATCGGCCAGCAGCGACACTGCCTGATCGAGCGTCAACTCATCCGGCTTGATATCTCGTGGCACGGTGGCGTTGATGCCGGCATGCTTCACGTAGGGGCCATAGCGGCCCTCGTAGAGCTCGACCGGCGCCTCGTCGGCGGGATGGTTGCCAACGGTGCGGATCGGCTTGGCGGCGGCGCGGCCGCGGCCGGTCGCCTTGGCTTCGGCCAGCAGCGCCATGGCGCGGTTCATGCCGATATCGAGCACGCTCTCGTCGGCGGGGATGGTCTTGTATTTGGCGGCGTGACGGACATAGGGGCCGAAGCGGCCGACGCCAGCCAGCACAGGCTGGCCGTCCTCGGGATGCGGCCCCAATTCACGCGGCAGAGACAGGAGCGCCAACGCCTTGTCCAGGCTCACGTCCTCGGGCGTCATGCCCTTCAGCAATGACTGCCGCTTGGGCTTCTCCTTGCCCTCGGGCTCGCCGAGCTGGACATAGAGGCCGTAGGGACCGTTGCGCAAGGTAACGACCTTGCCCGTGGCGGGATCGGTGCCCAGCACCTTGGGTCCATCGAGATTGGCGCCCGAGGCGGCATCGGCGTCAGGGTCGACGATGCCGAGCTTGCGGGTGAAACGGCACTCCGGATAATTCGAGCAGCCGATGAAGGCGCCGAACTTGCCGAGTTTCAGGCCGAGCCGGCCGTTGGCGCAGGACGGGCAGTCGCGTGGGCTCTTGCCGCCGTTGTCGTTGGCCGGAAAGAAGTGCGGACCCAGTTCCTCGTCGAGCTTGTCGAGCACTTCCTTGACGCGCAGTTCCTTGGTCTCGCCGACCGCCGTCGAGAAGGCCTTCCAGAACTCGCGCAGCACCTGGCGCCAATCGATCTTGCCGTCGGAGATCTCGTCCAGCTCGTCCTCGAGATGGGCGGTGAAATTGTATTCGACGTAGCGCGGAAAGTAGGTCTGCAGGAAGGCGGTGACGATCCGGCCGCGGTCCTCGGGAACGAAGCGCTTGCGGTCGAGCTTCACGTAGTTCCGGCGCTGCAGCACCTCGATGATGCTGGCATAGGTCGACGGTCGGCCGATGCCGAGCTCCTCGAGCTTCTTCACCAGGCTCGCTTCGGAGTAGCGCGGCGGCGGCTCGGTGAAATGCTGCTCGGGAATGACGTCGCGGCGCTCGAGACCCTCGTCCTGGGCGACGTCGGGCAGGATGGCATTGCCTTCCTGGTCCTCGTTGCCGTTCTCGTCCTTGCCCTCGTCGTAGAGGGTGAGGAAGCCGTTGAACTTGATGACCGAGCCAGTGGCCCTGAGCTGCACGTTCCTGTCGGCACTCGCGATGTCGACCGTGACCTGGTCGAGCACGGCGCTTTCCATCTGGCTGGCGACGGTGCGCTTCCAGATCAGCTCGTAGAGGCCGAACTGGTCTTTGTCGAGGTACTGCGCCACCTCCTGCGGGGTGCGGAAGAGGTCGGTCGGGCGGATCGCCTCATGAGCCTCCTGTGCGTTCTTGGCCTTGGAGGTGTAGACGCGCGGCTTTTCGGGCAGATAGCTCGTACCGTATTTGCTCTCGATCAGGCGGCGCGTCTGGCCGACCGCCTCGGGCGCCAGGGTCACGCCGTCGGTACGCATATATGTAATAAGGCCAACCGTGTCGCCGCCGATATCGACACCTTCGTAGAGCCTCTGCGCGATGCGCATGGCGGTAGCGGCGCCGAGACCCAGCTTGCGCGAGGCCTCCTGCTGCAGGGTCGAGGTGATGAACGGGGGCGGGGGATTGCGGCGGACCTGACGGCGGTCGATCGAGGCCACCGAGAAGGCGCGGCGTTCGATCTCGCGCTTGGCCTGCTCGGCCCGCTCCTGGGTATCGAGGTCGAACTTGTCGAGCTTGCGGCCGTCGAGATGGGTCAGTCGCGCCTTGAGCGTCTGCTTCTTGGCCGTGCCGAACAGGACGTCGACCGTCCAGTATTCGCGGCTCTTGAAGACCTCGATCTCGGCCTCGCGCTCGCAGATCAGGCGCAGCGCCACCGACTGTACGCGGCCGGCGGAGCGACTGCCCGGCAGTTTGCGCCACAGGACGGGGGAGAGGGTGAAGCCCACGAGATAGTCCAGCGCCCGGCGCGCCATGTAGGCATCTATGAGGTCCTGGTCGAGGTCGCGCGGATGGGCAACGGCGTCCAGCACCGACTGCTTGGTGATGGCGTTGAAGGTCACCCGCTTGACGTCGACACCCTCCAGCGCCTTCTTGCGCTTCAGCACGTCTCGTACATGCCAGGAGATGGCTTCGCCCTCGCGGTCGGGGTCCGTAGCAAGATAGAGCCTGCCGCCCTTGGTGATGGCCTTGGCGATGGCGTCGAGCCGCTTCTGCGACTGGGCATCGACCTCCCAGGACATGGCGAAGTCTTCGTCCGGGCGCACCGAGCCGTCCTTGGGCGGCAAGTCGCGGACATGACCATAGGAGGCCAGCACGGTGTAGCCGGGGCCGAGATATTTCCCAATGGTCTTTGCCTTGGCCGGGGACTCGACGACCAACACGTCCATCGTCGGGTATGCTCCAGTAAAACCTTAGAACCGGAGCTAAATCACTGATATCAAATCAGAGATACGCGGTTACCCCGGTGCCTTTCGAGGCGGCCTTCCAGCTCGAGAGCCAGCAGGACCTCCGCCACGGCGGCGGCGGACACTTGGCATCGACGCACCAGTTCGTCAACCAGGGTAGGTACCGACCCCAGGGCGGAGAGCACCTTGGAGGCCTCCGGATGATCGGGATTTTCCCTTGGTTTGACAGGGACTTGGAGGCGGGACCGTGGCGGTTGGATCACACTCAGAATATCGTTGATGTCGCGGGTCAAAATAGCCCCATCACGGATAAGGCTATTGGATCCGGCGTACCGTGGGTCGGCTGGCGAGCCAGGGACGACGAATACATCGCGGCCCTGTTCGGCGGCCCGGTGGGCGGTGATCAGGGACCCCGAACGGGCCGCTGCCTCGATGACCACGACGCCCTGCGACAGGCCGCTGACGATTCGGTTGCGACGGGGAAATGCGCGGGCGGTCGGCGGCGCACCCCAGGGCGACTCGCTCAGCAGCAGGCCACCGGCGGCGATGGCGGCGCGCAGTCTCGAATTTTGCGGCGGGTAGACCTGATCGACGCCACCGGCCAGGACAGCAACGGTGCCGGTGGCCAGCGCGGCCTGATGGGCGGCCGCATCGATGCCGCGCGCCAGCCCTGATGCGACGACGAATCCCGCTTGGCCCAATTCTCCAGCCAGTTCGCCGGCAAGATGGCATGCCGCCAGGGAAGCCTGACGCGCGCCGACGACGGCGAAGGCGGGCCGGCTCAGCAGCCCGGGATCGCCGATGGCCGAAAGCACCGCGGGGGCATCAGGCAGGGCGGCCAGCGCCGCCGGATAGGCGGGATCGCCGAACACCAGGTAGCGGCCGCCGGCCTTCGTCAGAACGTCCTCCTCTCGGGCGATGGCGGCATGGCCGATCGTGTCGAGTCGCTCGCAGGCGGCACGCGCGGAACCGAAATGCGCCAGCGCTTCGTGGAAGGTCACGGGCCCGATCCGGGCGGAGCGCGCCAGCCTCAACCGGGCGCGTCGTTCGCCGGGATCAAGTTCGGCAGCGAGGGTGGCATCGAACATTGGTCCGACACTAAGCGCGAGTCATCATCCTGTAAATCAACTGATAGTAGAATCAGCGCAGCTTGGGATTGAGCGCATCGCGTAGCCAGTCGCCCAGAATGTTGACGGAGAGCGACAGGATGACCAGCGCAAAGACGGGAAAGAGAACAATCCACCATTCGCCCGAGAACAGGAAGGCGTTGCCGATGCGAATGAGCGTGCCGAGCGAGGGCTGGGTGGCCGGCATACCGACCCCAAGATAGGAGAGCGACGCCTCGGCGATGATGGCGAGCGCCAGTTCGATGGTCGCGATCACCAGCACCGGCCCCCAGGCGTTGGGCAGCACATGGCCAAGCGCAATGCGCGCGCCCGGCACGCCGATGATGCGTGCGGCGTTGACGTAGTCCTTGTGCTTCTCAGCCAGCGTGGTGGCACGGGTGACGCGCGCGAATTGCGGCCAGTAGGCGACGCCGATCGAAATCACCAGCACCCAGATGGCGATCTCATCATGCACGTGCTTCGGCAGGGCGGCGCGCGCCACGCCGTCGAGCGTGAGCGCGATCAGGATGGCGGGCACGGTGAGCTGGATGTCGGCCAGGCGCATGATGATCGCCTCGAGCCAGCCGCCGCGGAAACCGGCAAGCAGGCCGAGCAGTACGCCGGTGGTCACCGACAGGACGATCGCGGCGAGCCCGATCATCAGCGACACGCGCGTGCCATAGAGGATGGCCGAAAGGACGTCGCGGCCCTGGTTGTCGGTGCCGAGAAGGTGCGCCGCGCTGCCGCCGGCTTGCCACACCGGCGGCGTGAAGGCGTCCATGAGGTTGAGCGACTTCACATCGAACGGATTGTACGGCGCAACCCACGGCGCGAAGATCGCGCCGATAAAAAAGAACAGGGTGACGACGGCGGCAGCGACCGTCGTGGGCGAGCGACGGAAACTCCACCACATGTCGGAATCGCGGAAGCGGGCAAGGGTCGTCGTCGTGTCGGCCATTCAGCGCACCTTGCGGCGTCCGGCGAGAGCGCCGGCCGCACTCAGCACCGCCAGCACGGCAGCCAGCGGGCCGAAGCCCTCGAAGCCTACCCAACCGATCATCGCCGCGCCAAGGGCCGCCGCTCCGATCCATCCGATGCTGGCGCTGGAGCTGTTCAGCCCCAGCACCGTGCCGCGAACGTCGTCGGGCACGTTGGCGAGGGCGGCCATGTAGGCCGGCCGTCCGAGCGCATTGAGAAGGACATAGAGAAAGCCCAGCGCCACCGAGACCTCTGCACTTGGGTGCCACATGAAGAGGACGACGGCCGCAACCGCCGACAGGCCCATGGCGACGGCGAAGGTCAGCAGTCGATCGCGGAAGCGGTCGGCGATCTGGCCGCCCAGAACCGTGCCGGCGACGCTGCCGATGGCGAAGATCGCCAGCGGTATCGCGAGCTCGGCCAGCGACAGGCCATAGGTCGCCTGAAGGAAGGCGGCGAAGTAGGTGACGGCGAGGCCATAGCAGATGCGCTCGAAGATGCCGGTGGTCAGCAGGCCGATCACGCGCTTCGACAGGGCATCCCTGATGGACGGGCGCACCACCCCGCGCATGTGGCCGGCCGAGCCGCGACCCACGGTTACCAACATGCTGGCGCTGGCGACCAGCGAAAGGGCGCCAACGCAAAGCAGCCAGCCGCGCCAGCCGATAAGAGCGCCCACCGCCGCCGCCATCGGCACGCCGACGAGCAGCGTAAGCGACTGGCCGCTCATTACCCAGCCCAGCGCCCGGCCGCGCTGGGCATCGGGCACGCGGCCGGACAGTTCGGCATAGGCCGCGGCGGTGAAGGCGCCGCAGAAAGCGCCGCCGACCGTGGCCCAGACGGCGACCCAGAAAAAGGAGCCCGCCAGGGCCTGGCCGACCAGCGTCAGCGCGAGTCCGAGCAGCGAGCCCACCAGCACGACCCGGCGTCCCATGACATCGCCGAGCCAGCCGGCGATCGCGGACGAGACGCCCCATGCCGTCGCCGTCAGCGACACGAGGTTGGCGACCAGCGGCATGCTGACCGAAAGATCCTGCGCCATGTCGATCAGGAAGGGCGCGCGGGTAGTGCCGCTCGAAGTGCAGGCGAACATGCCGAGAGAGGCAGCGCCGATCAGGGCCCAGGGAAGGGCCGCTTCAACGTTCTGCTTCATGACGTCAGCCGCCTGCCGTGCCGACGCGCGCGCGATCGAGCCTGAGGCGCGGATCGATCGCGGCATAAAGCAGATCGACGAAGAAGTTTATTGTGACGAAGATAAGCGAGACCATGACAAGATACGCCGCCATCACGGGGATGTCGGCGAACTGCACCGACTGGATGAAGAGCTGGCCCATGCCCGGCCATTGGAACACCGTCTCGGTGATGATCGAGAAGGCGATCAGGCCGCCGACCTGGATGCCGATCACGGTGATGACGGGCAGCAGCGTGTTCTTGAGCGCGTGCCGGAAGTGCACGGCACGATTTGTCAGGCCGCGGGCGCGCGCGAACTTGATGTAGTCGGTGCGCAGCACTTCCAGCATCTGCGAGCGCACCAGGCGCAGCACCAGGGTCATCTGGAACAGGCTGAGGGTGATGGCCGGCAGCACGATCGCCTTCAGCCCGCTGGCGGTGAGCAGACCCGTGGTCCAGCCGCCGATCTTCTCGGTCTCGCCGCGGCCGAAGGAGGGGAAGCACCAGTCGCCCGGCAGGCCGACCGATGGCGCCCAGGTCTTGCACTCGACCGAGAAGACGTAGATCAGCAGGATTCCGATCACGAAGGTGGGCATGGCCACGCCGGCCAGCGAGAAGGTCATCACCGCCTGGCTGTCGACGGTGTTGCGCCGCAGTGCCGTCAGCACACCCAGCGGAATTCCCATCGCGAGCGCCAGCACGGCGGCCGCCGCCACCAGTTCGAGTGTAGCCGGCATGCGCTCGACGATCAGGTCGGAAACCGGCCGCGCGAGGCGATAGCTCTTGCCGAAATTGCCGTGGGCTGCGTTGACCAGGAAGCGCAGGAACTGCAGGCCCACGGAGTCTTCCAGCCCGAGCTCGGCGCGCATCTCCAACCGTTCGGCGGCCGATGCCTCCTGGCCCACCATGTTGCTCACGGGGTCGCCTACGAAATTGAACAGCACGAAGCACAGGAACGACACCGCCAGCATGACGGCGACGGATTGCAGGAGGCGTGAGACGATAAAAGCCAGCATTGGGGATCTTACGTTCCTCCCCACGAAGCAGGGAGGTGGCCCGAAGGGCCGGAGGGGTCATTGGTACCAGTGAAGATGCTCACGACCCGCCCGTTGCGTGGGCACTCCCCATCGTATGACGATGGGGAGGCAAATGCACAACTCACTTCATCTTCGAGTATTTGAAGTTCGGCGAATCGTTGGCGAAGATCGGAATCGTCACCTTGTCGCTCATCGACCAGACGATCAGCTGGTGGTGCAGCGGCAGATACGGCATGTCCTCGATCGCGAGCTTCCAGGCGTCGGCAATCATCTTGTCGCGCTTCGCCTGATCGACCTCCTTCAGGATGGCGTCGGTGAGCTCGTCCATCTTGGCGTTGGAGTAGTTGGTGAGGTTGTAGCCGCCCACCTTCTTGGCCGCGTCGTTGGTCTGGTACAGGTACGTGAAGACATAGTGCGAATCGAGCGTCGGTACGCCCCAGCCGAGCAGGAAGAAGCTCGTATCCTTCTTCTGGATCTTGGGGAAGTGAAGCGTCTTGGAGCGGGCCTGCAGGTCGACCTTGATGCCGATCTGCGCCAGCATGCCGGTGACTGCCTGGCAGATCTGCTCGTCGTTGTTGTAGCGGTCGTTGGGACAGTCCAGGACCACGGAGAACCCGTTGGGGTATCCGGCGTCGGCCATCAGCTTCTTGGCTGCGGCGACGTCGTACTTCTGCCGCTTGTCGAGCTCCTTGGTGTAGCCATGCACGCCGGGCGAGGTGACGAGGTTGGCGGGGGCCGCGAAGTTGCGCATCACCTTGGCCTTGATCGCGTCGATGTCGATCGCCTGGTACATCGCCTGACGTACGCGCTTGTCGGCGAACGGGTTCTTGCCCTTGACGTCGGAGTACTTGAGCTCCGCCGCGCCCATGTCGAGACCGAGGAAGATCGAGCGGACCTGTGCGGTCTCCTCGGTTTTCAGACCCGGCGTCTGCTTGATGCGCGCTATGTCCTGCAACGGCGCATCGAGGACGAAATCGACCTGGCCCGAGATCAGTGCGGCGACGCGCGTCGCGGGCTCCTTGATCGGCGTGTAGACCAGCTCGTCGGGATAGGACGGGAAGTCCTTGGCGCCCCAGTAGGTGGGGTTCTTGGCCATCACCGTCTTCACGTCGGGGTCGCGCTGCTTGACCGTGAAGGCGCCGGTGCCCATGGCGTTGCGCACTGCGTAGGTTTCTTCCTTGTCCTTGAAGCTCTGCGGCTTGGTGACGTTGTGTTTTTCGGCCCACGCCTTGGACATGATCAGGATCGACGACGCGTAGTCGGGCAGGATCGGGTTGGGACCGTTGGTGATGATGTGCACGGTGAGCGGATCGACTGCCTTCACCTCCTTGATCGAGGAGATGTAGGCGCGGAAGTCGGAGGTCGGCGCCAGCGCACGGTTGTAGCTGAAGACCACATCCTCGGCAGTGAACGGCGTGCCGTCGCTGAACTTCACGTCGGGTCGGAGCTTGAACTCCCAGATTTCGGGCGCGATCGCCTTCCACGACAGCGCCAGCGCCGGCACCTTGGAAAGCGAAGGGTCGCGGCTGATCAGCGCCTCATAGACATGGCCGTTCATGGCTGAGGTCGGGCCCTCGTTCTGGGCATGCGGGTCCAGCGTCAGGGCGTCCCCTTGGCTGGCCCAGCGCAGGGTCTTGGCGTCGGCGACCGACGCCGCGCACAAGGCCGCGGCGGCCAGGGTCGCGATTCGAGCAACGAACATGTAAACTGCCTCCTGCAGTTGTTGTGTAGCGAACCTAGCGACCACCCGGTCGACGATCAATGCTGCCTGTCCGGCGTGGCACTTGCATCATCGTGCAGCGCCGAATGAATTCACCCGGCTGAAGTGGCGCCTATCTTGGGCTCTGCGCCCGCGAGCAGGCGGGCGATGTTCTGGTGGTGTCGCACCCAGATCAGCGCCATCAGCAGGGTGAGGACCATGGCCGCGCGGCGGTCGATCAGGATCCAGGAGGCGATTGCGGCGACCGCAGCGCTGACCAGGGTCGCGAGAGAGGAGAAACGGAAGAGGACGGCGACCAGCAGCCAAGCCGCGCAGGCAATGGCGCCGGCCGGCCACGACAGGCCCCATACGACACCTAAAAATGTCGCCATGCCCTTGCCGCCCCTGAAGCGCAGCCAAACCGGGAACATGTGGCCGAGCACCGCGCCGGCGGCGGCGCAGACGGCGGCGTTCTGGCCGAACTGGACTGTGATCAGCACGGGGATCAGGCCCTTCAGCGCATCGAGCAGCAGAGTCGCGGCGCCAAGCGTCTTGCCGCCCGTGCGCAGGACGTTGGTGGCGCCGATGTTGCCGGATCCGATCGTGCGGATGTCGCCCAACCCCGTTGCACGAGCGAGCAGCAGGCCGAACGGGATCGAGCCGGCCAGGTAGCCCAGCAGGAACGGTGCCAGCAGAAGGAAAAGGATCGAGATCAATCGCTACTCTCCTGAAAATTCGATACAGATATGTATCGACTGTCAAGAGTGAGCCGGCTCGCTCTTTCCACCCTGGCCGATCTTGGGTTCGGTACCCTTGAGCAGCCGGGCGATATTCTGATGGTGTCGCGCCCACACCAGCGGCACCAGGAGCGTGAGCAGGGTTGCGGCGCGAACGTCGGTCAGGAACCAGGCGGCGATCGCGGCGACAACGACGCTGAGCAGCGCGGCCAGCGAGGAGAAGCGGAAGAAGGCGGCGAACAGCAGCCAGGCGGCGCAGGCGATGGCGCCGACCGGCCACGACAGGCCCCACATGATGCCGAGCGTGGTCGCCACGCCCTTCCCGCCCTTGAAGCGGAGCCACACCGGGAACATGTGGCCGATCACGGCGCCGGCGGCGGCGCCGACGGCGGCGAGCTGGCCGACCTGGTCGGCGATCAGCACTGCGACGACACCCTTCAGTGCATCGAGCACCAGCGTCGCCGCAGCGAGGCCCCGGCGGCCCGTGCGCAGCACGTTGGTGGCGCCGATGTTTCCAGACCCGACGTTGCGGATGTCGCCCAACCCGGCGGCGCGCGTCAGCAGCAGGCCGAAAGGGATCGACCCCAGCAGATAGCCCATCAGGAACGGCGCCAGCAGCAGGATCAGGGTCGAGATCATTTGGGGTTCAGGGTCTTACGACCTTGCAGTTGGTCGAATCGATGTAAGACGTGGTCGGCGGGCCGATCAGCTCGGTCGTGACCTGTTCGCCAGGCTGGATCGTGAGCGGGCCGAGATAGTCGGTCGAGACCGGACGACCGGCGTTCATGAAGGTGCATTCGGCCTGGGCGTTCACGGCATTGCGCGTGTTGGAGGTGAGCGTCACCGTCACCTGCCAATAGCGCGACTCGCCGTAGGTCAGGTTGGCGGCGCCGAGCGTCACCAGCGGCTGCGGCGTCGAGTAGTTGGGCACAGGTCGCGATCCGGTGCGGCGCAGTTGCGGCTGCGGCCGCCCGCCCATGTTCTCGGGAGGCCGATAGCCCGCGGTCCGCGGATCGAAGGCGGCGTCAGGGTCCGGAGCCGTCGATGGTGGCGGACTGGCCGCACTGCCCGAGCCCAGGGTAGCCACGCCACCGCCCGGCACGCCGAGCGGCTGTGGCGTCAGCGGCGCGGAGCTGATCGACGAGCCGCCCGATCCGATGTTTGTCGGCGGCGGGAGCGGCGTCGGTGTAGGCTGAGCTTGAATTGGTGTCGGCGTCGGCTGAGCTTGAATTGGCGTCGGCGTCGGCTGGGACTGCGGCGCGACACCGCCCACCTGAGTCTGCAGGCGGTCGTAGCAGGCGAGCCGCGACTGCGTGTCGGTCATCTCGCCACAGATCTGGATGTGGCGGGTGAGGGCGTCGAGCAGGTCGTCGCGCGACTGGCCGCGCTGCTGGGCCTCGCTGGCGCCGGCGAACGCCATGCCGGTGACACCGATGAGAAGTGATAGTCGTAGCATCGTGCAACGCCCTGTTGGTGGAGGGTGACGACCATAGCAGACGAAAAGGCCGTTTGGAGGCAGCTTTCAGGCGGCTCTTGCAGGCGTCAGGAAGCTTTCATCCTGATAGATCGCGCGGCCGCCGACGATGGTCGCCATCACGCGGCCCTGCACCGGGCGCTCGTCGAACGGCGTGTTTTTGGTCTTGCTCCACAATTCGTCCCGGTCGACCTTCCAGGCGTAGTCGGCGTCGAACACGACGAGATCGGCCGGCGCGCCCTTGGCGAGCTTGCCGCCGGGCAGGCCGAACAGGCGCGCCGGCGTGCTTGCCAGGAGCTGGAACAGGCGCGGCAAGGTGAGATGCGCGTTGTGCACCAGCTCGAGGGAGACCGGCAGCAGCGTCTCCAATCCGATGCCGCCGGGCTCGGCCTGAGCGAAGGGCACGCGCTTGCTGTCCTGGTCCTGCGGACGATGGTCCGACACGATGGCATCGATGATGCCAGCCTTCAGGCCCTCGACGACGGCCTGCCGGTCCCGCTCGGACCGCAAAGGCGGCACCAGCTTGCCGAAGGTGCGGTAGTCGCCGACCGCGAGGTCGTTCAGGGCAAAGTAGGGCGCCGCCGTATCGCAGGTGATCTTCAGCCCGCGCGCCTTGGCGGCAGCGATCGCCGCCACCGATTCGGAGGTGGAGATCTTGGTTAGGTGCAGGCGTCCGCCGGTCATCTCGGCGAGACGGATGTCGCGCTCGACCAGCATCACCTCGGCCAGCGGCGGATTGCTCGACAGGCCAAGCCGTGTCGCCATTTCGCCGCTGGTCATGTGGCCGCCCGAAAGGGTGGGCTCCTGCGGCAGATGCACGATCAGCGCGTCGAAGGCCTTGGCGTAGTAGAGCGCGCGGCGCAGCACCTGGGCGTTGCCGACGGCATGGTCGGCGTCGGTGAAGGCGACGGCGCCGGACTCGGCCAGCAGACCCATCTCCGCCAGTTCCTTGCCTTCAAGTCCAACGGTGAGCGCGCCGTAGGCGTACATGTTTACCAGCTTGATCTGGCGGGCCCGGCGGGCGACGAACTCGATCAGCGAGGCGTCGTCGAACGGCGGCTCGTTGTCGGGCAACAGCACCAGGGAGGTGATGCCGCCCACAGCAGCGGCGGCACCGGCGCTCTCCAGCGTCTCCTTGTGCTCCTCGCCAGGCTCGCCGGTGTGGACGCGCGTGTCGACCAGACCGGGCGCGAGATAGAGACCGCGGCAGTCGATCGACTGGATGCCGTAGGGCGCGCCCGAGGCGAAGAGGTTGGGACCGTAGTCGGCAATCTTGCCGTCGCTGATCAGGACCGCACCCTGATACTCCGCATCGCCGGTGGGATCGATGATGCGGGCGTTGATGTAGGCGGTCGAGCCGCTGTGCTGCGGCGCCAGGCGATCGATGGTGCCTGTCACGCCGCTGCTCCCGAAAGCGCGTTGCGCCGTCCGCCGATCAGCGCGTCCAGGCAGGCCATGCGCACGGCCACGCCCATCTCGACCTGCTCCTGGATGACCGAGCGGTCGACGTCGTCGGCGACCTCGGAGTCGATCTCCACGCCGCGGTTCATCGGCCCGGGATGCATGATCAACGCGTCGGGCTTGGCGAACTTGAGCTTCTCGCTGTCCAGTCCGAAGAAGCGGAAGTACTCGCTGATCGAGGGGACGAACGAGCCCTGCATGCGTTCGGTCTGCAGGCGCAGCATCATGACGATGTCGACGCCTTTCAGCCCGGTCTTCATGCTGTAGTGGACTTCGACGCCCATGCGGTCGATGTCGGTCGGCATGAGGGTCGGCGGGCCGACCACGCGCACGCGCGCGCCCATGATCTGCAGCAGGTGGATGTTCGAGCGCGCCACGCGGCTGTGCATGATGTCGCCACAGATCGCCACCAGCAGCCCCTCCAGGCTGCCGCGTCGTCGTCGGATGGTGAGCGCGTCGAGCAGAGCCTGGGTGGGATGCTCGTGCTGGCCGTCGCCGCCGTTGATGACGGCGCAGTTGACCTTCTGAGCCAGGAGATTGACCGCGCCCGATTCGTGATGCCGGACGACGATGGCGTCGGGCCGCATGGCGTTGAGCGTCATCGCCGTGTCGAGAAGCGTCTCGCCCTTGCGCACCGAGGAGGTGGCGACGTCCATGTTGATCACATCGGCGCCGAGCCGCTTGGCCGCGACCTCGAAGCTGGTCCGGGTGCGCGTCGAATTCTCGAAGAACAGGTTGATCACCGTCCGCCCGGCCAGCACGTCGCGCCGCTTGTCGATGGACCGATTCTGGTCGATGTAGCTTTCGGAAAGGTCGAGCAGGCCCGAAATGGTTTCCGGCGCAAGTCCCTCGATGCCGAGCAGATGGGGCAACCTCGGCACGCCCACGCGTTTTCTTGTCACTAAAGCGCGACGTTAAGCACGCTGGAGTGGACCTCGCAAGGCGACGTTTTGGTGGATAAATAGGGTCACAGTTTCAGCCACGGCAGCCGTTCATCGGGGAAGGCGTGGTTGGTCGGCGCAAGCGCCGCCGGTTCGTCGAACGCGCCGACATGAAGGTGGATTTCACCGGGCCAGCGGTCGCCTTCGTAGGTCAGGGTTGAACCGCAGCGCCCACAGAAGCCGCGACGCACGCCGGGTGACGATTCGAAGTAGGCGAGGGCGCCGCCGCTGAACCGGACCTTCGACGCCTCGAAGCCGGCATAGGCGGAGACCGGCGCGCCGGTGTGTCGCCGGCAGCTCTGGCAGTGGCAGTAGCTGGTCCACTTGGGCAGACCGTCGGCGGCGAAGCGGATGTCTCCGCAAAGGCAGCGACCTTCGCTCACGTGTTTCCTCCGGGTCGGGGACCAGTATAGCGGGCACGCGGACGGATCAGCGCGGCGTGCGCCGATTGCTCCAGCGCATGGGCTATCCAGCCCACGGTACGACCCAGCAGGAAGAGGGCAAGTGCTGAGTCCTTGGGCAGCCCGAGCACGCGTTCGACCACGACAGTGGTGAAGTCGACGTTGGGCTTGCGGTCGATCAGGCGCTCGCCGGCTTCGGCCAGCCGCTCTGCGAAGGCGAGTTCGGGCGAGTCGGGCACGGTCTCGCGCAGCAGTTCGAAAAGGGTGGCCGCCCGCACATCGCCGTCGGGGTAGAGCTGATGCCCGAAGCCCGGGATGTAGATGCGGTCGCGGACGCGCTGCACCAGCTCGCCGTCGAGGTCGACGGTGTCCTTGAGGTCGTCGAACAGCGAGGCGACGCGGCGGGTCAACCCGCCATGGCGCGGGCCGTTCAAGGCGGCAAGCCCGGCCATGGTCGCACCGTAGAGGTTGGCCCCGGTCGAGGCGACGACGCGGGCGGCGAAGGCAGAGGCGTTGAACTCGTGATCGGCCGACAGGACCAGCGCTGCCCGCAGGAGCGGGGCGTGCACCGCAGGCACCTTCCATGCGGCGGCGAGCTCTTGGTGAACCGGCAGCGCAGAGAGCGGCCGCGCCGTGACCGCCGCCGTCAGCAGGCGCAGCACGCGCACGCCGGCCTCGAGCATGGCGGCGCGGTCTTCTACCCAGCTCGGATGGTCCAGCGCGGCTGCCGCCGGCAACATGACGAGACAGCGATCGACCGGGCCCAGTGTCACCGCCGCGAGCCACGCGCGGCGCAGCCCGGTGCTCATCGGTGGCAGGTTGTCCGCGGCGAGCGGCTGCTCGTCGCAATCCCACAACAGCCGCGCCACGTCCTCGAGCGAGGCGGTGCGAGCCAGGTCGGCGGCGTCGCGGCCGCGGTAATAGAGACTGTTGCCGTCGATCAGGGTGAGCGCCGATTCGAGCACCGGCGTTCCGAAATCGAGGGCGTGGTTGGCGATCGATTCGGCCTTGCGCCCGACGTCGCGCCGGCGCTTCAGCCGCGAGACGTCGTCGGCCCGATAGCGTCGCTCGCGCCGGCCATCGACCGGCTCGGAGCGAACGAGTCCGCGGCTGACATACGCATAGAGCGTCGCCGCGGACACCCCCAGGCGACGCGCCGCTTCCCTGGAATTCAGCCATTCATTCGACATGCCACAATATTGATCAATATAATCAAGATTGACAATATATTTGTCGAAACCGAGGTTGGCGTTGATAGGTGGAAAGGGACCGACATGCTGCTGACACGGGTGAATAGCGGGCTCGACGGGATCGTCGTGGCCGACACGTCAATGAGCGAGGTCGACGGCGAGGCCGGCCGGCTGATCGTCCGCGGCCATGCGATCGAGGAACTGACGGCGACACGCGGCTTCGAAGGCGTCGCGGCGCTGCTGTGGGAGGGTTATGCCGAGGGTGGTGGCGACGAGCCGGCCGTGCGGGCAGGTCTCGCGGCGGCGCGCGTGCGCGCCTTCGCCGATGTGCCCAAGCTCTTGGCCGCGACCGGCGGCCTCAGTCCGGTCGAGGCGCTGAGGGTCGGCCTCGGCATGCTGCCCGACAACGACAGGATGCCTCATCATTTCCTGGTTTGCGGTGCCATGCCGGTGTTCCTGGCGGCGGTGCTCAACGAGGAGAAGTCGCTGGTGCCGATCGCGCCCGATCCGACGCTCAACACGGCGCAGGATTTCCTGCGCATGGTCCGCGGGCAGCGTGCCGGCACTGTCTTCGAAAAGGCGCTCGATACCTATCTCTCGACCATCACCGATCACGGGTTCAACGCGTCGACCTTCACCGCCCGCGTGGTGGCCTCGACGCATGCCGGCCTGATCTCCTCGGTGCTCGCCGGGCTATGCGCCCTCAAGGGCCCGCTGCATGGCGGCGCGCCCGGCCCGGTGCTCGACATGCTGGACGAGATCGGTGATGCGGCGCGTTCGGAGAGCTGGTTCGACGACGCCTTCGCCAAGGGCACGACCCTGATGGGCTTCGGCCATCGCATCTACAAGGTGCGCGATCCGCGGGCCGATGTGCTGAAGGCGGCGGTGGCCACCTTGCCGGCGACGGCGGGGCGGCTCGCCTACGCCTCGGCCGTCGAGCAGGGTGCGATCGCTGCTTTGCGCAAGCACAAACCCGGGCGACGACTCGACACCAACGTCGAGTACTACACGGCGCTCCTGCTAGAGGCGCTGGAGATTCCGCGCAGCGCCTTTACGGCCTTGTTCGCCGTCGGCCGCACCGCCGGTTGGTGCGCCCACATCTTCGAACAGGAGAAGGGCGGCCGCATCATCCGCCCGCAATCGAACTACGTGGGGCCAAGGCCCTAGACGATACCGTCGTTGGCCCGCGGGACCGGTCAGGAACGCTTCACGGCCGAGCCGCGCCAGGTGCGGGCCCGCGTGCCGGCAGCATCGAAGATCCAGAGGATGATGTCGCCGCCGGTTGGCGTGAAGCGGACGGTGAAATGGCGGCGCCAGAAGCTGCCATCGGCGTGGGCGAAGAGGGCTTCGGTGCCCAGCAGGTCGCGGCCGACTGTGAGGGTCGCCGAGCGCGGACCGTGCCGCGATTCGTTGGCGGCGAGGACGGCGACGCCATCGATCAGCGGACCGAAACGGAGCAGTTCGCCATCGGCGGCGGTCTGCATCGGTCCGGCGTCGATGCGCAGCCGGACGGACGGCAGATCGATGGTGCGGATCTCGAAGTGCACGCCGAAGGGCGAGGGGTCGTCACGGTCGATGTGCGGATCCTTGGGTGGCGGGTAGATGTCCTCGAGCGGAATCGAGCGATAGAACCGCGCGGCGCCGTCGTAGAGGCCGACCCATTCCGGCCACAGGCCCGATTGGGCGCGTGCCATCGCCGGCAGCAACGCCCCCGCACCGAGCAGGGCGCGCCGCCCGATCATTTGCCGCGGCCGGCCACGACGTTGAGATCGACAGTCACTTCGTTGGCGACCTGTCCGGTGGCCGCCCATTCGTTCTGGCCGACACCATAGTCGAGCCGCTTCAGGACAATGCGGCCGCGGGCGGTGGCGCGCACGCGGCCGGACTGCGAGGGATCGTCGGTAATCGCGAGGGTGAAGGGCAGCACTGCATCGCGCGTGACGTCGCGGATCGTGAGCTTGCCGCGCGCCTCGTAGCGGTCGCCGTTGCGCGAGATGGAAGTCGACACGAAGCGCGCCTCGGGGAACTTCTGGACGTCGAGGAAGTTCGGGCCCTTCATCAGCGAATCGACGTCGCGGTTGTTGGTCGAGACTGGTCGCGTGTCGATCCTGATGTCGATGCGCGCGCCGGCGAGCGCGGCGGGGTCGAGCACGATCTCGCCTGTCCAGGTGGGAAAGCGGCCGCTCACGATCGCGCCTACCTGGGCGACGCTGAAGGCCAGTGAGCTTGCCTTGGCATCGACCGTCCAGGCGTCCTGCGGCCCGGCGAGCGACGGCAATGGCAGCAGGATCAGACAGGCGAGGGCGCACCAGCGGCGCATCAGCTTCCTCCGGAAGGCCACATACGCCGGAATACACCGTCCCGCCGCAGGACATCGTGATGCACGACGGCGGCGACGTGAAGGATCAGCACGGCGATCAGCAAACGCGACAGAACATAGTGTGTGGTCTTGAGCGTCTCGAAAAGGTCCTGGTCGCGCGGAACGAGGTCGGGCAGCGCCAGCAGGCCGAACCAGATCACGCTGACACCCGCGGCAGAGCTCATGAACCAGCCGCTGATCGGCATGGCGAGCAGCAGGAGCAACAGTGTCCAGTGTGCCATCGGCGCCAGGACGACTTGCCAGCGCACGAAGGTGCGGGGCAGCGGCGGCGGCGGATGACGCCAGCGCAACAGCAGGCGGCCGACGGTAAGCACCAGCACGGCGAGGCCGACCCACTTGTGCCAGTTGTAGGCGTAGAGCTTGGTGAAGCCGAGCGGCAGGCCGGTCATCCACAGCCCGACGCCCAGCATGCCGATCACTGCGGCGGCAGTGATCCAGTGCACTGCCTGGGCGGCGGGGTGATAGGTCGGCTGTCCGCCGGAAGAGGCGCTCAGACGCGTACGCCTTCTTCGTAGGTTTCGAAGAAGCGGCGGCCCGTCCCGCGCTGGTTCTCGTAGATCGAGCCCTGATGGTCGGCCGGCGGCATCGGCATGCGGATGGGGGCGGCGACGACGCGTGGCTCGATGGTCGGATCGCCCAGCACCATGCGGCTGTTGAACTCCTCGAAATTGGCCACGCCCAGCAGCGGCCAGGCGTCGGCGGCCGTGTATTCGTGCAGCAGCAGGCGGCGTTGCCGGTTGGAGCGGTTGAGCGCCGAGCCGTGCACCAGGCGGACGTGATGGATGGTCATGGAGCCAGCCGGGCCGGTGAGCGGCACCGCCTTGTCGAAGTCGATGTCGCAGGCATCGGGGTTCATCGCGCCGCAGAAGCGGCCCTCGGCATGATGGTCCCAGGTCGGGCCATGGTGGCTGCCCGGAATCACCATCAGCGCGCCGTTGTCCATGTCGCAGTCGTCGAGATAGATGCCGGTCGCGAGCACATCGTCGTTGGTGTGGGGATAGAACGCCCAGTCCTGGTGCCATTCGACGGGCGAGCCGTAGCCTGCCGACTTCATGTTGAGCTTGCCGCCATGCTGGCGAATCGCCGGTCCCAGCAGCTGCGAGAGGATCGACGTGATCTTGGGGTCGCGCGCCAGCGCATGGAAGAAGGCGTAGCGCTTGAAGATCACGGGTTTCAGCCGGCGCACCCGTGGCAGCGCGGCGCTGTGGCTGGCTTCAAGGTCGTAGAGATCGTCGTTCGCCGTAACGCCACGCGCTTCGGCGACGATGCGGTCGGTGAGGTCGCGCAGCTCGGTGAGCTGCTGGCCCTGGATCAGGCGCGGGATCACCAGATAGCCGTCGCGCCTGTAGGTCTCGATCTGCTGGTCGGTGAGCATGGCGACGACCATAGCACGGTCCGCCGGCTTGACCGATAATCGAGTCATGGCGATCCATGCCCTTTTCCCGACGCTGATCTACCGAGAACCGATCGCCGGACCCGACCACCGCCGGCTCACCCAGGACCTGGCCGACGAATGCCGCTCGCTCGCCGTCTCGGACGCGGCCGGCCGGCGCTGGTCGGCCCAGCACTATCTCGGCGGCTACACCTCCTACGGCTCGCTCGACCGCCTGCATCTCTTTTCTTCGCTGTTCGCCCGCCTGCGTCGGCGGATCGACCCGCACGTCAAGGGCTTCGTCCGCTCGCTGCACTACGACCTCGCAGGCCGCTCGCTCGCCATGACCGATTGCTGGGCGAACGTCATGCCGGCGGGCGTGGTGCATTCGCTGCATCTCCATCCCACATCCTTCATCAGTGGCACCTATTACGTGGAAGTGCCCAAAGGGGCAGGCGCCCTAAAGTTCGAGGATCCGCGGCTCGGCCTGCACATGGCGACGCCGCCGCGCCGGCGCGACGCGCCCAGGAGCTTTCACTCCTTCGTGAGCCTGCCGGCCAAGGCCGGTGATCTGCTGCTGTTCGAGAGCTGGTTGCGTCATGAAGTGCCGCCCGCCCGCTTCTCCGGCGAGCGCATCTCGATTAGCTTCAACTATGGCTGGGCAGCCAAAGCCCGACACTGATGGGACCTCACATGCGCGCGCTCCTCGCTTTCGTCAGTCTGCTCGCTGCGGCCGGCACAGCCTCGGCCGACCAGGAGCTGCCGATCTTCGATGCCCACATGCACTACAGCCACGATGCGTGGGAGGTCGTGCCGCCCAGGCAGGTCGTCGAGATCCTGAAGGCTGCAGGCGTCAAGCGCGCGATGGTGTCGAGCTCGAACAACGAGGGCACCAGGATGCTGCAGGACGTGGCGCCCTCGGTGATCGTGCCAGAGCTCAGGCCCTATCGCTCACGCGGCGAGCTGTCGACCTGGGCGAAGGATCCGACGATCATCGGCTTCCTCGAGGACATGCTTTCCAAGCGCAGGTACGTGGCGATCGGCGAGTTCCATATCTTCGGGGCCGATGCCGACCTGCCCAACATGCGAAAGGTGGTCGAGCTCGCCAAGAAGTACGGGCTCTACCTGCATTCGCATTCAGACGCCGACGCGGTCCAGCGCCACTTCCAGCAGGATCCGACGGCGCGCGTGCTGTGGGCGCACTCGGGCTTCGAGCGGCCGGAAAAGGTGCGCGAGATGCTGCGGCGCTATTCGACGCTGTGGTGTGATCTCGCCTTCCTCACTTCGCACGCCTCGAACGGCAAGGTGGCGCCGGGCTGGCGAGAGGCCTTCCTGGAATTTCCCGACCGGTTTGTCGTCGGCACCGACACCTTCACGCCGGAGCGGTGGCATTACGTGGTCGAGCATGCGCGCTGGTCGCGCCAGTGGCTCAGCGACCTGCCGCCGGACGTCGCGCGCAAGATCGCCTACGAGAACGGCGATCGTCTGTTCGGCAGCAAGCTCGGCAGCGGCCAATGAGGCTCCTCGCAGCCCTCATTGCGCTGCTCACCACCTTTCCGGCCTGGGCGGATTGCCCTCTCGACCTCGGGCGCGGCACCGGCATCGTTGTGTTCTCCAGTCACTATCTCATCGCCTTCCGGCCCGAGCCGTTGCGCATCGAGGTCGGCGAGCCGTTTTCGCTGCTGTTCAACGTCTGCACCAAGAACGACAAGCCGGCCGAGCTGGTGGCGCTCGATGCCCAGATGCCCGACCACAAGCACCGGATGAACTACGCTCCGACCATCGTGTCCATGGGCGATGGCCGCTATCGCGTCGACGGCATGTTGTTCCACATGCCGGGCCGCTGGGAACTCGCCATCGACGTGCGCGCCGGCGAGGAGAGCGAGCGGCTGAGCCATGAGTTGATCGTGAAGTGAAACGCTGGCTGAGCGGAGTGGTGATGATGGCGCTGGCGGCGGCGGCCGTCGCGCAACCGCCGGTGCAATGGTCCGAAGAAGAGGTGAGGGCGATTGCCCGCCACGGCCCCTGGCCGCCGCCGGCGCCGCGCGATCCGTCCAACCGCGTCGCCGGCATGGCCAACGCCATTGTGCTGGGCGAACAGCTGTTCAACGAGCCGCGACTGTCCGCCGACGGCGCCATGAGCTGTTCCAGCTGCCATGTCGCCGGCCGGGACTGGAACGACGGGCGCGCCAGGGCGATAGGGCGGACCGAGCTCGACCGGCGCACGCCGTCGCTGTGGAACGTGGGATATGCCTATTGGTTCGGTTGGGACGGTGCGGGGGATTCGCTCTGGTCGCAGTCGATCCGGCCGATCCTCGATCCACGAGAGATGGCGGGTGATGCCGGTCGCGTCGCCGCCCTGCTGCGTGAGGACAAGGCGCTCGCCTGCGGCTACGAGCGCGCCTTCGGGCACAAGCCCAGTGGTGACGATGAGAAGCTTCTGGTCGACGCGGCCAAGGCATTGGCTGCATTCCAGGCGACGCTGGTCAGCCCGCGGGCGCCGTTCGATGCTTTCCGCGACGCCGTGGTTGCCGGCGATCGCGAGGCCATGGCGCGCTATCCGCAGGCAGCCCAGCGCGGGTTGAAAATCTTCCTTGAGGCCAATTGCTCGGCTTGCCATTTCGGGCCGCGCTTCACCAATGGCGAGTTCGGCGATGTCGGCATCCCGTTCTTCATCCGGCCAGGCGAGGTCGATCCCGGTCGGCTGGACGGGCTCAGCAAGCTCGCCAACAGCACCTTCAATCTTCTGAGCAGGCACAACGACGATGCGTCGGGGGTCAGCGCATTGCGCACCAGGCACGTGCAGCGCCTGCACAGTAACTTCGGCGAGTTCCGCGTGCCCAGCCTGCGCCAGACGGGCGCGGGCCCATTCATGCACAACGGCCATTTCGCGACGCTCGAGGACGTCGTGAAGCATTATTCCGAGGTGAGCCCCGATCGCCTGCACAGCGATGCGCTACCGCTGGTCCGCCCGCTGGCGCTCACGGCGGAGCAAAGCGCCGACCTCGTCGCCTTCCTGCGCACGCTCTCGGCCGACGTGGCGGCTCGACCTCCACCGCCTCCGCTGTGCCCTTGACGGGATAGGTTCATCTCAGTCGCGCCAGCGCGCTTTCCAGGATCCACGCCGCTGCCGCGGCATCGACGCGCTCGGCGCGTTTGGCGCGGCTCATGTCGTAGTCCTCGATCATGCCGCGTGTCACGGCGGCGGTGCTCAATCGCTCGTCCTGGAAGACGACGGGCAGGGAAGCGAGAGCTGGCGGGCCGTGGTTGGCGATGTTGGTCGCGAACTGGCGAACCGATTGGCAGCGCGGACCCTCGGTGCCGTCCATGTTGAGCGGCAGGCCGATCGCCAGCGCTTTGATCTCATGCTTCCTGGCGAGATCGCCCAGGGTCGCGAGATCGACGGCGAGCTTGCCGCGTTTCAGCGTCGTGAGCGGCGTCGCCAGCATGCGCAAGGCATCGGAGGTGGCGACACCGATGGTCTTGGTGCCGACATCGAGCGCCATCAACCGGCCAGCCGGTACCAAGGTCTTCAACTCGTCAAGGTCGACAACGGCCATCATTCTAGCCCAGCTTGCCGCCGTGCCAGGGGACGCCAATCTCGAGCAACGCACGGCCCGGATGGTACACGAAGGTGGCATGGAGCCCGGTTGCCTGCCGCCGGTTCTCGATGCGCCTTGTGCCACCAGCCCCTATTGCACGGGATGCCCTCGGTCGTCTTTGTGACATCCGCCACATAGTTCCCGAGACTTGTCGTGCCAAGACCGGCTGGCGGGGCAAGCGGTCGGGCGTCATGGTGGCGCAACGAGGGCGCGATTGCGTGCCAGCCGGGGGCTTCCCGAAACGGCCGCCAGTTCCGCCAGACGTCCGGGGTGCCCCACACCTCGTGAATGAAGACTGCCACCTTGGCCATCGCCGAGGTTATAAAACGAGGCGGCCGTTCGGTCGACACGAGGTCCAAGGAGCAAAAGCCGGAGGGTAGGCTCGTCAGGTGACCGATACTTTCTACGCTCTGCTCGCCATTTCGATGGTACTGGTCGTGGTCAGCCTGCTGGTGCCGGTGGCCGAGCGTTTCCGTCTGCCGCACACCGTCCTGCTGGCGATCGCCGGAATGGGCATGGGGTTCCTGGGTTCCTGGTTGATCAACAGCGGCGTCAAGCTGGGCGCGCTGGGCGACGCCTTCGTCGGCCTCGACAAGCTCGAAGTCGGCGCCGACATGTTCCTGCCCTTGTTCCTGCCGCCATTGCTGTTCACCGCCGGCCTCAACATCGAGGTGCGACGGCTGATGGACGAGGTCCACGCCGTTCTGCTGCTGGCCATCGTTGCGGTAGTGGTGTGCATCGCTTCCGTTGGCTTCGTCGTCCACTGGGCGACCGGCATGGACCTGGTCGTCTGCCTGCTGCTGGGCGCCGTGGTGTCGACCACCGATCCCGCCGCCGTCATCAGCATTTTTCGCGACGTCGGCGCGCCCAAGCGGTTGTCGATCCTGGCCGAGGGTGAATCGCTGCTGAACGATGCCGTGGCCATTGCCGCCTTCGGCCTCTTCATCGGCATCCTGGTGAGCCGGGTCGACTCCAGTGCCGCCATGCCGGGTTCTCCCGGCGGCGTCGTGCTGGTCTTCCTCCGCGAATTCCTAGGCGGCCTGGTGCTGGGCTTCCTGCTGGCCCGGGCCGCGATGTTCGTGCTACCGCGCCTCGGCGAATCGGAGGCGGCCATCGCCTCGGTCACGGTGGCGCTCACCTATGTCTCCTTTGTGGTCGCTGACCGCTATCTGCACGCCTCGGGCGTGGTTTCGACGGTGATGGCAGCTCTGACGGTCGCCGCCTACGGTCCCACTCACCTGCATCCGCAGCAGTGGTCGTCGCTCAAGCGGCTGTGGGAACAGCTAGAGTTCTGGGCGAGCTGCCTGATCTTCGTGCTGGCCTCGACGCTGGCGGCCAACGTCCTGCTGCAGATCGACTGGCTCTACTTCCTGGCGGTGGCCGCCGTGGCGATCGGCGCCTTCGTGGCGCGCGCCCTGGTCGTGTTCGGCATGCTGCCCATCCTGGAGAAGGTCCACCTCGTTCAGCCGGTCGACAACCGCTACAAGGCCATCCTGGTCTGGGGCGGTTTGCGCGGCGCGGTCACGATCGTGCTGGCCATGGTGGCGGCCGGCAACGACAGGCTGCCCGAGCAAACCCGTGAGTTCATTGCACTCTCGGCCACGCTGTTCGTGCTGTTCACGCTGTTCGTCAATGCGACGACGCTTGGCCTGTTCATGCATGCGCTCGGCCTCGACAAACTGTCGCGCCTGGAGATCGCCCTGCGTGACCGCGTGCTGGCGCTGTCCAAGGTCAACGTCGACCGCCACTTGGCCCAGATCATCCGCCGCCGCAATGCCCGCATCGAAGGCCTGGCCGCCGATCCCGCGTCGGCCGGGGAACCCGAGATCGAGGCGGTGCCGGCCGATCTGGCGCTCGACCTCGACGAGCGCGTCAAGGTCGGCCTGGTGACGCTGTGCTCGCGCGAGAAGGAGCTCTACCTCGAGCAGTTCGAGCAGCAGATCCTGTCGCGCCGCATGGTCGCCGTGCTGACGGCAAATGCCGACCGGCTGATCGACAACGTGCGCGACAAGGGTGTCGCCGGATACGAGGAATGGCTGGTCGAGATCTCGCGACCCGATCTCGGCTTCCGCATGGCCCTCTGGTTTCATCGGCGCCTCGGTTTGGAGAGTATGCTGACCGAGCGCCTGGCCGACCGCTTCGAGACCCTGATGGTGACGCAAAGCGTGCTGACGGAGCTTGCCGCCTTCAACGTCAGCTCGGTGGCCGACCTTCTGGGCAGCGACGCCGAGGCGGCGCTCGCCGCCGTGATCGACAACCG
>CADECW010000014.1:0-3363 GCA_902825855.1 uncultured Rhodospirillales bacterium | reverse complement strand
CCGACCTTCTGGGCAGCGACGCCGAGGCGGCGCTCGCCGCCGTGATCGACAACCGCCAGGAAGCTGTCGACAGCGCCTTCAAGGCCTTGTCGCTGCAGTATCCCGGCTACGCCGAGTCGATCCAGACGCGGCAGCTCGAACGTGCCGCCATACGCTTCGAAACGAACGAGTACAATCGGCGCCTGCGCGAGGGAATCATCAGCCGCGAGGTCTACAACGACCTGCGCGAGCAGCTCGCCGAGCGGCGCGGCGCCATCAGCCAGAGGCCGCCGCTCGACCTCGGGCTGGAGCTGGCCAAGATGATCGAGCGCGTGCCGCTGTTCGCTTCGCTCGACCGGCCTGCAGTGGTCGAACTCAGCAAGCGGCTGCGCGCCGTCGTGGCGCTGCCCGGCGAGAAGATCATCAGCGTCGGCGCGCAACCCGATTCGATGTACTTCATCGCCGCAGGCGATGTGACGGTGATGCTGCCGAACTTCCAGGTCACCTTGAAGGAAGGCGATTACGTGGGCGAGATGGGCCTGATCAGCGATTCGCCGCGCAGCGCCGACGTGGTGTCCGACGGTTACAGCCATCTGCTGGCGCTCTATCGCAAGGACTTCCGCGCTTTGCTGGACAAACGGCCGGCCGTCCGCGGCGAGATCGAGGCGATGGCCGCGCGCCGCATCGCCGAGAACGAGGGCAAGGCGGCGGCGTCCTGAGATTTTGCCTCCCCACGCTCGCGTGGCGAGGTGACCGCGTAGCCTTGCGGCCTAACCCAGCAGCCGCTCGGGATCGCGGCCGTCGCGCGCCCCAGTCGAGGGTGAAGACGAGCGCCGCCCGTCGCCTCCACAGGTGCGGGCTCTGCGCCCAGCCTTCGACGATGTCGCGGCGGCGCGGGTCGTGCAGCAGGCAGCGCGCGGCGACTGGATTGTCGGCGATGGCCCAACCGTCGAGATCGGCCATGCGGCTCGTCACGAAGCGCCATAGTGGCTGGTTGGACGGCACATTCGGCGCCGTCAGCAGGCGTCCTTCGACGATCTTCAGGTCCCATACCGGTTCCCGCCACAGGCGGCGGCTGAGTGTCAGGCGGTCGGCATTTGGCAAGTCTTTGAGGATTTCACGGATCGCCACGTCCATCTGCGGCAGGGCGACCACCAGTGTTGCCAGACCGACTTCTGGCAGCTCTTTTCCTTCTCGGCCCGCGCCACGCTGCCCATCGTCCGCAGGCGGCGGATCAGGCTGGCATGAAGTTGGCCCGTGGCGGACATGGATCGCATCAAAGCAAGGCCGCGGTCCGGTTGCTCCTGCGGGGCAAACCGGCTACCAACCGCGCCATTCAAGCGTTTGGAGCTAGCTATGTCGCTCGACAAGGACGCCGTGGCGCGCATTGCGCATCTCGCTCGTCTGAAAGTGCCCGATGAAGAACTCGCGCCCCTGGCCGCCGAGCTGTCGGGAATTCTTTCCTGGATCGAGCAACTGAACGAAGTCGACACCGGGGACGTCGAGCCGATGTCTTCGGTGTCCGACGTGACACTGCCCCAGCGTGCGGACAAGGTGACCGACGGCGGCATCGCCGAGAAGATCCTGGCCAACGCGCCGGGCGGTGCGGTCTACATCGAGCAGACCGACAAGAATGCCGGTGGTTTCTTCACGGTACCCAAGGTGGTGGAGTAGGCGATGGCTGCTCTCACCGACCTGACGCTCGCCGCACTCAAGGCGACGCTGGACAAGAAGGAGGCAAGCGCCGTCGAGGTGGCCGAAGCCCATCTCGAGAAGCTCGACGAGCATCGCGCGCTCAACGCATTCATTACCGAGACGCCCGAGCGCGCGCGCGAGATGGCCAAGGCCTCCGACGCGCGCCGCGCCAAGGGCGAAGCCGGCCTGCTGGAAGGCGTGCCGCTCGCCATCAAGGACCTGTTCTGCACCGAGGGCGTGCAGACCACGGCCGGCTCGCACATCCTCGAAGGCTTCGTGCCGCAGTATGAGAGCACGGTGACCGCCAACCTGTGGAAGGCGGGCGCCGTGATGGTCGGCAAGACCAATCTCGACGAGTTCGCCATGGGCTCGTCGAACATGACGAGCTACTTCGGCGGCGTCGAGAATCCGTGGAAGAAGCGCGGCGACAACCGCAAGCTGGTGCCCGGCGGCTCATCCGGCGGATCGGCGGCCGTCGTCGCGGCCTACATGGTCCCCGGCAGCACCGGCACCGATACCGGCGGCTCGATCCGCCAGCCGGCCGCCTTCTGCGGCATTGTCGGGCTGAAGCCGACCTACGGCCGCTGCTCCCGCTGGGGCGTCGTCGCCTTCGCAAGTTCGCTCGACCAGCCGGGCCCGTTTGCCCGCACGGTCGCGGACAGCGCGCTGATTCTGCAGGGCATGGCCGGGCACGATCCGAAGGATTCGACGTCGGCGCCGCTCGCGGTGCCGGACTTCGCCGCGGCTGCGCGCAACCCCGACATCAAGGGCCTGAAGGTCGGCATTCCCAAGGAGTACCGCGTCGACGGTACTGCCGCAGAGATCGTCGCGCTGTGGGAAAAGGGCATCGAGATGATGAAGGCGGCGGGCGCCGTACCGGTCGAGGTCTCGCTGCCGCACACCAAGTACGCGCTGCCGGCGTACTACATCGTGGCGCCGGCTGAGTGCTCGTCGAATCTGGCGCGCTATGACGGCGTGCGCTTCGGGCTTCGGGTTCCGGGCAAGGACCTGATCGATATGTACAAGAACACGCGTGGCGCGGGCTTCGGCAAGGAGGTACGCCGGCGCGTCATGATTGGCACCTACGTGCTTTCCGCCGGCTACTACGACGCCTACTACAGGAAGGCCCAGCAGATCCGCGCCCTGATCGCGCGCGACTTCAAGCAGGCTTTCGAGAAGTGCGACGTGCTGCTGACACCGACCGCGCCGACCCCGGCCTTCGCCGCCGGCGAGAAGATGGACGATCCGGTGACCATGTATCTCAACGACATGTTCACCATCCCGGCCTCGATGGCAGGCCTGCCCGGCATCTCGGTGCCGGCCGGTGTCGACAAGGACGGACTGCCGCTTGGCCTGCAGATCATCGGCCGCGCCTTCGACGAGGAGACGATGCTGCGCGCGGCGGCGGCGCTCGAGAAGGCAGCTGCCTTCACCCTCAGGCCGCCGGGCTACTGAGGCCGTTTCATCCCGAGCGAAGCCGCCCGAAGAGCGGCGCAATCGAGGGACCTCGTTTTGTCGTCGCATCAAATTCAACGTCATCCCGAACGAAGCCGCCCGGAGGGCCGCGTAGTCGAGGGACCTCTTCTTGTCGACGCAGCAAACGAGCAGGGCCCTCCACTTCGCGCTGCGCGCTCCGGTCGGGATGACGGAGCCATATGCGATAGCCGACAATCTTGAGATAGTCCCATC
>CADECW010000013.1:35826-87038 GCA_902825855.1 uncultured Rhodospirillales bacterium | reverse complement strand
GTCTCATCGCAAGCGTCGCTTTCAACGACGGAGAGCCAAATGTCAGAGCTCGTTGAACACTATCGTTTCAACCTGTACTCGATCCAGGGCAAGCAGGAAGGCAAAATTGTCCTCCATTGCGGCAACGGACATACCCTCAATCTGGTTTTCTTCGCCGATCCAACTGGCGTCCTGCCGCCCAACACCTTCGACGCCGGCACCAAAACCGGTACCACCCATGCATCGTTTGCAATGTACCAGCACTATTTCAATGTTCTGCGCAGTGGTCCCTGCAGGGCATCCTTTATCCTCGACACGACGCCACCGTCATTTCGCGTGCAAAGCACCCTTCTTCCGCTTCCAGGCTGAGTTGCCGGGCTAGAGTTCCCCGCTGGTCACCGTGTTCGCCGATCTCGGGGCAACGCCGGCCGCTCCAGCCCTTGGCTGCATGTCGCGGCTGCGCACTCCCGGCACAAGAACAACCGGCTCGGCAAGCAGCCCCGTGCACATCAAAAGCAAAAGCCCCGGCGTTCCCCGCCGGGGCTTCCTCTCAAAAGAGGCTATATGGCATCTGCCAACACCAGGAGGTCGGCTTGCTTGATGCCTGACAATACACTTAGAGGGTCTGCGGTTACCGCCTTCAAAAGGGCTGCGGCATCAGCCCTGTCCTCAGGTGCCCACGTTGTTCCAAATACGAACTGCGCATCAACATACTCCAGGTTCACCCAAGTCTTGTTGATGAGGGCCGTGATATCGTGGGTACCCTCCTGATCGCGAGCGCCGCTTACGATGCTGGCTACGATAGAACCAAGCGGCCTCCCGGATGCAATTGCCTGTTGGATCTGATCCGACCAATAGGCTTTCCCTCCCGCATCTGCCGAACGGCCGAACAGATTGAGATAGACGCCATCGAGGAATGACGCGATATCATTGCCAGTCGCGGCCTGGGGATTGGCAAGAAGCGCAAAGTTTGCCTTAGCCTCCTGGCTTTCTGCAAAGCTGTTGGCCAGATCGTGAAATGAAGCCAGCACATTCGGCGTGCGGCCATGTGCAGTCTTCTGCTGCTGCGCCCAATAGAGAAAGCCATCCAGATCGGCGGCGCGGCCCAGAATCCCGGCATACAGGATACCGACGATATCCTGTACGGAGAGATTCGACACGTCGAGAGTTGGTGCACCACTGGCCGCAACCGGTACGACATTGATGAACGCGGCAGACTCGCCGCTTTGGCCGGATGTATCTGTCGCCGAGTACACAAACTTATCGATGCCGAAGAAGCCTTTGTTGGGTAGGTAAGTAAACGTTCCATCCTCGGCAAGATTCAATGTTCCGTGGCTCGGGCCGTCAACGAGACTGACCGTTATAGGTGATCCGGAGCTATCGTTCGCGAGCACACCGGCCGTATTGTCCGGGGCCAGGGTCTGGCCTTTCAAAGTCGTATAGGCGTCGGCAAAAAGCACCAATTCGTCAACCGCATCTGTAGCGGCAGACGATACTAGCGGAGCGCCTACGTCCGCCGTACTTCCAACCAAAGCCGCCGCGTTGTTCATTCCTCCGTTGACTGGCGTAAGGACGCCGTCGCCACTGACCGAGAAGTACTGCTGCACGTAGGCGTTGGGATAGGAGCCCGGGTTCTTTTCTTGGTGGATGCTCCGATCGATGCGTCCGTAGTCGGCCAGTGTTGTCGTGGTGTTGCCGTTGACCACCTCGTATAGCGCGTCGCGGAAGTTCACGAACTCAACACCTGTGAGTGTGTCCGTCCCGTCTGTCCCGGCATTGTCGGTGACGGTCACAACGCCATTGTTTGCCGTCACGGTATATTGAGACCTGAGGCCCCGGAAAACCGCCGTATCGTTACCCTCGCCACCGGTCAGCGTGTCATTGCCAGCGGCGCCGTACAGGGTGTCGTCTCCTGCCAGGCCATTGAGAGTGTCGTCGCCTCCACGTCCCTCGATGCCGTCACCGTTCACCGTGCCTGAGAGCGTGTTGGGGGCATCATCTCCGAGCATGGTCGACAACTGGTACACTCTCACTGCCGACACATCGAAATAGTACGTCTGGTTACCCGATTCATCCTTCGGGGGTACGAAAGCGGGGTCGCCGAGTTTCGGACCTAAGCTGTCGCCCAATGACTGAAGCCATTGACCATCCTTGGATACCTTGTCACTACCAGGCACGCCCCAAATGTTGATGTGAAGTTGCATCGGGTTGACCGGAATGTGCTCGGTATCCGTGCGAATGAGTTGTCCGTCGACGAACCACCGCACCATGCCAGGCAACCATTCCATGCGGTACGTGTGCATGTCGGCAAAGCTGCCGTTCATCGGAGTGGAAATCGGAAAGTTGGCGCTATTCTCGGAAGCGAGAAAGACGTTGGTCGAGATCTTGCTGAGCTGGGCTGTCAGGATCTCGAAGTCGAGTTCGTCGTGGGGATTTCGC
Source organism: uncultured Rhodospirillales bacterium (assembly GCA_902825855.1). GTDB lineage: Bacteria > Pseudomonadota > Alphaproteobacteria > Reyranellales > Reyranellaceae > Reyranella. Next base: position 84,620 of record CADECW010000013.1, on the reverse strand, counting down.
GTCACGCCTTCGTCGAATTGCTGAAAAGCAAAGAACCCCAGAATCATGCCTGCTTGCGTCGAGTTGAAACTGAATTTTCCCTCGAAGGCAACGCCCCCGTTAGTCAGGTCGAATGCCCTTTGGGTGATAGCCTCCGACCCGCTAAAGGCCAGTCCGCTACCACCTTCGTCTGAAAGCCAGGTGTCCAAGCGGAACTTGGCTACTCCGCCCACAGTGATGGGCAAGTCCTTCCGCATTTGAGTCAGGCCGAGATAGGATGGATTGAACGGGCCCTCTATCCAATGGTTGGACACCCAGTCGTTGGGATTCATCTCGCTGCCGGCAAAATCATCTTGGAAAAGTGTCGCTGTTGGAGTGAGCTGCGTCGTCATGCTGTTCCTTCCTCCGTTGCGCCCAAGCAGGGCGCATCGACTATGCAGCACTTTTCACACAATGGCTCGAATTGTGCATCGCGCGTTGGTAGTGGTGCAGTAACTGTACCACTATGGGTTGACTAACTGCTGGTGTTGGCCGGCTGGCGTAAAAGAGGGATGAGGATCGGCCGCCGCACGATGTGAGACATCGCTAGCCCGACAGGTCGGCGCTAGTCATCTCGTGGGCCTCCTGCAGCTCGGCAACGGCAGGGTGCAGCAGCCACAGCTCGATCGCGTCGAGGCAGTCGAGCTTGTCCCCATCTCCTCCTGTGGGAACGTGATCAGCAACCGCACGGGTGAGCATCACTGCAGCGACGACGCGGGCGACAGCCCGACCCAAGTGCTGCACTGGATCGGCCTTGCTTGGCTTACGTCTGCGCTTGGTCATCGCGCACCGCCCGGCAATGCCCTAAATGGCTTGCCCGCGATGTGGTCGGCGATGAACCGGCCCATCTTGTTGGCGACCTTGCGGCCCGTGCTCGGCGGTAATGTGCCGTCCCGGTGAAACAGGGCCTCCAGCACCGTGTATGCATCTCGGGGACGCCGCAAAGGCAGCTCCACGATAATCGACATTAACGCTGCATGCGCGGCATCCGCCGCCTTGACGACCTCGCCCACCGTCGCAGTGCGTCCGGCAACGGTGATTTCTGCGACGAGGTCAGACAAGTAGACCGGTTCGTCGTGTACCGTTCTAAACGGCAGCGGGCTGTTGGCGGTGCTGGCAACACTGCTTGCTGTGTTAAGCAATACTATCGGCAGCAACGCCATGTCCTTGATCGTCCCGCGCAATCGACGGTGCAGTAGCTGGGGGCTGCGTCCTGTATCTGCGGAAACCAAGCATCAGTGATCAGCTTCCGGGTCCGCACGATAACGGGCGCCGGGTCGTCAGCCGTCGGCACTCGGCCGTTCAGCTCGCTGTGGTCGAAGTCAAAGATGCTCGGCGGATATTCAGGCGCTGTCGGCACGGGCTTGTTCTTGCGGGCGGCTATGCTTCACCGCCTTCCTGTGTCCGCTTTGCCTCAAGGCGCGCGTGGAACACAGAGGTATAGACGCGGCGCAGTTCCGACACGTCTGCCGCCATCAAGCGGTTAACCTGCCAGACAGCCGTTGCGTGATCGGCGCCAAGATGATCGCCGTGAAGTACGACCAGGTTCAGCAACAGGGCTGATCCCTCGACGTTGACTATGGCGTCCTCGATCCTGTTGATGTCGGCGGGTTCGCGGGCACTCATGCCACACCGTCTTCCGCCGCCTTCTTCATCTTTTTCCGCCGAGCCTCGACCTGGCGCATAGCGGTGCGGAACGTGGGGCTCATGTCGATGACGATCTGCGCACGCTCATGCACTGTAGGCGCGAGCGATGCGAGGTGGTCGGCCAGCACGCCGAGTGCGACGCTGCCACTCGCGGCGGTGTTGGCGGCGCGTCATTCAGCCACGGCCGCAGCAGCGTCATTCAGCCCCTCGATAGTCTCGATCAGGCCGAGCCAGTACCAGGCCTGCATTGCCAAGCTGCGTGGCGTTTCCTTGACGACGATCGGGCGCGTGCCGTCCTGGCCCCACACAACGCGGTGGGACAGGGAATCCGGCCGTTCGGATTGTCGAGCAGCGCGAGGCTGGCGGTCAGGGCGGCATGCAGGCCCAATGCGGGCGAGCGACGCCATGTGGCCCCCGTGTCGGTCGCACGGGTCTAGCCACGAGCGGACTTGTGTGGACACCATTCTGGCGGATGGGGTGTCCGCAAAATCGTTCGCAGTCGCAACGACTTAAGCCGAACGCAGTCATCTTGCCCATCATCCTACCCATCATCGCGTTGCAGATCGGCGCAACTGCTTCTTGCTCAGCGAGAGCGACACCGGATTGATCGAGTAGGAGAGGGACTGACAGTTGGTGAGAGTGAGCCTCAGATCAGAGCACTAACAGGGGTGAGGAAAAGGGTGGGATGGGTATAGGCGCGCGCGCTCCGCTCGCTGCCACAGATTCTGACCAGCGCCGTCATCGCGATGGGTGTTGATGGGTAGCATGATGGGTAAGTCGGTCTGGAGACCTTATTATCAAGTAATATCAGCGGCTTAAGTCGGATGCTCCTTCCGCCACAGTGGTGCTTAACGCCCCCCCGTACCCCGCCTGGGACCCCCGGGGGCGGCTTTGATCTAGACCACCCTCACACTCCAACTCCTCCCAGCGTCGATCGAGCCCCCCCACCCGGGTACCCCATCGCTGAAGGTGTCTCGCTCTCTAAAATATTTGTTCAACTGTACAAGCGTTCCAGGAAGCCCGTAATTGCCCGTAGGACTCGATCTGGCCGCTCCGGGAGTCGGGGGCCTCGGCGGCGCAGAAAAGCGCTGTACGGAGTCCGTAGAGCCTGGGCGGGACATCAGGCCCGGCGGGACCTATGAACGGCCTTATTGCGACTAGGTTTTTTTGGTCATGGTTACGATTCCGCTGCCGCATTGTCCGCCCACGCGAATTGCCTGCACCGTCCCGGTGACTTGTTGTCGGGCGGATAGCACATTGGGGAAGTTGACCCAGGCGTTGACTGCACCATCAGCACCAATGGAGAAGTCGGCAGTTCCTTGGTAGCCGCCAGCAACGCAGGTCATTTCCAATCGCGCCTTAGCCCCGGTCACCGTAAGCCTAAGTGATAATTTTTCGGTCTGCCCAGTCCACGTTCCATCGAACTGCTGAGCATTGGCGCTGGACGCAAAAGCTAACGCGACCACCATGGAGAGCTTGCGCATGCTATCCTCCAGCTTTGGTTCGCCAGCACACGGTAGCATTCCCTGCCCGTACTTTCGAGGCGGACGGCTATCGAATAACCATACAGATGGTTAGGAGTGTGCTATCGTCCGCCCATGAGCAAATATCGCAATGCTGCAAGTTGGGTGAAGGGGCAGTCGGGCAATCCCGGTGGTCGTCCCAAGATGCCGGAAGAACTCAAGAAGGCGATGCGGGGCCTAGCCGGGGACGCCATCAAGGTGCTGCAGGAGGCCATGCAGTCGGATGACATGCGAGCGCGGATCATGGCTGCGAGCCATGTACTCGATCGCGGCTACGGCAAGCCCACGCAGTCAGTGGACCTGACGGCCAAGACGGATATGGGCGCCGCTCATCTGGATGCTCTGAAGGCTCGCATGCAAAGCAGGCGAGGGGACCAGGCTGCAGCGGAGGTGGCGGCGGTATCAGCCTTGGTAGGAGAAGACGAGACGCCAACCACGCATTAGCATTCGCCTAGAGTTGCAGTGTCAGGAAACTGACGGCGCTACTCAGTCATTCGGGTAGGCCCGCCAGTCGCAGGCCGCGATAGAGCGCTTCCGATACGCCCGGCTTCTTGAACGGGCTGTTCATGTCGAACTCTTGGTGGCGGCGACAGTCGTCGAGCGTATAGCCGGGCCTCTGCTGAAGGAAGGCATCGATGGCCTGGCGGGCTTCTTCGATCCGCCCCAAAAAGAGCCAGGCTCGCTGCCCGATACCGCAGCGTCGGGCCATCTTGGGGGGGGTTCGCGAAGGCTGCGGGCCGTCCATTTCAAGACGGCTTCGTGATCTCCTGCACCGAAGTAGGCGACGAAATATCCATGGTTTGGGAACCGACCGGAGAGGGGACTGAGCCGATCCGCGTGCCGCATGCAGTCGAGTGCCTTTTCGATCTCGCCGAGATAGCCATACAGCATCCCAGCCAAGCGATAGGCCTCCGCGTAGTTGGGGTTGAGGCTCATTGCTTTCACAACGAGTTCGAGGCCGCTCGGCATATCGCCGCCAGCGATAGCCGTAGTCCAGCCGGCCCAAGCAAGTGCGTCGGCATCCATCGGATCGAGTGCCGACGCCTTTTGGGCGAGGGGAACCATATCCGCGATCAGCAAGTGATCGCGGTGGAGATAGCCTTGTACGACATACGCCCAGCAGAGGGTTGCTAACCGAGTCAAACCACGAGCGTAGTTCGGGTGGATCTCTACTACTCTCCGCAGATCCCGCATCGCTTGATCAAACTCACCGCGGGATCGGCCGCGCATCAACGCCTCGGCACGCAGCACAAGTTCATAGGCGTGCAGGTTCTCTGCCGCCGGCTTGCCGCGCACGCGTTCGATTTCTGCTCTCTCGACCGTCGGTGCAATGATCCCCACGACATTTGCAGTGATACGATCCTGCAGCTCGAATACGTCCTCCAAGGCGCCGTCGAAGCGGTCCGCCCAGAGGTGTGTACCGGCGGATGCATCAATAAGCAGCACTGTGATCCGGATGCGGTTGGCCGCCTTGCGCACGCTACCTTCGAGAACGTAGCGGACACCTAGCTCCCGACCGACCTGCCGGATGTCGGGCGACTTGCCCTTATAGGAAAAACTCGAATTGCGGGCGATCACGAACAACGACTTGAACTTCGACAGCGCCGTGGTGATGTCCTCCGCGAGACCATCGACGAAGTACTCCTGCTGGGGATCACCGCTCATATTCTGGAATGGCAGAACGGCAATGGAAGGCTTATCGGGCAATGGCAGCGACGCTTGCGGCGCAATCGCAGGTGCGACAGTCACCTCGGGTGTCACCCGCACTTGCCAATCCGACGACTCCCATTTTACGCCAAATGCCTGGACAGGACGTTCGATATTTTTCAGCGCGAGGCTGCCGAGGTCGTTAAAGGTCGCCTTCAACCGGCCTGCCACCGCTTCGTGGACCGTTCGCGACACGACAATGCCGCCGGCAGGAGCTTCCGCCTCAAGGCGTGCGGCGATGTTCACGCCATCGCCGTAAAGGTCATCGCCGTCCACGATCAGGTCGCCCAGGTGCATTCCCATGCGGAACACGATAGCGGTTTCCTCAGCCTGACCTTCGTTGGCGTCGGCCATGGCCTGTTGAAACTCGATGGCCATGCTCAGCGCATCGACTGCGCTGGCGAACTCGACCAAAGCCCCATCGCCGGTCAGCTTGACGAGGCGTCCTCCGTACCTTGCCAGAACCGGATCGAGGTGTTCCGTGCGGTTTTTGCGCAGGCGCGCCAGTGTCCCGCTCTCGTCGCGCCCCATCAGGCGCGAGTAGCCGACAACGTCCGCAGCAACGATTGCCGCCAGTTTCCGCTGCTCACGCGCCAACGGCATTCCCCCTGGATATTTACTGAAAGCGTAAGGGGACTGTGCTGGCTGAGCAACAGACCTAACGTGCTTTCAGGCATCTCGTGTTCGCGGGCGTGTCGTTGGGGCGAAGGAATGTCTTGGCCACCGGACGCAATTTAGGCGCGCCTCAAAGTCACCGTGCATTCTCGCTGATTGTTGTGCGCGCGCTCCCATCCTACCGCTCGGATCATGTACCCGTCGTACTGTCCCATTATGCTCGCAGGTGTGCCTAATCCAGGCCCACCCCCAGCCGCTGCGTGATGTCGTGCAACGGTCGCTTTCGGGGAGCTAACTGAAACATGAATGCTGAAGGTGTTGCCATTGGCAGCGGTCGGCCCCGCGCTCGTCCATGTGCCAGAGCCACTTACCAGTCGAATTTCAAAGTCCATAGTAATTGGATTAACCGACCCACCGCTGCCGATTGGAACGTTGCAGCCATAGGTACCGCGCCATAGTCCGTCGGGGGATGGCAGGGCTGCCGGGCCCGCGGCTGCTACAGCGGGGACCGCTGGACCTGAAGCAGGCGGAGTAGAGGCTGCACTGCCAGGCTGGTTGAGCGTTGCGGCCTGCATGGCTTCGAGCTTCTTTTTCTCTTCCTCAGCCTTCTTCTGCTCTTCCACCTTCTTCTGCTCGTCGTCCCAGCGTGCAATGGCATAGGCGCCGTTACGCAAAAGTTGGTCGCGTTGGGCTGCCGTCAGAAAGCCGGTCGCCGGCACACCAGCTTTCTTCTGCCATCCAGCGACCATTTCGCGCGAACGTGGGCCGAACACGCCGTCGCTACCGCGCGTGTCAAAGCCGAGAGAGGTCAGCGCAACCTGCAAACGCTGGCGATCCGCCTGCTCAAGGCGCAACGCCTTCTCCGCTGTCTCCGCTTCCGCCTTGGCCTTTGCTTCCGCCTCCGCCTTCTGCCGCTCTGTTTCCGCCTTGGCGCGTTCAGCTTCAGCTTTCAGGCGTTCCCGTTCGGCCTGCTTCACGCTCTCGGCATCGGCCGCCTTCCGCTGCGCGTCCTCCGACGCCTGGCGCAGCGCTGCTTGCTCCGCTTCCGCCTTTTGCCGTGCTTCCTGCTCGGCCCGCTGACGCTCGGCTTCGGCTTTGGCGAGGGCCTCGTCCGCCTGACGCTTGGCCTCGGCGTCGGCCGCCGCCTTCTGCACTGCACGCTGCTCAGCCTCGGCCAGGGCGGCAGCGTCCTGTTCGGCCTTGCGTTGCGCCGCTTCTGCGGCGGCGCGGCTGGCTTGGTCGGCATTGTCGCGGCGCTGGGCCTCCAGCCGCGCGTTCAGCTCGGCCAGTTCCTGCTCAGCCTGCTGGCGGGCCTGTCTCGTCTGCTCCAGCGCTTCGTCGGCTTGCCGCTTGGCCTCAGCTTCCGCCTGGGCCTTCTGCCGCGCCTCATCTTCTCGCCGTGCCATGTCGGCGGTGTGAGCATCGGCCTTCCGCCGCTCCGCCAGCGCCTGCTCAAGCTGCTCTGCCGAGAGGAGCGCGGCCGTACTTACCGTAGGAGCCACTGGCGCATTGCTGGAGAAAACGAAGTATCCAACTGCACCAAGCAGGGCCACCCCGACCGCCGCCGCCAAGCCAATTGTCGGTGCTCCCAGGCTCACTCGGGCACGCCTCGTCCGACTTGCTGCACGAGCAAGGCGGCCAGGTGAACGAGCAATCCGTGTTGCATCCAGCGACGATGCCAGCATGCGGCGCCACTCGCCCACGCTTTGCGGTCGGTCGGCAGAGGATACCGCCAAGCCTGCGTCGATGCTCTCCAGGAACCCAAGGCTGTAGCCGGCTGGCTGCAACTCGATCAGCGGCTGACACTCGTCTGTGAAAACGCGCTCGATGGCACTCGGTGGACTCTTGCCGGCTATTGCGTGGTAGAGCGTGGCGGCCAACCCGTAGATGTCGGTCCACGGCCCCAGCTTCTTTGCTGCAAATTGCTCGGCAGCCGCGTAGCCCGGCGTGAAGATGGACGTGAAGGTCGTCGACCGCCCGGCGAGCGCTGCACGAGACGCCCCGAAGTCGATCAAGGTGGGCTTGCCCTCGGAATCCACCATGATGTTGGCCGGCTTGATGTCGCGGTGCAGGAAGCCTGCGGCATGCACCTTCTCCAGGCCATCGAGCAAGGGGAAGAGGAGCGGTTCGATCACTGCCGCCGCCAATCGCTCCTCACGGATCAGCCGCTTGGCCAGCGTCTCGCCCTCGATCAGGGCCATCACCATGTAGGCCGTGCCGTTCGCTTCGAGGAAGTCATGGACGCTGACAATCGACGGCGTGCCTTCCAACTTCTTGAGGGTGTTGGCTTCTTCAAGGAAACGGGTGCGGCCCCAGGCAAATTGTTCGGCAAGATCGGTCGAGATCGGCAGCACGGTGGTGCGGCCTTCGCGGAGGGCGACCGACGTTGGCAGGTATTCCTTGATGGCGACTTCGTGGCCGCCAGCCAGATCCAGCGCGCGATAGGTGATGCCGAAGGCCCCTTTGCCAAGGATTGCCTTCAGCTCATATCGACCCAACCGTGTTCCTGCGGGCAATCCGCCGCGGATATCGATGCGCACTTCTGCGCTTGCCTGGTTGAGATCGGGCATGATCGGCTGCCCTCCTGCTCTCAGGTCGACGATACCGCGTCATCCGCATGGCCGTCCATCAGCCAGCCGTTCTCGCGCTCGGCGGTTTTCCAATCTACGCGAGCGTCGCCGGTCGCTCTGTGAACTAGGTCACACAATGACCGAACACGAGCGCAAGGTGCCGACCAAGTAACGCCGAGCTAGGGTAGGTCCGCCAGCGGGTCACGCTTCCGGCAGTTCGACGGCGCCTGAGTTGGCCCGTCCGACCGCGGCATGGTCCGCCGCACGGTGTCGAGTTGGGCTTGGCTCTCAATCGCGAACAGCGTGACCTCGCGGCTGCCGCAGGCCTTGCATAGGAACGACCGGGCATATAGCCGCGAGCTGTCGTCATCATGGGTGCGCAGCAGCCGGAATGGCATCAGGCGGCGATGGTCGTTGGCGCAGTGTGCAAGCAGGGGCAGGCCGCTGCGACCGCATGCGGCAGAGGCGGGAGTATCGAGGGGCAGCTGGCGCATGGTCGAAGCTAACGCCACAGATCAACGCGGCGCCGCGTACATTCCTGCGGCATGCCAGCGCACCTGCCAGCACTGCATACAAAGTAGATCCGCTGCCAATCACGGCGGCTTGCCATTGCCGCAATCGGCTGCCGCTTCATGGACCATGTGTGGACGCTGCACTCACCTCCTGACCTGGTCGCAGATCGTCGAACTCTACCGGCTGACGCTGCCCGACGAGCCCAAGGATCTGAAGCCCAGCTACAACGTGGCGCCGACTCACGTCATGCCGATCATCAGGCCGGCCGGAAATGGCCGCGAGCTGATCATGGCTGGCTGGGGCCTGGTGCCGTTCTGGCTGAAGCCGGACCAGCTCGGGAAACAACCCTACAGCACGATCAACGCCCGCGATGACCGAATCCAGACGGCGCCGACCTATCGCGAGCCCTTCAAGAAAGCGCCGCTGCTTGTTCCCGGCGACAGAGGCTCACTGTAAACGTTTACGGTGAGGATCGCCGGCGGACCTGAGTGCGGGTTAGATTTAGACCAAACCCGCACTCTCCCGGTCCTTTGCAGCGATGGGACGGGTCACCTCGCTAGCAACGCAAAGCTTCTTCAGGCCGCGCCGAAAACGTCATCGATGTGCACGCCGATCAGTTTCATCACCAGTTCGGAGGTGGCGGCGGTGGCCGCTGCTGCAGCGAAGCCGTCTGTCATCGCATTGGCTACCAGGACGTCGGAACCGGCCAGAACGAGTCTCGCATGGTCGGCGTCATTCAGTCCCTGATCAATCGCGTAGTGGGCCCCGATACTCTCCTTGTTGACCAGGACCTGACCATCCGCACTGTTGCCCTTTGCGGCCTGCACGAAAGCAAGGCCGAATTGGTCCTGTGACAGGCGTCCACTCTGGAGTTCGCCGATCCAATAGTTCATGCCATCCTGATCGCCGGCACGGCCAAGGATGTCAGTGTAGGCACTCGCCACTATTGCCGGTATCGACTGACCCGGTGGGCGTAGCAAAGCCGCTTCGGACGACGCAAAGAGCGAGGATGCGATTCCTTGCAAGGTGGCGCCGTCAGCGAATCGGCTTGCCCAGTACCAGAGGCCAGAGGCGTCCGGCGCGCGGTGCAGGTAGGCGTTGTAGAGGTCGATGATCGGGATGAAGTCCGCCGCACCGAGGCTGGCAGCCTTAACCAGAAAAGTGACGTCTATCGTGCGGTCCAAAAACTGCACCTGCTGAACTTGGTAGAGAGTGTCCGTTCCTTCCGATCCGAACCGATCCCGGATGTTTGCCGTGTGCTCGTCCGCCCTGGCGCTAATCGCGAAGTTCCGGGCCAAGCCCTCGTAAACAACGGTGTTGGTGCCGGTGCCGCCATCGAGCACGTCATCGCCGCCGCGACCCATGAGCCTATCGTCGCCGTCACCACCGTCGATAAATTCGCTGGCCGACGTTCCGACGAGGTTATCCGCTACGCCGGCGCTGGACACATCTACACCGGCACTGGACACATCCAATGCGCCGGTGCCGGATAAGGTGGTGACCTTCTCTACCTTGACCGCCCTGACATCGAACTCCCACGTCTGATCAATTCCCGAAGCTCCAAAGGTCTTGAGACTCGGATCGGCGAAAGGCCAATCGGGTTTAGGTGCCCATATGTTGAAGTGGAGGTTCATCGCCTTGGTAGGGATGCGTGCAAGATCCGTTTCAGTGCGAAACTCGACGCCATCCACGAGCCAGCGGACCATGGTGGGCAACCACTCGATCCGATAGGTATGCTCAACGAGTTGGCTATCTGGCAGATTCTTGAAAGTCGCATGCCCACCCCCAAGCTTTTCGTTATGATAGATGTTAGTCGTGACTTGGGGATTGCTTCTGCTGAAGAGTTCCCAGTCGATCTCGTCGTGGGTGTCTGGCGGACCCGCGAAGAGGAAGAAGCCGCCGACAATGCCCTTCTGATCCTGGGCGTATTTAAGTTTTGCTTCGAAAGCGAGCGGTCCTTGGCTAAGGTCGAACGTCCGCTTGCTGATTGCTTCGGAACCGAGAAAGCTCTCAAACTTCGGGTCGTTGGCCGGAACTTTGCTATTGAGCTTGAGTTGCATAACCCCGCCGCCCAATCCGTCCGGTGATGCGGTCGGGAGCGACTGTCGCTGCTGTGTCTGGCCGTAATACGAGCCGCCCTTTGCGTAGATGTTGAAGTCCCACAAGTTGCTATCGATCGGTTGATTGGCGCTGCTTACGACAAAATTGTCGGTGAAGATCGGCGGGTCTATCCCTGTCAGTCCTGTCACGGCGTTCCCCCATTCGTGTAAGGCGCACAATATTGGCCGAAAAGCAGTTGGGACCGCAAACGCCTTTTACAACCTGAACGGTTGACGGATCATGCCGTCAGTCGCGCCAGGAACGCCGCAACATGCTCCCCCCGTGGATCTCCAGCAGCTCTTAGCCGATTGAGCCAGCGTCTCAGGGACAGCGAGCCCTTGGCCTGATTGCATTGGCAGCAGACGATGACTTGGTTGCCGCGAAAGCAGTGCCTGCGAGACCGCGGCTTGATGTGGTCCCGAGATGGCTCTCGGTCGCCCAGCATCGCCATGCCGCAGTAGCGACAGGGCGAGCCCAAAGCGGCGACCAGGATCGGCCGCCGCACGATGTGAGACATCGATCGTTCCTTAGAACCGCTCCATGACTTCCTCGGTCAACCTTTGGCGAGCGAGGATCAGTCCGTCGATGCCGTTAACGCGGTCCCTTTCGTGAGCGATGTCATCGGCAGCGTGATGAACAACGAGCATGTTTAACGCCCAGAAGATGCCGTGCAGAGCATTCACGGTCATGCGCAGATCGCCTTCGCTAGCGTATCCGACCATAACTCGCGGCGAAGGTGCGTCGGCAGGCGTGGCACAGGAGTCAGGGCACGTCATTGGCCGCTCCTTTATGCCGCGCGGCAACATCCTCCAACGCATCGGCCTCGGCCATGATCTTCTCGGCAGTCTCGCAAAGCAGGTCGGCTAGGGTGTCCACCTGATCAGCGATTGTCTGGGGCGTGGTCGCCGGTATAGTGGCGTCGGTCATGCTGCGTCGCCTTTCTGCGGCATCAGAGGCGAGGGCGCGGGCTGCAAGCACGTTTCCCATGCGTCGTCCTTTGCCTTCTCGACGGCCTCGACCTCGGCCGTCAAGCGCTGGAACAGGTAGTCCAGAACGTCACAGTTTTCAGTGTCGTCCGTGTTGTCGATGATCAGTCCAAGCAACTTCACAACGTCGCGCAGTTCATGCAGTGCCTGGTCGATAGGGTCGAGACCGCGATAGACCTTGCTTCTGCTGACTGGCTTGCGCTTGCGGATTTTCGCTGACGGGGTCGTGGTGCGTGTCATGCCAACCGGCCGCCGATCGGCAGGCCGTCCTTGCTGGCGAAGATACCGACAGCGGACTTGTGTGGACACCATTCTGGCGGATGGGGTGGGATTCGAACCCACGGTGAGCGTGAACCCACGCCGGTTTTCAAGACCGGTGCCTTAAACCACTCGGCCACCCATCCGTATCGCTGAAAGGACGCAGCGATTGCGGGCTTTCTATAGAACCTCTACCTCGAACGAAAGCAGAATTGGTCATGAGCAAGCGCGGCGAGCGCGTCGATGACCGCAGCCGTTGTGTCGTCGCACGCTCGGCGGCGGGCGGCGACGAAGTCCTGGCCGTGGACCGGGCTCAACATCATCGGGCTCGTGCGAGGCCTGTTGATGATCAGGTTCAGATATGCGCCATACTGGAGCCAAGCGCAGTGGGAGCGTCAGGGCGGGAAGGTTCGCGGGCATGGAGCACGACAGGGAACGTGGATTTTGGCTCTACGACTTACGGGTGGAGACGGTGCTCGAAGGGCGCACGCCGGTCTGCCGGCATGTGGAGGGCGAATACTTCCGGGTGATCGGGGAGAACCTCGTGTTCGAGGGCGCCCTGATGGTCTCCATGTATGCACTTGCTGCGGTTCTGCCGCTCCTTCCGGCCCGCCAGCGGGAAACCGATCCCGACGATTGGATGTCGACCGACACCGAAGTGGCCTGCGCTGATCCGCATTGCGGCGGGCGCTTTCGAATCGTGCGCGACGGGCGGCGCTGGTTCTCCCATGCCGCGACTACCGGTCTGCCACAATCGCGCGGCACACCCTATTGGCGCAAGCAGGCGAAATGACCGTCGAAACCGCCTACCTGCGACCGGGTCATCGCATTTCCCGCGTCATCAAGGGCGGTTGGCAACTGGCAGGCGATCACGGCGAGGTCCGCCCCGAGCAGGCGGTCGCCGACATGGAGGCTTTTCTCGACGCCGGTATCACCACATTCGACTGCGCCGACATCTACAGGGGCGTCGAGGACATGATCGGCGCCTTCATCGCCGACGTCCGCCGTCGCCGTGGGACGGAGGCCGCCGGCCGTGTCGTCGTCCACACCAAGCTGGTGCCGGACCTTGGCCGGCTCACCGACATCCGGCCGGATGAGATCGAGGGGATCGTCGACCGCTCGCTGCAGCGGCTGAAGATCGATTGCCTGCCGCTGGTCCAGTTCTTCTGGTGGGACATGACCCTCGGCGATCCGATCGGTGCGCTCGCCGTGCTAAGGAACTGCCAACGCAAGGGCAAGATCGCCAATTTAGGCGTCACCAACTGGGATGCGCCGACGATGGATCGCTTCATAGAGGCGGGCCTCGATGTGGCCTCGGCCCAGGTTCAGTATTCGCTGCTCGACCGGCGGCCGGCAGGAACCTTCGCGACGTGGTGTGCCCGCCGAAACGTCCAGATTCTCTGCTACGGCACGCTGGCTGGCGGTTTTCTCACCGAGCACTGGCTCGGTCGCCCCGATCCCGGCTTCACCTTCGAGAACCGCAGCCTCGTGAAGTACAGGCTCATCATCGACGAATTCGGCTCGTGGGATCTGTTCCAATCCCTTCTGGCCACGCTCAAGTCGATTGGCGACCGGCACGGCGTGGCGCTGTCCTCGGTTGCGACCCGCTGGGCGCTTGATCAGCCGCAGGTCGCTGCGGCAATCGTCGGCGCGCGATATGCCCGTCATCTGCCGCAAACGCTCGAGGTTTTTGAGCTGGTCCTGAACGTCGCCGACAAAGCTGCCATCGAAAACGTCCTGGCGCAGGCGGGCGGCCCTGACGGTCCGGTTTACGGGCTGGAGGGAGACCGGTCCGGTAGGCATGGCCGGATCATGAAATACAATCTGAACGTCGATCCGAACGACAAAGTGCTGGGCTCGTGAGGGCTGTCGCGCAGTGATCCAGACGGGCCAGGATCACGGCGTCGGGCACTGCCGTAGTAACATCTGAAAGGGTAGGGCGGCGTGATGCGCCGGGCGTTTCAGTTCCTTTGCCCTACGGGTTCCGCAGCAGAGTTGGCTGCGTTCGAACTGATGCCGGCGCCCGTGCCTACCATTGGCCGATCCGACGGAGGCCGTCGACTATCGGGCGGAGGACTAAGACGGGCGGTAGCCTTGCCGTTGTTGCCCCTGTGCCTGCTGACTATGGCCCGCCTCGTGCGCCCAGGGTGATTGCAGGGTCGGCGTGATCAGAGGCTTGCTGAACTCGGCACGAGGGCAGGGAGCAACACTTCGTTGCCGTCTGATGCGCCGAGCTCGGCTCGGCTTGGCAGGTGGCGACCGCTGAGCGAGAGTCAACGCGAAGTGAAGACGACCGACTGTTCGAATGACGCGTGGTCCGCCATTATGCCCATTGCGCACCCCCATTTGTGGCCCTGACTGTAGGCTCGGGGGTTTGCACAGCGACGGCACAAGGATTGCCAGCGTGTGATCGGAACCTTGTCGGGGAGGCAGCTTCGAAGCGTGAGGAGGTCAATCAAGGACCGATCCGGGTTCAATGTTCGAGGTCGTTTCAAGGGGGAGCTTTTACGCCATGCTTGATCTCTGGTTGGGTTCAAACACGTGGGTGATCATTCTTGTTCCCTTTGTTGTGCTTTATGCGATCGCGCTTGCCATCGTATGGGTCACGCACGAGTCACCCGCGCGACCCTATTTCGCAAGTTGCACGGGAATTCCCGGACCGTTCTTTGCCAGCGTCGCTGTCCTGTTCGGATTGTTTGCAGCCTTCCTTGCAAATGATGTGCAGCGGCGCAATGCCAACGCCGAAACGGCTGTGTTTCGAGAAGCGGAGGGTATCAGGACGATTCTCCGTTTGTCGGAGGCTGTGGGAAAGGACGCGCAATCGGTTCAGCGGGCATCCATCGCCTATCTGGAGTTCGTGCTGAACGAAGAGCTTCCGAAGATGCGCCAACAGGGCTCCGTCCCCAACAAGCTCGGTGCGGTTCGGAATCTCAGCTCGTCCGTCCTTACTGCATCGCTGCCGCCGGCGGTGCAGGCGGCGATGATCGAAAGTCTGGTTACCGTCCGCGAGGCGCGGTTGGAACGGCGCGCGCTGTCCGGCGACATCAGCGCGCCCCTGAATTGGCTTGCAGTGATCGCCCTGGGAATACTGACGCAGGTTGCGGTTGCGGTCGTACAGCTGGACAAGGCCCGGCCGCAGGCACTGGCGTTGTTCGTATTCACGACCGCGTTCGCCACGACGGTCGCCCTCATCGGCGTCGGAGAGCGGCCGTTTTCCAACAGGATTATCGACGACGAGCCGCTGCGTGAAGCGCTGACCTCGGCCGTCAGATAGCGGTGCCGTTGTCCTTGCAATGCGTCCCGTCGCGCTACGGCCGTTCACGCGCTGCGGATGCTTGCCTTGGTCGGCCGCCGAACCACACGCCGCGCCGGCCTGGCGGCGCGAAGGCGAACACGAGGAAGTTTCCGGTGGGTCCGCTCGCGCTACTTGACGCCGATCACCATGGACTCGGGACCAGCCAACGGTTCAACCCGCGTCTCGGCGAAACCGGCCGTTTTCATCCACGTCATGCAATCTTGGCCCGTGTAGTCGAATCCTTCGCGGGTCTCGATCAGCATGTTGAGGCTCATGAGCAGGCCGAAGGCATTCTTCCGCCGCTCGTCATCTATGATCGTCTCATACACGATCAGAGTTCCTCCGTACGGCAGTGCCCGATAGGCCTTGTCGATCAGCAAGCATTTCTTGTCGAGGCTCCAGTCGTGGAGGATATGGCCCATGATCAGTACGTCTGCCGATGGCAGGGGATCGGCAAAGAAGTCGCCGCCGTTGAATGTGAGTCGGTGGGACAAGCCCTGTTCGGCGACGAAGGCTTCGAAGTGTGGCTGCACCGCCGGAAGATCAAAGCCGATCCCACTCAGATGAGTGTGTGAACGCACCACGGTCGCTGCAAGTCCGCCCTGGGCGGTCCCGATATCGACGAACGTTCGGTTGTCCGCCCACGGAAACTTGTCGGCAATGGCGGCCGCCGAGTCGAGGCTCAAGCCGGTCATGGCCTTGAGAAATTCGGCGAGCCGCTGCGGATCTCGGTAGAGTTCGTCGAACAGATCGCGGCCCTGCTTGGCCTCGTTCTGTGGTTCGCCGGTACGAAGGGCCTCGGTCAGCGAGCCCCAGAACGGATAGAGGCGAGCATTGGCCATTTCCAGCAGACCGCCGACATAGCCGGTCTTGCGACGATCGAGAAAGAGGTCCGTCGAGGGTGTATTGGCGTATCGTTCACCATGGCGATCGAGCATTCCAAGGGCGACAAGAGCATCGAGGAAATCGCGGGCACCGCGCTCGTGCAGTCCCAGGCGCTTGTTTACTGCAGCGAGGTCGAGCGGCCCGTCGGCGAGCTCCGTGAACAGGCCGATTTCAACTGCACTCAGAAGGGTCTTCGATCCCCAGAAACCCAGGCCCAGCTGCATGATCGGGCCGGGGGAGATAGCCACGGTTTCCGGGGACGGGGAGGGGTTCGGTTGGCTGATGGAGATGGTCATGTTTAGGCTCCAGGAATCCACAACAAAGGGAACTTGCTGCTCCGCGACCGCCTTTCGCCGACCGGGAGCTCTCGATCGGGGCAATCAGATCAAGCAACGTCAGTTCTTGATGACATACGAGAGCATCTCCATCTGGTGCGTTCCGGGCCCAGACGGGTGTGTTGCGAAGCGCTCCCAGTCGCGCTTGACCTCCAACCCGAGCTTGGGTTCGTACCAGACCACCATGCGGTCATTGGGGCTGGTGCGCCGAATGCGGAACGTCGTGAACGTTCCAGCGGGTACGGCGACCTCTTCGAAGGCCTCGACGGCGAAGTCGAACTTGAGATCGAGCGTCAGACTGCTTTGATAGACCTTTAGCTGCAACTCACTCGGCCAGGACTTCCCGACCCACAGCGGCCAATTGTAGAGAGCCTCATACGGATGGTACGAATGGATCGGCTTGCCGTCGGTCGTCGAGGCACCGATAATTCGCCGCTCGTCATCGAAGTAGTTCTGGGTGATGCCGCGCTGGGAGTTGACCCACCTTCCATCCCATTCGACCTCTCCCAATGATTCGAAGATGGAGTTGCTGCTCCCGGTCCCCAGCGAGCCAGAGAGAATCAGCCTGACGATCCAGGTCGATCCGGACGGTGGCCACACGGGGCGTTCCGCTCTGACCGGGTCGCGTTGGGCATGAACCGGCAGCAACGGGCTGACAACCCCGATCGCCAAGAGCAGAACGACATATGTGACCCTCATCGCAGGCCTCCCACGGCGATTGATCGTGTTCGACCATAGCGGGCGGGGCGCGCCATGACCTTGACGGACGATTGATTTTCAAGCGACGTTTCATTGATTTGAACGGCCCGCAGTGTCGGGGCGCTGGAGGTGCGACTGCGCGTCCAATTCGACTGCTTCACACTGGACATGGACCGCCGCGAATTGAAGAACGGATCAGTCCTGATCGCGACGCAGCCGCAGGTCTTCGATCTGCTCGCCTACCTGATCGCCAATCGTGATCGCGTCGTCTCCAAAGACGACTTGATCGCAGTGATTTGGGGCGGACGCATCGTGTCGGACTCGACCCTGGTCAGCCGCATCAATGCTGCCCGCCGCGCCATCGGCGACAACGGCGAGGAGCAGCGCCTGATCCGCACGGTGTCCCGAAAAGGCATCCGCTTCGTGGGAACCGTGCAAGATGCCTCGGACTCCCGCGTCTCAAGCCAGGCGGACGGCTTGACGCCGATTCCGCCCAACGCACCTTTCGATCGCCCCTCGATCGCCGTTCTTCCGTTCGCCAATCTTTCGCGCGACGCCGGGCAGCGATTTTTTGCCGACGGCATAACGGAGGACATCACGTCTGCGCTTTGCCGCCTCAAGAATTTTCTGGTGATCGCACGAAACACCATGTCGACCTACGAAGGTCAGCAGATCGACCTGCGCAGGCTCGGCCACGAGCTCGGCGTCAGGTACGTGCTCGAGGGTAGCGTGCGCATGACCGGCGACGATATTCGTGTAACGGCGCAGCTCCTCGAGACGGAGGGCGGCAATCATCTGTGGGCGGAACGCTACGATCGGAAGCTCGAGCACGTTTTCGCCATCCAGGACGACATTACGACAAGCATCGTTGGCCGGCTCGGGCCCGAGCTCCTGGCTGCCGAGTACGCGAGGGTAAGTCGCAAGCCGACGCATAGTCTGGACGCATGGGAATGCGTGATCCGGGCATTGCATCATTCCTCGCAGCAATCCGAAAGCGCGAGCCGCAAGGCACTGGAGTTCCTCGATCGCGCGCTGGATCATGATGGCGAATATGCCCAGGCGCTCGGGATGAAGGCCTGGCTCCTGATCTTTCGCGCCTTCCAAGGTTGGGAGGATATGGCAGAGGTGCTGATACAGGCGAAGTCCTTGATTGCGCATGCACTGGCCGTCGACAACGACGAACTGTGGCCACACCTCGCTCAAGGAATGGTCGGATACGCCACCCGGGATAACGAGCTGTCGATGGTCGCATTGACCCGGGCCGTGGAACTCAGTCCCAATTCCGTGAATGCACACGGATTGCTGGGAAATGCCCACGCCTTCGGCGGCCGTTCGGCAGAAGCCTTGGCCTCCATTCACCGGGCGATGCGGCTAAGCCCTCGCGACACGTATCTCTCTGACTTCGAGCTCTATCAGGCATTTGCCTATTTCCAGGGGGCGGAATACGGCGCCGGGCTGAAGTTCGCCCGGCAGGCGCATCGACTGCGGCCGGGTCATGCCTATCCATTGCTGCTCGGCGCTTCTTGCGCAGGTCATCTTGGCGATCTCGGCATCGGGGCAAGTCTGCTTCTTGATCTCAGGGCAATCATGCCTGTCGTGTCACCGGCCTGGGTTGAGGCGACTTCGCCGTATGTGCGCTCCGAGGATCGCGCTCGTCTAGTCGAGGGCCTGGTACGTGTCGGGCTTCGGCAATAGAGGTGAGGCTGCTTGATCCGAACGAACATCGGCAAATCTCCGGAGCACTCACTACTGGCCCGAATGTGCCGTAGTAGATTGCAGGGCGAGTCGTAATCTTTCCCACGGAGTCGGCCATTTCGAAAGCGACTATGTTCGAGGAAAATACCGAGAATCCCGCGGCACGGTGATCGCGGCGGTCCAGTCCGCCGGACCTCCAAGCCCTTCAGAATTGCATACCTCGAAACGCTGCTTCTCAACCTTTCTGACCGCTCCGTGGACACTCAGGGTAGTGTATGCGGATCGACGACGGCCCTACAATCCATAGTAGTGGGGTGAACAGCTATCGAACGCCCACTTACGTGACCTGCATTCGATCATAACCCAGCCCTTGCATGTTGCTATTGCAAGACGCCCGATATCGTTAAGGTAGAGCGTCGCGGGTGACGCAGATGCCAAACAACTTCCTTCTCGTTGGAATGTTCGCTGCAGTTGGCTGGGTGGCCGTCAATGCCGTGCCGCCTTCGCCCAAGGCAATCGGAATTTCGTCGCCTGTCGCGGCGACCATCCCGACAGCGACGCAAACTTTTCCTGCTGCAAGCCTCGCTCCGGTCGCCGCCCGGCCACCGGTCCCATTCGTGCGGGCTCCCAGAGCGACTACCTCCTCGTCGAGCGATGCTCCAGTGGCACCACCTGAACCGCCGAAGCAGGACGATCTGGACAAGAAGGCGGCCAAAGTAGCCGTCGAGATGGATGGCTACAAACGGGCGAGCATAGTGGGAAAGACCAGCAACGGGGCGTGGCGGGCAAAGGCTTACAGGGGCACGACCGAGGTCACACTCATCGTCGACGGAACAGGCAGGGTTTCCCTGGAGTGAAGCGACAGTTGCTTCTCCTCTGATGCCGGACCCTCCGCGGCGCCCTGTAATTCGGGTTCACTGCGTTGCCCTCGGCCGATCAGGCACTACAATCTCATAGAATAACTGCGCGGTGACTCCGCTGGAGGTCGTGGACCATGGAGATTTCCGGCAAGACAGCCATCGTCACTGGTGCCGCCTCGGGGATCGGCTTCGGCATCGCCAAGGCATTGGCCGAAGCGGGCGCCAACGTGATCATGGCCGACATCGAGAAGGATGCCGTGGAACAGGCAGCACACCAGCTCTCTGGTACCAACAAGCAGGTGCTGCCGGTCAGGATCGACGTCACCCAGGAGCAGTCGGTGATCGACGCGCTTGCCGAGGCCGAGCGGCGCTTCGGCAAGCTCCACATCGTCTGCAACAATGCCGGCGTGCCGATGCATGGCACCCGGCTGGTGGACGTGCCGGTGTCTGACTGGGCCTTCGTCATCGGCGTCAATGTCTGGGGAGTCATCCACGGCATCCGGCACTTCGTGCCGGCGATACTGAAGCACGGCGAGGACGGACACGTCGTCAACACCGCCTCCGTCGCCGCTACCCAGAACCGGCGCGGCACCGATCAAGGCCCGTATTCGATGAGCAAGTATGCCGTGCTGTCGCTGACGGAGGCGCTGGAGCATGAGCTGGAGGGCACCAATGTCGGCGTGACGGCCCTGTGCCCCGGACCGATCGCCACCAACCTGGCGCAAGGCGCGCGCCATCGGCCGGATCACCTGGGTGGTCCGCTGCTCCGTCCGGCCGCGGAGGCGGTCATGGCGGAGCGCCTGGCGCGGACCGGCATCGACCCAAGACTGGTCGGCGAGAGGGTGATAGATGCGATCCGCAACAAGACCTTCTACGCCTTCGTAAGCGCGGTGCCGGCCGACGTGATCAGAGCGCGCCACCGCCGCATCGAGGCGGAACTCGAGTCCAGCTGGGCGACCCCGTACTAGCTTTGGGCGTCCTCTGCGGTGCGCAGGAGGCGCCTCAGCGTCCGGAATGCCAGCCGGCCGCGGCCGCAAAGCGGGCGAAGAACTGCTCCTCGTAGATGTGATCAGGATCGTCACGCACCATCCGGTCCATGAGGTGGGCGTCGGACCCGACGAGGATGCGCCACCTGTCGGCCTTCACTCCGTCCAGGATGATCCTCGCTGCCTCGGCCGCGCTGGTAGGCGCATCCAACAGAAAACGCTGGGCGCGCTCTGCGAGCATGGCTTTGATCTCCTCATCCGACAGCGCCGACGCGTCCTTGCCCATCGAGGTGAGCCGCGCGCGTGCCTGGGCGATCTGTCGGGCATCCAGTTCATCAGAATCGTTGCTGGTCTGGACCTTGAGCGAGTTGGTGCGAAAGCTGGTGCCGATGTGTCCGGGCATGACGACCGAGACCTTGATATGTGGTGCATTCAGCCGGAGATCCGTCATCAGGGCCTCGGTGAACCCTCTTACCGCGAATTTTGCCGCCGAATAGGCCGTGTGCGGCGCGCCGGGTCCGACCGACGCCCAGAAGCCGTTCATGCTGCTGGTGTTGACGATGTGCGCTTCGTCCGCCGCCTGCAGCAGCGGCAGGAAAGTGCGGGTGGCAAGGTAAACGCCGCCCCAGCATATGTTGAAGGTGCGTTCCCACTCGTCGCGGCTGTTGACCACCATGCTGCCGCCGCCGCCGATCCCGGCATTGTTGAACAGCAGATGGATGCGGTCGGTCGCATGCTGATCTTTGGCTTCGTCGCGAAAGCGGATCACGTCGGCTTCGTTGGACACGTCGGCGAGATGCGAGGTCACGCGCAGGCCCTGAGGCAGCCCTGTCGCCTCACACTGCTCTCGTCTCTCCGCCATGCCGCGCATCGAAACGTCGCACATGGCGACGTGACAGCCCTCGGCCACCAGGAGGCGGACCAATTCTCGGCCCATGCCCGAACCGCCGCCGGTGACGACGGCAATCCGGCCCGAAAGTTCTTTCATCCGAGTCCTCCCTGCGTTTTTCGACAGCCCGGTTATTTCTTACCGCCAATCGAGGTCCCGTGGCAGGATCGACGCATGCGGTGGAATGGACTCTCCCGGAAGGCTGGCGGCCGCGTGCAGGCGGGACGGCGCACGATCAGCGTGCCGGGCGTACCTTCGATGACGGACCCCGACGAGCCCGCTGGCGCAAGCCGGCCCACGGACGACGCTCATCGACCAGCGCCGATCGACCGCAAGGCGGTCCAGTATCTCGACCGCGTGCGCGCCATCTTCCGCCCGGCGAGCAGCGACGCGCTGGCGCCTGGCCTCGAGCGCTTCGTCGGCAGGGAGGACATCTTTCGCCATGTCGGTACCGCAGATTCGGGATCGGACGGCCTGCAGCCGATGATGCAATGCCCATCCTACTGGCCCGACGGCACGACCTGGGTGCGGCTCGAAGATCTGGAGATACTCGAGATTCTGGAAGACCAGGACGTGCGGGCGGGCTGATGGTGAGAAAGCTAAAAGCGCGCGAGCGGGTGAAGGTCGGCCGGCGGCCGCTCGCGCTGCCCGCCGTGCGGTCGATGACCGATCCCGATCTCGTCGCGCCGGCGACCAAGCCCGATGTTGGCCAGCCGGACGAGCCCAACGATGAGGTGAGCGAGGAACTCACCCGGACGATCAAGGCGGCCTATCAATAGCTGCCTGAATCGCCGTCTTGACCACGGGGGAGGAGAACATCATGCAGATCGGCTTCAATGCGCCTACGACGGGTCCGCTGATCCATCCGGACAGCCTGGGCCGGATTGTCACCGAGGGCGAGGCGCTGGGCTTCGACTACGTCACGATCAGTGACCACATCATGGTGCCGAGCAATCTGCAGTCGAAATATCCCTATACCGGGACCGGCGAGTTCCCGGCGGGCGCCGCGGCTGCGTGGCTCGAGCAGCTGACGACCACGGCCTATCTCGCCGGACTGACCAAGAAGCTTCGCTTCGTGCTTTCGGTGATGGTGGTGCCGCACCGCCCGGCCGTTCTGACCGCCAAGGTGCTGTCCACCATCGACTACCTCTCGAGGGGCCGCCTCACGTTGGGCATTGGTGTAGGCTGGTGCCGCGAAGAGTTCGAGGCGATCGGCGCCGCCCCGTTCGACGATCGCGGCAACGTCACCGACGAATGGATGGCCGCGTGCCATGAGCTGTGGTTTGCCGAGGCGCCGAAATTTACCGGCAAGTATGTGCGCTTCGACGACGTGGTCTTCACGCCGAAGCCGGTCCAGCAGCCGATTCCTGTCTGGGTGGGTGGGGAGAGCGCGCCGGCGCTGCGCCGGACCGTCCGCTATGCTCATGGCTGGTATCCGGTCGGCACCAACCCGCAGCATCCGATGAACACGGTCTCGACCTTTCGGCGGGGGCTGGAACGCTTTCACGGCTTCTGCGAGCGCGGCGGTCGCGACCCGAAGGAGATCAGCCTGGCCTATCGGGTCCTCACCGGGCCAGGTGTACGTTCTCGCGGTAGCATCGACGGCGAGGCTGAGCTCTTCACCGGAAACGAAGCCGACTGGGTCGGAGATATCAGGAGACTGCAAGACCTCGGCGTCAGCGCGGTCGACGTGCGGCTGTTCGGCTACGGCACGGCGCAGACCTTGCAGGGAACGATCGACAATATGAATCGATTCGGCGCCGGCGTGCTGTCGAAACTCGCCTGAGCGGAGGCCCGGCGTTGCTGTCCCGGCTGATGGTCCGGGTGACCTTTCCATTGGCCGCGGCAAACGTGATGAACCAGGCCGCGCGCATGGTGATGGCGATCGTCGGTCCCGTGCTTGCCCTTGAACTCGGCCTGTCAGCGGTCGAACTCGGTGTGCTGGCCGCCTCGCTGTTCGGGGCCTATGCGGTGGCACAGCTGCCGCTCGGCGTGGCACTCGACGCGTTCGGCGCGCGGCGCGTTCAGATCGTGCTGATGCTGGTCGCAGCCTTGGGCTTCGCCATCTTTGCGCTGTCGCCCGGTTTTGCCGGGCTGGCCGTCGCGCGGATGATCCTCGGCGTCGGCATCTCGGCCGGTCTGATGGCGCTGATCAAGGCGCATGCCGACTGGTTCGAACGCAATAGGGTCGCGCACGTGACCGGCATCGCGACGGCGATCGGCGCACTCGGCAGCGCGCTCACCACCTCGCCCGTCCAGGCGCTGCTGCCGGCCCTTGGCTGGCGGGGCATCTTCTTTGGACTCAGCCTGCTGGCACTCGGGGTCGCGGCCTGGATTTTCCTGTCAGTGCCCGAGAAGCGTCGCGTCGCAGGCAACGCGCGAAGCCTGCGGGGCGACATTGCGTTGAGCGGCCGCATCCTCGCCTCGCGGACCTTCTGGCGGTTCGCTCCAGCAGTTGCGACGCTTTCGATGTTCAACTTTGCCTACCTCGGCCTTTGGGCAGGCCCCTGGCTGCGGGACGTGGCCGGCATGGATGGCCCGGCCCGGGCCGGCGTGCTGTTCCTCTACACCTTCGCGATGGTCGCGGGCAGCATGCTCACCGGCAGCGCGGCCAGCCGGGCGACCGCCGCCGGCCTGCCGGCATTCCTCGTCCCGATCGTGTCGCTCATCGGCATGGTACTGCTGCAGATGGGCCTCATGCTGCAGCCGAACCAGCCCGCGATCGTGCTCGTGCTGTGGCTCGCGCTCGCGGTGTTCGGTGCGGCGGGACCGGCGGGCTATGTCGTGACGTGCCAGATGTTTCCTCCCGAGCAGACCGGGCGAGTCTCCACGGCCGTCAACACGCTGACCCTTGGTTTTGCCTTCCTGATCCAGGCGACGATCGGCTGGATCCTAGATCTTTGGCCGCGCACCGCTTCGGGCGGCTGGGATCCCGACGGCTACAGCTGGGCACTGGCATTGACCACGGCGCTTCAAGCGCTTGCTGCGCTCGTGATGGCGACCGCCCAGCGACGCGCGCGTGCCATTTAAATGTGATGCCGGCATTGATCTGAAGGGCAGACAGATGCCATGAAAAGGCGCAGTGCGGGCCTGCCAAAAGGGAGGATCGGGACATGAAAGCTGCCGTGTTGCACGAAGTGAACAAGCCCCTGGCCATCGAAGATGTCGGGCTTCGCAAGCCAGGACCGCGCGAGGTCCTGTTGCGCACCGCATGCGCCGGTCTGTGCCACTCCGACCTGCACTTCATCGAGGGGCTTTACCCACACCCGCTGCCCGCCGTGCTTGGCCACGAATCCGCCGGCATCGTCGAGCAAGTCGGCTCCGACGTCACATACGTCAAGAAGGGTGATCACGTCGTCACTTGTCTGTCGGTGTTCTGCGGCACCTGTGAGCAGTGCCTGTCGGGCCGACCGGCGATCTGCACGAATACCGAGGTCAAGCTGCCGCCTGGCGTTTCGACGCGGCTGACTTGGAACAAGACGGGTCCGATCCACCAGTTCATCAACATGTCGTCTTTTGCCGAGCAGATGCTGGTGCATGAAAATGCGATCGTGAAGATTCGCAATGACATGCCGCTGGATCGCGCGTCGTTGATCGGCTGCGGCGTGATGACCGGTGTGGGCGCCATCTTCAACACGGCGAAGGTCGCGCCCGGAGAAACCGTAGTGGTCATCGGCTGTGGCGGCATCGGCATGGCGGCGATCAATGGCGCGGCGATCGTCGGCGCCGGCCGCATCATTGCCGTCGATAACAATCCGGTGAAGCTCCAACTCGCCACGAAGCTCGGCGCTACCGACATCATCGATGTGCGCAACGGCGACCCGGTCGAGCAGGTCAAGGAACTGACCAAGGGCCAGGTGCATCATGCCATCGAAGCCGTGGGCGCCAAGATCACGGCCGAGCAGGCCTTCCAGATGCTGGGGCCGGGAGGCGTGGCCACGATCATCGGCATGATCCCGTTCGGCACGAAGATCGAATTGCACGGCTTCGATTTCCTGCGAGGGGAAAAGAAGGTTCAGGGCTCGTCGATGGGCTCGAACCGCTTCCGCATCGACATGCCCCGGCTCGTGGAACACTACCTGAAGGGCCGGCTGCACCTGGATGACTGGATATCGGCGCGCATAAAGCTGTCCGAGATCAATGAAGGCTTTGCCAACATGAAGTCGGGGAAGGTGCTGCGCTCGGTGATCATGTTCGACGTCTAGCAGGGGAGGCCAAGGTCGCAGGACCTGCTCCGCGCACCGGCGCAGGCGGACTGGTCTGCGCCCGACTGGCGGTCAGGCCGCGGTTGGCGCGCATGCGACCGCCATGCACTGTCCCTGCAGTCCATTCGATTGCGTCGCGACAAATATTGCAAATCCACCAACTACTTCGCTATCGTTCTTCATTCGCTCGCTCAACAGGTGGGCCAACATCATGATAAGCCGACGTCTCCTCTGTACCGCCCTGGCTCTCTCCCCGGCCACGGCCCTGGCTCAAAGCGGTGATCCCAAGTTCGACGCCTTTCTGCGCAGCATCCGCGCCGAGGCGCTGAAAGCGGGCGTCGATGCGGGCACGCTCGACATGGCCCTGGGCAAGGTCCAGGAGGTTCCGCGGGTGATGGAACTCGCGCGCAATCAACCCGAGTTCAAGATGACGTTCGACCGTTACCTCGAGATCGTGGTGTCGGATGAGCGCGTGAAGAACGGGCGGGCTCGCCTGGCCGAGAACCGTGCTCTGGTCAGCCGCTTCGCCGGGCCCGCCGGCATCCCCGACTCGACCGTGGTCGCGCTGTGGGGCATCGAGAGCAACTACGGCACGCGCCTCGGTGACTTCGAGGTCATCGATGCGCTGGCAACCTTGGTCTACAACAATTTCCGCGCCCAGTTCTTCCGCCAGCAGCTGATCGCCGCGCTCAGGATTCTGGCCCAGCGCCATGTCAGCTTCGAGAACATGAAGGGCTCATGGGCGGGCGCGATGGGCCAGTGCCAATTCATTCCGACGAGTTTCCTTGCCTACGCCGCCGACGGCGATGGCGACGGACGCATGGACATCTGGACCAACAAGGCCGACGTCTTCGCTTCGATCTGCAATTACCTGCGGCGCGTCGGCTGGAAGCCCGGCCTGTCCTGGGGCCAGGAAGTGCCGGCCGGGTCAGGAGCAGGGCAGGGCCAGAGAATCGTGCGACCGGCCGGCGCGGGCGGCCCGACTTTCCTGACGACCGCGAACTTCCAGGCCATCCTGCGCTGGAATCAATCGGATTTCTTCGGGCTCGCGGTCGGGCTGCTGTCCGACAAGATCGCTGCAGCAAGGTGACTGCCCGACTGCCTCAAGATGATGTATGATGCGGCAGTGATGCCCCTATCCGTAGTCAGCCCGCGTATTGATCCGATGCCGGTCGTTCGCATCGTGGGGACACTGCTTTTGCTGGGCAGCCTGGCCGGTCTTCTCGGGGCCTGTGGCTCGTCAAGCCGAAGCGCCGGCGCCGCAACGGCCCAGCGCGGCAGCTACAAGGTCGGAGCGCCCTACAAGATAGACGGAGTCACCTACACGCCCCAGGAAGAGTTCAACCGGACCGAGACCGGCGTCGCCTCGTGGTATGGGCCGGGCTTCCACGGCAAGTCGACAGCCAACGGCGAGCGCTACGACCAGGGCGATCGCACGGCTGCACACCGCACCCTGCAGATGCCCGCCATCGTGCGTGTCACCAACCTCGACAATGGCACGAGCACGGTCGTGCGCATCAACGACCGCGGCCCGTTCGCCCGCAACCGCGTCATCGACCTGTCACGCACGGCGGCGCAGGAGCTCGACATCGTCAGGAACGGGACGGCTCGGGTGCGCATCGACCAGCTCTCCGCCGAGAGCATGGCCGTGCGCGATGTCGCGATCTCAGGCGGCGGGCCAGCCGAACAGAATGCAGCGGTGGCGCAGGTCTCCTCCGGTCAGCGCACCGTTCCTGCGGTGACGATGGCGGCGGCGCCACCGCCGACCCAGGTGCCCGCTCAGGTGCCCGCCCAGGTCATCGTGCCGCAGCCACAACCGCAGCCTGTTGTCGTGCCGGCGCAGCCCGCCCCGCAACCGGTGTGGCCGACGACGCCACAGCTGCCCTCGGTGGAGACGCCGATGGCGTATGGCGGCCGGGGAGGGGGCGTGACCGTGGCCTCGCTGGCCAACGGAGCCGGATCGGCAGTGCCTGCAACATCGGCGCTTGCCGGCGGAGGCTTCTATGTGCAGACGGGAGCCTTCTCGACGATGGAAAACGCCGAGCGCCAGCGCGGCGCGATACGCAGCTACGGTGCCTCTGAGGTTTCCCAGGGATCGGCCGGCGGACGCGATGTGTGGCGCGTGCGCGTGGGCCCCTATACGACCGCGGATGCCGCCGGCATCGTCGCGGACAGGCTGAAGCGATCTGGCTATGGAGACGCCCGTGTCGTGTCTGAATGAACTGCTCCGTGCACTGACGGTGATTTTCGTCGCGGCCAGCCTGGCAGGCGCGCCGCTTGCCGCCCTGGCGCAGACCGAGCAGCCGCCAAAGCGGCAGAACCAGGCGCAGCAGCAGCAGAAGCCGCCGGCCAAGCCCCGCACGACCACGACGCCTGGCAAGCCCAACGCGGCGTCGGCCGCGGCCAAGACCGAGGCGCTGCCGCCCTCCCAGGTCGGTATCGGCACGCTCGCCAAGCAGGCCTTCATGGTCGATCCGCAGACCTCGACGGTGCTGCTGTTCAAGGACGGCGACAAGCCGATGCATCCGTCGTCGATGGCGAAGATGATGACGATCTACATCGTCTTCGAGGAGTTGAACGCCGGTCGCCTGAAGCTCGACACGCGCTTCAGGGTCAGCGAGCGCGCGCGCAACATGGGTGGCTCGCGCATGTTCGTCGAGTTGGGCAGCGAGGTCTCGGTCGAGGACCTGATCAAGGGCATGATCGTGCTGTCGGGCAATGACGCCTGCGTAGTCATCGCCGAGGGCCTGTCGGGTAACGAAGACAGCTTCGCCGAGCGCATGACCGCCAAGGCGCGTGAGCTCGGCATGACCGGCACTGTCTTCAAGAACTCCTCGGGCTGGCCGGCCGACGGCCAATGGACGACGGCGCGCGACCTTGCCGTGCTGTCGTGGCGCACCATCGATGATTTCCCGCAGCTCTATCGCTACTATGCGGAGAGCAATTGGACCTACAACAACATCAAGCAGGACAACCGCAACCGGTTGCTCAAAACCGTGCCGGGGACAGACGGCCTGAAGACCGGGCACACGGAGGAGGGCGGGTACGGCCAGGCGACCTCGTCGATCCGTGACGGTCGCCGCCTGATTTTGGTGGTGAACGGCCTCACGTCGATGAGCGAGCGCGCC
Organism: uncultured Rhodospirillales bacterium; assembly: GCA_902825855.1. Classification (GTDB taxonomy): domain Bacteria; phylum Pseudomonadota; class Alphaproteobacteria; order Reyranellales; family Reyranellaceae; genus Reyranella. Next base: position 55,706 of record CADECW010000013.1, on the reverse strand, counting down.
CAGGAGACGGCGCGGTTGATGGAATGGGGTTTCCGCGAATCCACCAACACGACCGTATTCCGAGCGGGCGACACCGTGGCCGAGGCGCCGGTGTGGCTGGGTTCGATGGACAAGGTACCGCTGGTCGTGGCGAAGCCGATCCAGGTCACCTCGCCCATCGGGCAGCCGGTGTCACCGCGCGTGGTCGCGCGCTTCGACGGGCCCATCGCTGCCCCGATCGCCAAGGGTGCCAAGCTCGGTACCGCCGTCGTCACGCTGCCCGACAACAGAGTCGTGGAGTATCCGCTCGAGGCCGGCGCTGACGTGCAGCGCCAAGGCATGTTCGGGCGCGTCACCACCATGATCCGACACTATCTGTTCGGTTGGCTTTCGTGACGGGGCACGCTGCCGGGCGTTTCATCACTCTCGAAGGCGGCGAAGGAGCGGGCAAGTCGACCCAGGTGGCGCAGCTGAAGAGCTGGCTCGAAGGACGCGGTCATCGCGTCGTCACGACGCGCGAACCCGGCGGCTCGCCGGGAGGGGAAATGATCCGCAAGCTGCTGGTCGAAGGCCCGGTCGAGCGCTGGGACGGTACGACCGAGGCGCTGCTCCACTTCGCGGCACGGCACGAGCATCTGCGCTCGACGGTGTGGCCGGCGCTGAAGCGCGGCGACTGGGTGGTGAGCGACCGATTTGCCGATTCGACGCTTGCCTACCAGGGCTACGGCCACGGCATCGAGCGGCAGATCTTCGAGCAGCTCTACAAGATTGCGGTCGGCGATTTCCGGCCCGATCTCACCCTCATTCTCGACCTGCCGATCGAGATCGGGCTCAAGCGGGCGGCCGAGCGGCGCGGCTCGGAGACGCGCTACGAGAGCCTGCCTAACGACTTCCACGCAAGGGTAAATCGCGGCTTCCTCGAAATTGCCGCACAGGAGCCCAAGCGCTGCGTCGTGATCGATGCTACAGGAACGATCGATGCGATCGCCGCCGCGATCGCCGACGCGGTGAGGGACCGCCTGGGAGCCTGACGGGATGGCGAGGGGCAAGGCGAGCGCCGACGCCAGCGAGCTCGAGAAGCTCGAATGGCCCTACGACTGGCCGCCGCCATGGCGGGCTGCGCAGGTGCTCGGCCATGAGGCGGCCGAGAAGACCATGTTCGCGGCGCATGAAAGCGGGCGGCTGCACCATGCCTGGCTGATGGCCGGTCCGCGCGGCATCGGCAAGGCTACTCTTGCGTGGCGCTTTGCGCGGTTCCTGCTGTGCGGTTCACAGGAGCAAGGACTGTTCGGCGGCGGCGCGGTGCAAGGGCTCGACGTGGCGGGCGATGCGCCGGGTCGCGCGCTGGTCGATGCGCGTTCGCATCCAGACCTGTTTCATCTGAGGCGCACTCTCAATCCCGACACCGGGCGTATGCGCGCGGAGATCGCCGTCGACGACGTGCGCGACCTCGGGGCTTTCATGCACATGACCCCGGCGATGGGAAAATGGCGCGTCGCCATCGTCGATTCCGCTGACGAAATGAATCGCAACAGCGCCAACGCCGTCTTGAAGATCCTGGAAGAGCCGCCGCCCAACGCCGTGCTGCTGATCGTGGCGCATGCGCCGGGCCGATTGTTGCCGACCATCCGTTCGCGTTGCCGCAGGCTTGCGCTGCAGCCGCTCGCCGACGACATCGTCGAGCGACTGCTCGGCGACCACGCACCGGCAGTAAAGGCCGAGGAAAGGGCGGCTCTCGCCCGGCTGGCTGAGGGCAGCATCGGTCGTGCACTGGAGCTCGCGGGCGCAGGCAGCCTGGAACTCTACAGCGAGATGGTCGCAGTGCTGGCGACGTTGCCTGAACTCGACATGGCGCGCCTGCATGGTTTCGCCGAGCGCTTCGCGCGCCGCGGCGAGGAGGCGAATGCCGCCTGGCGCTCGCTGAACTACCTGTTCGACGGCTGGCTGAAGGGCCTGGCGCGGCAGTGGGCGCTGGGCGGAGAAGCTGCACCTGTCGTGCCGGCTGAGCGCGGCCTGCAGGCGCGATTGCTGGCCGCGGCCAGCCTTGATCGCTGGATCGTTGCATGGGAAAAGGCCGCCGAACTGCTGTCAGGCGCCGATCGGGTCAATCTCGACCGCAAGCAAACGGTGCTGGGCAGCTTCCTCGCCCTCCAATCGGCAATGCGCTGAAGAGTTCGGTCATCATGTCGGGCCGCGGTACCTTCTACGTCACGACGCCAATCTATTACGTGAACGACGTGCCTCATATCGGGCACGCCTACACGACCCTCGCCTGCGATGTGCTGGCCCGCTTCAAGCGGCTCGACGGTTACGACGTGCACTTCCTCACGGGCACCGACGAACACGGCCAGAAGGTCGAGAAGGCGGCTGCCGCCGCCGGACTGGCACCGCAAGCCTTCACCGACAAGGTGAGCCAAACCTTCCGCGACCTCGTCAAGACGATGAACTACAGTCCCGACAACTTCATCCGCACGACCGAGCCGCGACATCACGCGGCTGCGCAGGCGCTATGGGAGAAGCTCGTTGCTTCAGGCGACATCTATCTCGGCAAGTATGCCGGCTGGTACTCGGTGCGCGACGAGGCCTACTTCGTCGAAGGCGAGACCGAGGCAGGCCCCGACGGCAAGCGCCGTGCGACGGCGTCCGGCGCGGAAGTCGAGTGGGTCGAGGAACCATCGTACTTCTTCAAGCTGTCGGCATGGACCGATCGGCTGCTCGACTTCTACGAAAGGAATCCGCGCTTCATTGCGCCCGAGAGCCGGCGCAACGAGGTCATCAGCTTCGTGAAGAGCGGCCTGCAGGATCTGTCGGTGTCGCGCACCAGTTTTTCCTGGGGCATACCGGTGCCGGGCGACTCCAAGCACATCATGTACGTCTGGCTCGACGCGCTCACCAACTACATCACCGAGTGCGGCTATCCCGACACGGACGATCCTCTGTGGAAGTACTGGCCGGCTGACCTGCACATGGTGGGCAAGGACATCATTCGCTTCCATTGCGTGTTCTGGCCGGCCTTCCTGATGTCGGCCGGCGTGGCGCCGCCGCAGCGCGTGTTCGCGCACGGCTGGTGGACCAACGAGGGTCAGAAGATCTCCAAGTCGCTGGGCAACGTCATCGATCCGGTGGAGCTGGTGGCAACTTACGGACTCGATCCGGTGCGCTACTTCCTGCTGCGTGAGGTGCCGTTCGGCAACGATGGCGACCTGCAGCGGCGAGCGCTGGTCGGCCGCATGAACGGCGATCTTGCCAATGCCTACGGCAATCTCTGCCAGCGCGTGCTGTCGATCGTGGCCAAGAGCGGCGGCGGCAAGGTGCCAGCCAAGGGCGCGATCGCCGAGGCGGACGCAGCGCTGCTCGATCGTGCCAAGGAACTGTTGGCCGCGGTGCGTGGCGACCTCGACGAGCAGGCGTTCCATCGCGCGCTGATCGCGATGTGGGAAGTGATCGCCGACGCCAACCGCTATGTCGACGCGCAGGCGCCGTGGGCGCTTGCCAAGACCGATACCGTGCGGCGTGACACCGTGCTGTGGGTGCTGGCCGAGACCATCCGGCGCGTGACCTTGCTGGTGCAGCCCTTCATGCCGGACTCGGCGGGCAAGATCCTCGATCAGCTGGCGATCGCAGCGGCCGATCGGACGTTTGCGGGCTTCGACAAGGAACTGGTGTCGGGCACCGCACTGCCGCCGCCGCAAGGCGTGTTTCCGCGTTACGTCGAACCGGCAAAAGCAGCAAACTGATGCTGATCGACAGCCACTGCCATCTCGATTTTCCCGACCTCCAGGCTGACGAGAGCGGCGTGCTGGCGCGCGCCCGCAACGCGGGCGTGGCCGGTATGCTGACCATCGGCACCAGGCTCGACCAGTTCGACAAGGTGAGGGCCATCGCCGAGCGCCATGGCAATGTCTGGTGCTCTGTTGGCGTGCATCCGCACGAGGCCAAGGAGGAGGGGCAGCGCACCCCCGACCGCCTGATCGAAGCTGCGCGCCACGCCAAAGTCGTCGGCATCGGCGAGACCGGCCTGGACTTCTACTACGAGCACAGCCCCCGCGCCGAGCAGGCCGAAAGCTTTCGCGCCCATATCGCGGCGGCGCGCCAGACCGGCTTGCCGCTGATTGTCCATACGCGCGACGCCGACCGCGAGACAGGCGACATCCTCGAAGCGGAGTACGCGAGGGGCGCCTTTCCCGGACTGATCCATTGCTTCAGCTCGGGCGCCGAAGTGGCGCATCGGGCGTTGGCACTCGGCATGTACATCTCGATCTCGGGGATCGTTACCTTCAAGGCGGCGGAGGCGCTGCGCGCTACGGTGCGAGACATCCCGCTCGACCGGCTTCTGGTGGAGACCGACGCGCCCTACCTGGCGCCGGTCCCGAAGCGCGGCAAGACCAACGAGCCCGCCTTCGTTGCCCATACCGCAGCCAAGCTCGCCGAGCTGAAGGGCATCAGCCTGACCGCGCTCGAGGCGGCCACCACCGACAACTTCTTCCGACTGTTCGCCAAAGCCGAGCGCACAGGGTTGGAGGGCGTGAGGTGCGGGTAACGATCCTCGGCTGCGGCACGTCAGGCGGCGTACCAAGGGTAGGGGGCCGGGGCGGCAACGGCGAATGGGGAGCCGCCAATCCGGCGGACCCGCGCAACCACCGGCGGCGCTGCTCCATCTTGGTCCAGGACCAGGGTAAGACGATCCTGATCGACACATCGCCCGACCTGCGCGCGCAATTGCTGGACGCCAGGGTCGAAAACATCGACGCGGTATTGTGGACGCACGAGCATGCCGACCAAGTCCACGGCATTGACGACGTGCGGCCCTACATGCTGCGCCAAGGGCCGATCGAGGCGTGGTCCGACGAGCGGACCTACAGGATCCTGCTCCAGCGGTTCGGCTACTGCTTCGCGGCGGAGGACGGCTTCTACAATCCGATCTACCGGCACCATCGCGTCGATGGGCCGTTTATGGCTGCGGGTCTTCCGGTCCGGCCATTCGTGCAGGACCACGGCATCGCCACCTCGCTTGGATTCCGCTTCGGACGCTTCGCCTACGCCAACGATTGCGTGGCCCTGTCAGACGAGGCGCTGGAGACGATGGCAGGGGTCGATGTGCTGGTTGTGGACGCCATGCGCTACCGCCCGCACCCGACCCATGCTCATCTCGACCGCGCCCTGGAATGGATCACGCGCGTTTCGCCCAAGCGGGCTTTTTTGACCAATCTCCACGTCGATATGGACTATGCTGAGCTCGATCGACTGACACCGGCTCATGTCCAACCCTGCCACGACGGGTTGGTCATCGAAATTAATGGAGAATAGTCCATTACTATCAGACGATTGGCAGGCGTCCCACACCTGACGCATGAAGCGAGACAAAACGAGTCCGGTCGCCGCTTGTTCCTGTTGGGGGGCCTCGGTGCCGTTTTCGTCGGGTTTTCGGCGCAAGCGGCCGACCTCGATGCCGGCGGGCTGACGTTTCGCGACTTCGCCGTCAAGGACAACGGCGCCAGCTTCAACCGTGGCGTCGACCCCATCATTGCCGGGGGACCCAACCAGGTGTCGTCGCGGGTCGCCGTCGTCGACAGTGCACAAGGCCTTGCCCGGGTGCAGTTCGGGTCGATCAGAGTCGAACTGTCGCTACCGCTGGGCTGGCAGGCGACCGAGGACTGGGAGCGGGGCGTCGCCTATAGCGGCGAGAAGCGCTATCGCCTTATCATCTGGCGGGTCGATTTCGCCTTCGAGGGCGTCAAGGACGCCGAGCACTACGCCGCGACCAAGAGCGGATCGATCGCGGCACGCCGTCCGACTGTGCGGGCCCAGGCCCGCAAGCTCGGCGATGGCACGTTCCTGATCGTCTACGAGAACGTACCCAAGGGCCAAGGCGACGGTGAGACTCGCACGGTATTCGACCTGGTCGTACAGCGTCCGGGCAATCCTAAGGAGGGCATCCTGCTGACGCTCGGCGTGCCGGCGAGCGACTCCGCCCGCGGTCTCAAGTTTCTGGCACTTCTCAAGCAGAGTATGCAGATAAACTGGTAACCTATTATAAATAAGATAATATCTATATTTGTCATAATATATATTATACGATATCGGAGTTGAGGATAAGCGGCATGACGTCCGAACGTCCCAAGGTCAGCTCGCTGCCCCCCGAGCCGATGGCGCGACTGCTCGCCGTCATGGCGTGGCTGCGCGACCGCCAGCATGGCTGCCCGTGGGACATCGACCAGACCTTCCGGACCATTGCGCCGTACACTATCGAAGAAGCCTACGAGGTGGCGGACGCCATCGAGCGCGAAGATTTGCCGGCACTCAAGGAGGAACTGGGCGACCTGCTGTTGCAGGTCGTCTACCATTCCCAGATGGCGAGCGAGGCCGGCGCCTTTGGCTTCACGGAAGTGGCCGAGGCCGTGGCCGACAAGATGGTCGACCGGCACCCCCACGTCTTTGGCGATGCCAAGATCGACACGGCCGAAGCCCAGACTGTCTCATGGGAGGCGCGCAAGGCAGCCGAGCGGGCGGCCAAGGGACGCGAACCGGCAGGGACCCTGGACGGGGTAGCGAAGGCCCTCCCCGCCCTGCTGCGGGCCGAAAAGATCCAGAAGCGGGCGGCCCGGGTCGGCTTCGACTGGAAGAAGACGGGGCCAGTGATCGACAAGATCGAGGAGGAGCTGGGCGAGCTGAGGGCCGAACTGGCGGCCGGAACCGTCGACCAAGAGCGACTGACAGACGAACTGGGCGATGTGCTCTTCGCCGTCGCCAACCTCGCACGCCACTGTAAGGTCGACCCCGAGGCGGCGCTGCGCGCCACGAACGACAAGTTCGAGAGACGCTTCCGCCACATTGAAAAACGCCTGGCCGAGACGAACCGCAAGCCCGCGGACGCTACGCTGCCGGAAATGGAAGCTCTTTGGCAGGAGGCCAAGACGAAAGCCTGATCGACCCTGTCATTGCACCTTTGGCAGCCCTGCCAGCAGCGGCATCCGAACAGTGTCCAGCACGTCGCGCACCTCCGACGCGACATCGGGATCGATGGCTGCATTCACCCCCGAGGCGGTTGGCTGGGAAGCCGCATAAGGGCTTCCATCGATGCGCCATGCGACCCCGCCTGCTTCCGTCATCATCAACGCTCCGGCCGCGTGGTCCCACGGCATGGCGCGGCGGAAGAGATTGAAATCGGATTGCCCGGCCAGCATCTCCAGGTATTCCGCGCCTGAGCAGCTGCTCGGCCTGACCTTGCCCAGGCGGCGACGCTGTTCAGGCTGCAGCTGACGCTTGAACTCCTTCAAGACATTGTAGCCGACGAAGCCGTTGGGCGGTCGGCGGGGTTTGCGCTGGGCCACTCGTACCCCGTCCAGAGTCACGCCCTCGCCCTTCACCACCATGGCGACCTGACGGCGCGGCACGTTCAGGATCCAGCCGGCGACGGCCTGAGTGTCGCGAACCAGGGCCACGATGATGGCGAAACGGTCCCTGCCCTCGGCGAAGTTCTTGGTGCCATCCAATGGATCGACGATCCAACATGATTCGCCCGGGCGAGCGATAAGATCGAGCAGACCCGCATCCTTTGCCACGGCCTCCTCGCCCACGACCGGCACACCGGGCAGGATCTTGGCGAGCCCAGTGGCCAAGCGTTGCTCCGCGGCCTCGTCGGCAACTGTAACCAGATCGCCGGGACGCTTCTCGCGAATCTCCTCCGCGGACAAGGTGCGGAAGCGCGGCTCCAGTTCGGCAGCCGCAGTCTCACGCATCAGATCGGCAACCCGCTCCGCGTCTGCAGAGCCGAGCATGTCGTCAGCCGACGATGCCGAAGAGGTCCTCTTCCTTCAGGATCACGTGCTCGACACCGCCGAGCTTGACCTCGGTGCCCGACCACTTGCCGTACAGCACCTGGTCGCCGACCTTGACGTCGAGCGCCTGGAGCCGGCCGTCTTCCAGCCGTTTACCCTTGCCGACTGCCACGACTTCGCCCTGCATGGGCTTCTCCTGGGCGGTGTCGGGGATGATGATACCGGACTTGGTCTTGGTCTCGGCAGACGACGGCTTGAGCAGCAGCCGATCGTGCAAGGGCTTGAATTGCATGGTCTTTCCTTTGTCTGGACTGGGCCGCTTATAGGTATCCGGAGAGCCCAGTGTCAACGCGCGAGACGGCGTTCGAATTGCGCCGAAGCGGCGGCGTCGAGCGCGACCGTCAGTCGCGCGATCTCGCCCTCGTCGTGGCGGCTGCGCACCTCGCCGTGGCGGTAGAGCCAGGCGATCGTGGCACCATCGCTGAGTGGCACCTCGACCTCGCGTGCCTCTCCGGCACGGCCCAGGAACCCGCCGATCGCTTCGAGGAGCCGGTCGACGCCTTCCCCGGTCATTGCCGAGACCGGATACTGCCGGGCGCGCTCGGCCCCGGTATGGGACCGGGTCTCCAGCGGGTGGCGGATGTCGGGCGGCAGCATGTCGATCTTGTTCAGCGCCTCGATGATGAGCCGCCCTCCCCCTTCCTCGATAACGCCGAGATCGTGCAGCACGGCCTCGACGTCGGCTTTCTGCTGCTCACTGTCGGGATGGGCGATGTCGCGGACATGCACGATCAGGTCGGCCTCCAGGACCTCCTCGAGCGTGGCTCGAAAGGCCTCGACCAGGTGCGTCGGCAGGTCGGACACGAAGCCGACCGTGTCGGAGATCACGCAGGGCTTGCCGCTGGGCAGCTTGATCGATCGCATGGTCGGATCGAGCGTAGCGAACAGCAGGTCCTTGGCCATGACGTCGGCGCCGCTCAAGCGGTTGAACAGGGTCGACTTGCCGGCGTTGGTGTAGCCAACCAGTGCAACCGTCGGCAGGCGTGCCTTGCGGCGCCCGGCGCGATTGACGGCGCGGGTGCGGCGCACGCCTTCCAGATCGCGCTTGATTCGAACCATGCGCTCGCCGATCAGGCGGCGGTCGATCTCGATCTGCGATTCGCCAGGCCCCCCGAGGAAGCCGAAGCCGCCGCGCTGCCGTTCCAAGTGGGTCCACGACCGCACCAGGCGGCCGCGCTGGTAGTCGAGCGCTGCCAGCTCGACCTGCAGGCGCCCTTCGTGTGTGCGCGCACGAGCACCGAAGATCTCCAGAATGAGGCCGGTGCGGTCGATTACCTTTGCGTCCAACGCCTTCTCGAGATTGCGCTGCTGCACGGGAGTCAACCGGTCGTCGACGACAACCAACCCGATCCCCTGAGCCTTGACACTGTCCTTTACGCGCTCGACCACGCCTTTGCCGATGAGCGTGGCAGGAGTGACGCGGCGCAGCGGCACCGTCTCGGCCAAGCGCACATCGAGGTCGATGGCGCGGGCCAAGCCGACCGCCTCTTCAAGCTTGGCACCACGATCGCGCTCCTCGCGATGCACTCCCGGTGCATACGGTGACAGCACGGCCGCCACCATTCGTGGCCGGGCGGTGTCCTCGGCCTTGCGACGGCCCCTATCGTGTCCGTTCAGCTCGTGGGTTTCGCTCAAATCAGCCCGCTGCGTCGGCCTTGTCGCCGTCGAACAGCTGCACCGGCGTGACCGGCATGATGGTCGAGATCGCATGCTTGTAAACAAGCTGCGAATGGCCGTCGCGGCGCAGCAGCACCGAGAAATTGTCGAACCAGGTGACGATCCCCTGCAGTTTCACGCCGTTCACAAGGAAGATCGTGACGGGCGTCTTGTTCTTGCGCAGGTGGTTCAGGAACACGTCCTGAACGTTCTGTGCCTTTTCGCTCATGTTCTTGGCCTCTTGCTGGGCGTCCGACTGCTTTTTGGGCAGCCGTTGGATAGGCGCGGGTCACTACCCGCTACCGAGTTACGACAAATATAGGGGGTGCTGAGGTCAAAGCAATGCCACCAGGTGATTACAATTCCGTGCTCGCAGACGCGGCGGGTGTTCCAGCAGCAATCCCGTGAGCTCTGCCGCGCCACCGACCAGCACCGGCAAACAGCCGGCCGCATGGGCACATCTGAGGTCTGCCGGGGTATCGCCAACCATCCACACCGTCTCGTCCGGGGCAATTCCCGTGCCGTCGAGCGCCTTGAAGATCGGGTCGGGTGCCGGCTTGTCGCGCACGCAGTCGCGCGCTCCCACAGCCCGTTTGATCCAGCGCTGCCAGCCGAGATGGGCGAGCTCAGCCCGAAGATTGTCGCCGACCTTGTTGCTCACCACCGCGACATAGCAGCCGAGGCGGTCGCAGTGCTCCAGCAGCTCGGCCGCGCCGGGCAGCGGCGTCAGCCGCTCGAGATGGATACGATGAAAGGTCTCGTAGAATATCTGTTCCGCCTCGCCGGCGCGTGTGCCGAACAGTGCGGGGAAGGCGTCGCGCAACGACCCGTGGGCGCGGTCCCTCACCTGCTGTGCCGTCCACGGCGTGTGGCCAAGCGCCGTGAATGTGTCGTGATAGCACTCGACGATCGTCGGCCAGGTGTCGACCAGCGTGTTGTCCCAATCGAACAGGATGGCGCGCGGCGGTGTCAGACCTGGCGGTCGGCTCACGTAACCGCCTCGCCGTCGGCCGCGAAGCGTACGTATTCCTCGCGCAGTCGCCGCGCCGTCGGGCCGACCTTGCCGTCGCCCACGATGTCGCCGTCGATCTTCACAACCGGCGTCACGAACGAGGTGGCGCTGGTGATAAACGCTTCCTTGGCGTCCTTGGCCTCCGCCAGGGTAAATGGCCGCTCGACCAGTTTCAGCTGCAGGTCGCCGGCCAGCATCTTCAAGGTGTGGCGGGTGATACCGGCCAAGATGGCGTTGTCGGTGGCGCGGGTGACCAGTTCGCCACCCTTGGTGACGATCCAGGCATTGGTCGACGCGCCCTCGGTCACGTTGCCCTTGCCATCGACCAGCCATGCCTCATAAGCGCCGCTTTCGCGCGCCGCCTGCTTGGCGAGCACATTGGGAAGCAGGGCCACGGTCTTGATATCGCAGCGCTGCCAGCGGATGTCGGGGTGGCTCTTCACGGCGATGCCAGGGCCGGGATCGGGCTCGGCGCGCTTGCTGTTCTTGGTAGTCAGAACCAGCGCGGGCTTCACCAGCTTGGTCGGGAAGGCATGGTCGCGGCGCGCAACGCCACGCGTCACCTGCATATACACCAGCCCGTCGCGCAGGCGATTGCGGCGCATGAGCTCGCGGATGATGAAGCCAAGCGTCGGCCGCGCCACCGGCCAGTTGATGCGCAGCTCGCCCAGCGAGCGGCCAAGGCGATCGATGTGCAGCCTTTCGTCTATGAGCTTGCCGTCACGCACGCCGACGACCTCGTAGACCCCGTCCGCGAGCTGATAGCCACGATCCTCGATGTGCACGTTCGCTTCGCGGTGATCGACGTAGCGTCCATTGACGTAGGCATAACGCGCCATTCTCTCAGGCTCCTCGGGTCTCTGTCGCAGGGTCGACGCCATTGTCCGCGGCACCGCCATGCAGGCCGAGCGACTTCAATTTGCGATGCAGCGCCGAGCGCTCCATGCCGACGAAGGTCGCGGTCCGCGAAATATTGCCGCCGAAGCGCGTCACTTGGGCGAGCAGGTACTCGCGCTCGAAGACCTCACGCGCATCGCGCAAGGGCAGTTGCATGATCTCGCCGCCCTTTTCCCAGCGCAGTACCGATGGAGCGTCCTCGCTCACGTCATTGGGCAGGGCATCGGCGCGGATCGGGCCGCCGCCGGCAGGCGCCAGGATCAAGAGCCGCTCGATGACGTTGCGCAGCTGCCGGACGTTGCCCGGCCAGTCGTGGCCTTGCAGCGCCGCAAGCGTGTCCTCGCCGATCGGTCGCGCCGGCAGGCCGGTAGCGTCGGCGACGCGCTGCAGCAGGTCGTTGGCGACTTCGGGAATGTCCTCGCGCCGCTCGCTGAGCGGCGGAACGCGCAACGCCACGACGTTCAGGCGGTGGAAAAGCTCTTCTCGGAAACCGCCGGAGGCGATCTCCTCCTGCAGAAGGCGCGCCGTCGAGGCGAGCACGCGAACGTCGACCTCGACCTTGGTGGTGCCGCCGTCGCGGGTGAAGGACTGCTCCTGCAGCACGCGCGCAAGCCGGCTCTGCAACGGCACCGGCAGGTCGGCAACCTCCTTCAGGAGCAGCGTGCCGCCATGCGCCATCTCGAAGGCGCCCGACACGCGCAGCACATCGACCGCCCCTTCTCCATCCGTGCCGAACAGCTCGATCTCCAGACGTTCGGCGGGCAAGGCCGAACAGTTCACCACGACGAATGGACCGTCCGAGCGCTTGGACTCCTGATGGATAAGCCGCGCCACCGTCTCCTTGCCGGCGCCCGAAGGCCCGGTGATCAGGACGCGACTGCCGGTCGGGGCGACGCGCTCGATCTGGCTGCGCGCATTGGCGGCTGCACCCGACGAGCCAACGAACGTAACCTCGCCGCCGGCGCGTCGCCGCAAGGCCACGTTCTCGCGGCGCAGCCGGTCGGCCTCGATCGCACGGTCGACCACCAGCAGCAGGCGATCGGCCTTGAACGGCTTCTCGATGAAGTCGTAAGCGCCGGTCTTGATCGCTGACACGGCGGTGTCGATCGTGCCGTGGCCGGAGATCATCACCACCGGCACCGGCGGCTCCTCGCGGCGGATCACCTCCAGGAGCTGCAGCCCATCGAGCTCGCTGCCCTGCAGCCAGACGTCGAGGATCACCAGGGCCGGCCGGCGCTGGCGCACGGCGTCGACGGCTTCGGTACTGTTGTGGGCGCGGCGTGCAGTATGGCCCTCATCTTCCAGGATGCCTGCGATCAGCGTGCAGATGTCGCGCTCGTCGTCGACGATGAGAATGTCGTGGCCCATGACTCTTCAAACTGTCCGCGATGTCAGGTGCGGATCATTGTGCGGCCGTCGCGTGCGCACGAACCGACGCGATTTCCTTCGCGTCACGCCGGAATACCAGACTGATGCGCGCCCCGCCACCCTCGCGGTCATCCAGGGTGAGATATCCGCCATGATCTTCCATGATCTTCTTGACGATGGCGAGGCCGAGGCCCGTGCCCTTGCTGCGTGTGGTCATATAGGGCTCGGTCAGCCGTTCGCGGCCTTCCTTAGGCAGGCCCCTGCCGTTGTCGTCGACGATGATGCGGACCGTCGCGTCCTCGTCGCGTAACGTCAGCTTGATCTCGCCGGTCGGCAGCGTGTGACCAAGTCGCGCCTCCCTGCCCTCGATCGCCTCAGCCGAGTTCTTGAGGATGTTGGTGAGGACCTGCGAGACCTGCCGGCGATCGCAGATCAGCGGCACCGCGCCGTCGGGCAAGGTCGAGGTGTAACGGATGTCGGGATTGCCCTGGCGCTGCAGGAACAACGACTGCTGGCAGAGTTCCTTGGCGTCCTCTTGCTTCACGGTTGGTCGCGGCATGCGAGCGAAGGAGGAGAACTCGTCGACCATACGCCCGATGTCGCCGACCTGGCGGATGATGGTGTCGGTGCAGATCGAGAAGGTCTCGGGGTCTTCCTTGATCTGTTTCAGGTACCGGCGCTTCAGCCGCTCGGCCGAGAGCTGGATGGGCGTCAGCGGGTTCTTGATCTCGTGCGCGATGCGGCGCGCGACGTCGCCCCATGCAGCCATGCGTTGCGCCGACATCAGATCGGTCACGTCGTCGAAGGTGACGACCGAGCCCGCATCCGATGCGGCGCTGATGCGCACCAGCAGGATACGCCTGGCGCCACCCTGCAGGATCTCGACCTGACCTTGAGTGACGCGATCGGGCCGGTCGGCAGCCTGCTCGACCAGGGGCGACAGTTCCGGCATCACCGCGGTCAGCGCGCGTTCGACCACGCCATCTTCCGGCAGGGCCAGCAGTTCCAGCGCCGAGCGGTTGGAACGAGTGACGATGCCGGTGCTGTCGACGCTCATGACACCCGCGGAAACGCCTGCCAGCACCGCGTCGGTCAGTCGTCGTCTGGTGTCGAGCTCCTTGTTCGCGTCGATGAGGTCGCCGCGCTGCTGCTCGATCTGGCTGGCCATGCGATTGAATGAGCGGGTGAGTTGGCCGAGTTCGTCGTTGAGCGGTCCCTCCTCCACTCGAGCCGCGAGGTCGCCGCCCCTGACCCGCTCGGCCGCGGCCATCAGGCCGCCGATCGGTTCGGTCAGGCGCGAGGCGAACAGGATGGCGAGCCACACGGCGGCCAGGAGCATCAGCAGAGCAATGGCGCCGCAGACCACGAAGATCAGGAGCTGGCTGCGCTGCATGGCCTGCTCGATCTGCGAATAGAAGGACCCGGCGATCTCGATGCTCTTGATGTAGTCGACGACGCGCAGGTCGACGGAATGGCCGGTGACCAGGAACAGCGGCTCACCGAGGAAGAGCTGCATGACGAAGTAGGCTCCGTCCGGCGCCTGGATCTCGACCGGCCCGTTCTGCCTGACGGCGCGCCACAACGCCTGAGCCGGTGGAGTCGGATCCTTGAGGCCTTCGCCATCGGGTGCCACGGCGCGTGCCAGCACGCCGTGGTCGGCATCGATGACGATCGCCTCGATGATCGGCCGGCCATCGATCAGGCGGCTCAACAGGCTTGTCGTCGCTTCCTTGTCGCGCACGGCGTCGATGCCGATCGTCTGCAGGGAAGACGCAACGGCGCCGATGTCGCGCAAGATCTCGTCTTCGCGAGCGCGCCGCACCGGCTCGCCGATCGCCCGCGCCGCCTCGTAGGAAGCCTGCGCCGGCTTCACCACGAAGTCGGTGAGATTGATGACCAGCAGCGACAGGATGATGGTGACGATCAGGGTCGGTGTGATGGTGAAAAGGCTGCACACCAGCACCAGCCGCATGTGCAGCCGCGAGCCCGCTGCGCCACGCCGGCGGTCGAGCCAGAGCTGCGTGAGGCGCACGGCCAGCAACGCCACCAGCGCTACGGCGATCACCAGATCGGCGACCAGAAGGCCAGTGATCCAGCCACGCGTGTTCAGAGCGGTGGGGACGAAGCCCGCCAGCCAGGCATAAGTCGCCGCGCCGGCGAGCATGGCGAGCACGGCCAGCGAAATGGCGGCGGCGCGGCCGCCCAGCCTGCGGGCCACCGCCGCTGTTGCATCGCCCAAGCGTGAAACGCTCAGCGCAGCTGTCACATAGTCACCCGCCTCGGCGAACCTGCGGCGTACGAACCACGGGGACGTCGAGGTCCTTGATCTTCTTGCGCAACGTATTGCGATTGAGCCCCAAGAGACGGGCCGCGCGCAACTGATTCCCGCGCGTTGCCCCAAGGGCCAGGGACAGCAAGGGACGCTCCACCTCGGAAATGACACGATCGTACATGCCATCCGGCGGCAGGCGGTCGCCATGGGCAGCAAACAGTGCCTGCAGATGGCGGTCGACGGCATCGGTCAGCGACACGTCGGGCGCCACCGAGCCCCCCGTGGCGGCCTCGGGTTCGAGCGCCGACATGGCATCGGCCAGTTCGGTCTCGATGGTCTCGACGCCGATCACTTCTTCCGAGTAGAGCGCCGACAGGCGGCGCACCAGGTTGACCAGCTCGCGCACGTTGCCCGGCCAGCGATGCTGCTTCAGCCGCGCCATCGCTTCGGGCGACAGCACCTTGGCCGGCAGGCCGTCGGCGGTTGCCGCCTGCAGATAGTGGTTTGCAAGCTCGGGTATGTCGTCGAGCCGCTCGCGCAGGGGCGGCAGGCGAATCGGTACGACGTTGAGGCGATAGAACAGGTCCTCACGGAACAGTCCCTGCTGGATCAAACGACGCAGGTCGCGATGGGTGGCGGCGACGATGCGGACATTGGCCTTGATCGGCGTGCGGCCGCCGACCGTCGTGTACTCGCCTTCCTGCAGGACGCGCAGCAGCCGGGTCTGCGCCTCGGGCGGCATGTCGCCGATCTCGTCGAGGAACAGCGTACCGCCGGAGGCCTGCTCGAACTTGCCGGCCGAGCGCTGCACGGCGCCGGTGAACGCGCCGCGCTCGTGGCCGAACAACTCGCTCTCGATAAGCTCGCGTGGAATGGCCGCCATGTTCAACGCCACGAACGGACCCTTGCGGCGCTTGCCGTAGTCATGCAGCGCGCGCGCCACGAGCTCCTTGCCGGCTCCCGATTCGCCGGTGACCATCACCGTGAGGTCGGTCGACATCAGCCGCGCCAATGCGCGGTAGATCTCCTGCATGGCGGGCGAGCGGCCGATCAGCGGAAGACGCTCGCCCTCCTCCGGCGGCTGGAGGCTGCGCTGCATGGGCGTCGCCGGCGCCGACAGCGCGCGGTTCACCACCGAGATCAGCTCATTGAGGTCGAACGGCTTGGGCAGGTATTCGAAGGCGCCGCGCTCGGTCGCGCGCACCGCGGTGAGCAACGTCGACTGCGCGCTCATGACGATGATGCGGAGATCCGGTCGCAGCTTGCGGATGCGCGGGACCAGGTCGAGGCCGTTCTCATCCGGCATCACCACGTCGGTGATGACGAGTTGCCCCTCGCCCTCCTGCACCCACTGCCAGAGGGTCGAGGCAGCCCCTGTGCTGCGCACGTTGTGGCCCTGCCGGCCGAGCGCCTGGTGCAGGACGGTACGGATCGCCCGGTCGTCGTCGGCGACCAGGATGGTGTTGGCGCTCATGAATGGGCCTGGAGAGACTGCAACGGCAACATAACCCTAAAAGTCGTACGGCCGGGCTCGCTGTCGAATTCGATCGCGCCGCCGTGGTCGTTGATGATCTTGGCTACCAAGGCAAGACCCAGGCCAGTTCCGGTGGGCTTGTTGGTGACGAAGGCGTCAAATAGATGGGCCCGGATTTCGTCGGACACCCCGCGGCCGTTGTCCCGAACCGAGACCACCAGGGGAAGGTTTACCTTGGCCTGCAGGCCGGGCACGGCCAGCCGCAGACCGTGGCGGTAGGCTGTGGACAACTCGATCTCGCGCTCCCCGTCGCCCGGCACCTCGCAGGCGTTCTTCACCAGGTTCAGGAAGACCTGGATGAGCTGGTCGCGGTCGCCATGCACTTCGGGCAGCGAGGGGTCGTAGGTCTCGACGAAACGCACACCCTTGCCGAAGCCGTTCTGGGAGATGCGCAGGACGTGATTGAGCACCTGATGGATGTTGATCGGGCTGCGGTCGATCGGCCGGCCATCGGCGAAGGCCTCCATGCGATCGACCAGGGCGACGATGCGATCGGTCTCCTCGCAGATCAGGCTGGTCAGCTCGCGCTCGGAATCGGGAACCGACTGCTCCAGGAGTTGGGCCGCGCCGCGGATGCCAGACAACGGGTTCTTCACCTCGTGCGCAAGCATTGCGGCAAGCGCACTCACCGATCGGGCGGCGCTGCGATGCGACATCTGTCGATCGATGTTGCGGGCGATGGTCTGCTCGACCAGGGACACTGCCACCAGCCCGTCGCTATCGACGATCGGCGACAGGCGCAGCGCGCAGAAGCGATTGCCGATGCGCGGCGAGGCCAGCGTCACGCCGTTCTCGGCGACCGCACCGCCGGTCGACAGCACCTGCTCGAGCAGGGAGAAGAGCGGCGTGTCCACGGGCACGAACTCGTCCAGCGGATGGCCGACCAGGCGGGTACGGCCGACGCCGAAGAACTGCTCGGCCGACAGGTTGGCATACTGGATCAGCGCGCGCGCATCGACGACGACGATCGCCTCCGACAGCGAATCGAGAAGTGCGGTCGGGAACTGGTCGCTGCTCACAGTTGCGCGCTTGAGAGGCTGCACCACCATCCCTAGGCAGCCTGCCGCTCGAGGTTGGGCAGAAAGAATGCCGCCAGAAGGGCGCGCACCCTGGCGGGGTCGGTGTCGCGGTTCACTGCGGCGCGGAACTCGGCCGATGCCGGCAGGCCCTTGGAATACCAGCCCAGATGCTTGCGGGCCATGCGCACGCCAGTCTCCTGGCCATAGTGCGCCAGCATCGATTCGAAGTGGGCGCGCACCATGGCGTACTGGTCGGCCAGCGACGGTTCAGCCAGCCGCACGCCGGAGCGCAGATAGTGGATCACCTGGTTCAGGAACCACGGGCGGCCGTAGGCGCCACGGCCGATCATCACCCCATCGGCACCCGATTGCGCCAGCGCGGTGTCGACATCGTCGAGGGTGTTGATGTCGCCGTTGACGATCACAGGCAGCTTCGTTGCCGCCTTGACCTCGGCGACGAACGCCCAATCGGCGTGGCCGTCATAAAACTGGCAACGCGTACGGCCATGCACGGTCAGCAACTTGATGCCGCACTCCTCGGCGATGCGCGCGAGACTGGGTGCGTTGCGGTTGGTCGAATCCCAGCCGGTACGCATCTTCAGCGTCACCGGCAGCTTCACCGCCTTGACCGTGGCTTCAAGGATCTTCGCGGCATGGACCTCGTCGCGCATCAACGATGAGCCGGCATGGCCGTTCACGACCTTCTTCACGGGGCAGCCGAAGTTGATGTCGATGATGGCGGCGCCGCGGTCCTCGTTCAGCTTGGCGGCGTCGGCCATGACGGCGGGCTCGCAGCCGGCGAGTTGGACCGACATTGGAAACTCTTCCGGGGAATTCTTGGCCATCAGCAGCGTCTTGCGGTTCTCACGCACCATCGCCGCCGATGCGATCATCTCCGAAACCACAAGACCTGCGCCGCCACGCTTCACCATCTGGCGGAAGGGCATGTCGGTCACCCCGGACATGGGTGCCAGGATGACTGGGTTGTCGATCCGGACCGGACCGATATCGACGGGTTGGAGACGCGGTGTGCAAACCATGGCTACTGATCAGTTTATAGGCATCTTGTGCAGTGCACAATAATTGGGCGAGCAATAGCGGGTCTCGACGGGGTGCGCAAGCGGTCGCGAGTGCGTCTTTGTTGGCCCGGTGTTATCTAGCCGGCCGTGCCAACCTGCACCGCCCTGATCGTCGCCGGGGGCCGGGGGAGCCGCTTCGGCGGGCCCCTGCCCAAACAATATGCCATTTTGGCGGGTCGACCCGTCCTGCGGTGGACCGTCGAGGCGTTTCAGGCGGCGCCGGGCATCGACCATGTCCAGGTCGTCATAGCTCCTGGCGACGAAGGCCACTATCGAGCAGCTGTCGAGGGCATGGACCTGCCGCCGGCGATCGCCGGAGGCGCAAGCCGACAGCAATCTGTCCTGAACGGGCTGGAAGCCCTGGCGGCACGCTCAACTGACCTCGTTGCCATCCACGACGCTGCCCGGCCTTACGTGCGCGTGTCGGACATTCTCGGCTGCCTCGAGGCCCTGCGTCCGGGCATCGATGGGGCCGTCCTCGGCGTACCAGTCGCTGACACCCTGAAAAAGGTCGACGATGGCGGTGTCCTGGTCGGGACGGTTCCTCGCAGCGGCCTGTGGCGCGCCCAGACGCCGCAAATCTTCCGCTTCGCCCAGTTGCTCGCCGCACACCGGGCCGCGGCAGCGCTCGCCACGCATGAGACGAGCGCCCTCACCGACGATGCGGCCGTCGCCGAACGCGCCGGATTGCGTGTCGTGATGGTCGAGGGGCACGACGACAACCGCAAGATCACCACGACCGACGACATGGTTTCGACGATGGAAACGCGCACCGCCTTCGGCTTCGACGTGCATGGCTTCTCCTCCGGCAACCAGGTGATGCTGGGCGGCATTGCCATTCCACACGTCCAAAGGCTGGCCGGTCATTCCGACGCCGACGTAGCCCTGCATGCGCTGACCGATGCGCTGCTGGGCACGATCGGCGCCGGCGACATCGGCAAGCATTTCCCGCCGTCCGATCCGCAATGGCGCGGCGTGTCGTCCGACCGATTCCTGCGCCATGCCGTCGAGCTCTTGGTTAGGGCCGGAGGGCGCATCATTCATCTCGACCTCACCCTGGTCTGCGAGGCGCCGCGCATCGGGCCGCACCGCGATGCCATGATCGAAAGCATCGCTCGCATCGCCGCCATCGAGCGTGACAGAGTGAGCGTGAAGGCGACCACGACGGAGGGCCTGGGGTTCACGGGCCGCCGCGAAGGCATCGCCGCGCAGGCCGTGGCGACCGT
>CADECW010000013.1:16276-35726 GCA_902825855.1 uncultured Rhodospirillales bacterium | reverse complement strand
TGGGATGCCTTGATGGGCCATGGCGCGGTGAGCGATCCCGTGGCGCGCGCCATGGCGGCCGGCGCTCTCGCCCGCTCGGGCGTCGATCTTGCGATATCGGTCACCGGCGTCGCCGGTCCCGGCGGGGGCACGACTGAAAAGCCGGTCGGTCTCGTTCACTTCGCCGGCGCCCGCGCCGGCCACGACATCATCGCGGAACGTCACGTCTTTCCGGGCGACCGCGATGCCATCCGCCGCGTCGCGGTGATCACCGCGTTGACGATAATGGCGTCGCTGGCTGAACGTTAGGCTTGCCGTAGAGCTCCTTGGCGCGGGCTTCGAAGGCGCTCACCATGCGTTTCACCGCTTCGGCAAACAGCAGGCGCACGGTCTGCTGCAGCAGCAGCGAGCGGAAGTCGAACTCCAGTTCGAAGTCGATCAGGCATCCCGAAGGATGCGGCTGGAAGGTCCAACGGCTGACCAGGCGGCGGAACGGCCCCTCGCTGCCGGTAGTGTCGATGCGCGGCCCGCCCGGTGCGTCGGGCGTCAGAACGACGCGCGAGGCGAACTTCTCGTGGAATGGCCCGAAGCCGATGGCCAGCTCGGCGATCTGCACGTCGGCACCTTCGCGGCGACGGATGCGCCCGGCATGGCACCACGGCAGGAACTCGGGATAACGCGGGACGTCTGCCACCAGCTCGAAGAGCTGCATGGGCGTGTAGGCGACGGCCCGTCGCTCGGTATGGCGTGTGACGCTCAAGCGGACTTCGCTGCGCGGGCGACGCGCAGACGGGCGAAATCGTCACCAGCGTGATAGCTCGAACGCGTGAGCGGCGAGGCGGAGACCATGAGGAAGCCCTTGGCGCGGGCGAGCGTCGCGAGCTCTTCGAACTCGACCGGTGTCCAGAAGCGGTCGATCGGCGCGTGCTTGGGTGTCGGCTGCAGGTACTGGCCGACGGTGAGGAAGTCGACGTCGGCTGCGCGCAGATCGTCCATCACCTGCAGGATCTCCTCTCGCGTCTCGCCCAGGCCGACCATCAAGCCGGACTTGGTGAACATCGACGGATCGATCTCCTTCACTTTCGACAGCAGCCTCAGCGACGTGAAGTAGCGCGCCCCCGGCCGGATGGTAGGATAGAGCCGCGGCACCGTCTCCAGATTGTGGTTGAACACGTCCGGCCGCGCCGCGACCACGGTCTCGATGGCGCCGACCTTGCGCAGGAAGTCAGGCGTCAGGACCTCGATCGTCGTCTTCGGCGCCTGCCGATGCAGCGCCGTGATGACCGCCGCGAAGTGTCCTGCTCCGCCGTCATCGAGATCGTCCCGATCGACTGATGTCACAACGACATGGCCGAGACCGAGCTTCCCCACAGCTTCAGCGATGTTGGCGGGCTCGTGCGGATTGAGGGCGCCGGGCTTTCCGGTGGCGACATTGCAGAAGGCGCAGGCTCGCGTGCAGGTCTCGCCCATGATCATGAAGGTCGCGTGCTTCTGCTTCCAGCACTCGCCGATGTTGGGACAGGCCGCCTCCTCGCACACCGTCGCGAGGCCGTACTGGCGCATCAGCCGCCTGGTCTCGGCATATTCCGGCGAGTTCGGCGCACGAACCCTGATCCAGTCCGGCTTGCGCCGGATGGGATTGTCCGGCCGGTGCGCCTTCTCGGGATGGCGCTCGGCGCGGCTCAGCGGCAGCTTGTCGACGGTCCCGTCCATGACGGCCTAGATATGGAGCGTTCTTCCGTACGCCGCCAGTACCGACTCGTGCATCATTTCCGACAGGGTGGGATGCGGGAACACCGTGGCCATCAGCTCGGCCTCGGTAGTCTCCAGCGTCTTGGCAACGCTGTAACCCTGGATCAACTCGGTCACTTCGGCACCGATCATGTGGGCTCCCAAGAGCTCGCCGGTCTTGGCGTCGAAAATAGTCTTGATGAAGCCCTCGGGCTCGCCGAGCGCGATCGCCTTGCCATTGCCGATGAAGGGGAACTTGCCGACCTTGATCTGCAGTCCCTTGGTCTTGGCCGCCGCCTCGGTGAGACCGATGCTGGCGACCTGCGGCTGGCAGTAGGTGCAGCCCGGGATGTTCTCGGTCTTCATCGGGTGCACGCCCTTGACGCCCGCGATCTTCTCGACCACGAGCACGCCCTCGTGCATCGCCTTGTGCGCCAGCCAGGGTGGGCCGGCGACATCGCCGATGGCATAGACGTTCGGCTCGCCTGTGGCGCCCCACTGGTCGATCACGATGTGGGTCTTCTCGACCTTCACCTTGGTGCCCTCGAGGCCCAGGTTCTCCACATTGCCGACGATGCCGACGGCGCTGATCACTCGGTCGACAGTGATTTCCTGGCTCTTGCCGCCGGCCGTGATGGTGGCGGTGACGTTGTCCTTGCCCTTCTTCAGGTTGCCGACCGTGGCACCGGTCAGGATCTTCATGCCCTGCTTCTCGAAGGCGCGCTTTGCGAACGCCGAGACCTCCTCGTCTTCGACCGGCAGGATCCGATCGACGACTTCGGCCACGGTCACCTCGGCGCCCATGGTGCGATAGAAGCTCGCGAATTCGATGCCGATCGCGCCCGAGCCGATGACCAGCAGCGACTTGGGAAACTCCGGTGGAACCATTGCCTCCTTGTAGGTCCAGACAAGCTTGCCGTCGGACTCGAGGCCGGGCAGCTGGCGCGCCCGCGCGCCTGTAGCCACGATCACGTTCTTGGCGGTCAGCGTCACGTTGCTCTTGTCGTTCATCGCGACGGCGAGCTTGCGTTGCCCTCCCGCGACACCGTCGAGCTTGGCCGTGCCGTCGAACACCGTGACCTTGTTCTTGCGCATCAGGCCTTTGACGCCGTTGCTGAGCTGACCCGCGACCTTGCGCGAACGCTCGACGACCTTCCTGGCATCGTAGGAGACGTCCTTGACCGAGAGCCCGAACGAATCGGCGTGCTTGATCAGCCCATAGACCTCAGAGGTGCGCAGCAGCGCCTTGGTCGGGATGCAGCCCCAGTTGAGGCAGATGCCGCCCATGTGCTCGCGCTCGACGACGGCGGTTTTCATACCGAGCTGGGCGGCTCGGATGGCGGCGACATAGCCGCCCGGCCCGCCGCCGATCACGATGATGTCGAAGCTGGTATCGGCCATGACGCGCTCCTAGACCAGCATGGAGGCAGGCTGCTCGATATAGGCGCGCAGCGTTTGCAGGAACTGCGCTCCCATGGCGCCGTCGACCACGCGGTGATCGACGGCGAGCGTGCAGCTCATCATGTTGCGCGCGACCACTTGGCCCTTACGCACGACTGCCCGCTCCTCACCGGCGCCGACAGCCAGGATCATGGCCTGCGGCGGGTTGATGATGGCTGAGAAGGTCTGAATGCCGAACATGCCAAGGTTGGAGATGGTGAACCCGCCGCCCTGGAACTCCTCGAGCTTCAGCTTGCCGGTCTTGGCGCGCGCGGCCAGGTCCTTCATCTCCGTCGCGATCTGCCCCAGCCCTTTCATGTCGGCGTTGCGCACGATCGGCGTGATCAGGCCGCGATCGGTGGCGACGGCGACCGAGATGTCGACCGCGCCGTACTGGATCATCTCGTCCTCGGTCCACGAGGCATTGCACTCCGGGTGATCGCGCAGCGCCTTGGCGCTGGCCTTGATCACCATGTCGTTGACCGAGACCTTGGTGCCCTTCTTCTCTGCCACCGCGTTGATCGCCTGGCGTGCCGCCAGCAGCGCGTCGATCTCGAGATCGACCGTCAGGTAGAAGTGCGGCACGGTCTGCTTGGACTCGAGCATGCGCCGCGCGATGACCTTGCGTATCGACGTGTGCGGCACGCGCGAATCGCCCGGCGCCACGAACACCGGTTGCGCTCCCGCCGCGGGCGCCGGCCGAGCCGCCGGCGTGGTTGCAGGAGTCGCAGCGGGTGCCGGAACCGGCTTGGCGGATTCAACGTCGGCCTTGACGATGCGTCCGTTGGGTCCGCTGCCCTTGATGCGTGACAGATCGAGGCCCTTCTCCGCAGCGATGCGCTTGGCGAGTGGCGACGCGAAGATGCGCGTGCCGCCTGAAGTCGCGGCCGGCTGCGGCGCCGGAGTGGCGGCGGGAGCAGGCTTGGCCGCGGTCGCCGCCGGCGTGGCAGCAGCAGCCGACGGTGCAGGCTTTGCCGTCGGTGGAGCAGCGGCCGGTGCTGCGGCGTCCTTCGGAACTTCCTTCTCGCCTTCCTCGAGCAGGACAGCGATCACGGCATTCACCTTCACGCCCTCGGCGCCTTCGGCAACGACGATCCGGCCGACCTTGCCCTCGTCGACCGCCTCGACTTCCATGGTCGCCTTGTCGGTCTCGATCTCGCAAATCACCTGGCCGGACTTGATGGTATCGCCTTCTTTGACGTGCCACTTGGCCAGCTTGCCCTCCGTCATGGTGGGCGACAGCGCGGGCATCAGGATGTTGATCGACATGGTCTGGGCTCCCGCGTCAGCGATTGCAGACTTCGCGGGCAGCCTCGACGATGTTCTCGGGCTGCGGCAGGGCCATCTTCTCCAGATTGGCGGCGTAGGGCAGAGGCACGTCGGCGCCGTGCACGCGCTTGACCGGCGCGTCGAGCCAGTCGAACGCCTGCTCCATCATTTGCGCGGCAAGCTCGGAACCGATACCGGCGAAGGCCCAGCCCTCCTCGACCGAAACCAGGCGGTTGGTCTTCATGACCGAATTGACGATCGTCTCGGTGTCGAACGGGCGGAGGCTGCGAAGGTTGATCACCTCGGCGTCGATGCCCTGCTTGGCGAGTTCGTCGGCCGCGGCAAGCGCCTTGCCCACCATGATCGAGAATGCAGTGATGGTGACGTCCTTGCCCGGCCGCTCGATCTTGGCGCGGCCGATCGGCAGCACGAAATCGGGATCTTCCGGCACGTCGAACGACTGTCCGTAGAGGATCTCGTTCTCGAGGAAGATCACCGGGTTGGGGTCGCGGATCGCAGCTTTGAGCAGGCCCTTGGCGTCGGCGGCGCTCCATGGCGCAACCACGCGCAGTCCAGGGACGTGCGCATACCAGCTCGCGTAGCACTGTGAATGCTGCGCGCCAACGCGCGCGGCGGCTCCGTTGGGGCCGCGGAAGACGATCGGGCTCGTCATCTGGCCACCCGACATGTAGTGCGTCTTGGCAGCCGAATTGATGATCTGGTCCATCGCCTGCATGGCGAAGTTGAACGTCATGAATTCGACGATCGGCTTCAGCCCGCCGAATGCCGCACCAACGCCGAGGCCGGCGAAGCCGTGCTCGGTGATCGGCGTGTCGATCACACGCTTGGCGCCGAACTCCTCGAGCAGGCCTTGGCTCACCTTGTAGGCACCCTGGTACTGCGCGACCTCCTCCCCCATCAGGAAGACGCTGCCGTCGCGTCGCATCTCCTCGGCCATGGCGTCGCGCAACGCCTCGCGAACGGTCATGTGCACGGTCTTGCCCTGCCATTCCGGTTCGGCAGCCGGCGCGGTGGCGACAGGTGCCGCCGGAGCGGCAGCCTTTGCCGGCGTGGGCGCTTCGACCTTGGCCGACTCGGTTGAAGGCGCTGCTGCCGCCGCCGGCGTGGCCTTGGCCGCATCAGCGACGCTCTCGCCCTCGGCGGCAAGAACGCAGATCGGCGTGTTGACCTTCACGCCTTCGGCGCCTTCCTCGATCAGGATCTGGGCGACCGTGCCTTCATCGACCGCTTCGACCTCCATGGTCGCCTTGTCGGTCTCGATCTCGCAGATGACTTGCCCCGCCTTGACCGCATCGCCGACCTTCACATGCCACTTGGCCAGCTTGCCCTCGGTCATGGTTGGCGAGAGGGCCGGCATCAGAACCGGAATCGACATGATGGATCAGGCTCCGACCAATACGTCAGTCCACAATTCGGACGGGTCGGGCTCGGGACTGTGCTGGGCGAACTCGGCAGAGTCGTTCACGATCTTGCGGATTTCGGCATCCACCGCCTTGAGCGCGGTCTCGTCGGTCATCTTTCCATCCAGCAACAGTTTGCGCACGTGGTCGATCGGATCGCGCTCGTTGCGATACTTGTCGACTTCTTCCTTGGTCCGATACTTGGCCGGATCGCTCATCGAGTGGCCGCGATAGCGATAGGTCTGCATCTCGAGGATGTACGGACCGCCGTTACGCGCATGCTCTACCGCCTTCTCGCCCGCGGCCTTCACGGCGACGACGTCCATGCCATCGACACGCTCACCGGGAATGCCGAAGGACTCGCCATGGCGATAGAGCTCGGTGACGGCCGAGGCGCGCTCGACCGAGGTGCCCATGCCGTAGCGGTTGTTCTCGATGATGTAGATCACCGGCAGCTTCCAGAGCGCCGCCATGTTCATGGCCTCGTAGACCTGGCCCTGATTGGCGCTGCCGTCGCCGAAATAAGTCAGCGATACGTTGTCGCTGCCGTTGTACTTGTGGGCGAAGGCGAGCCCGGTGCCGATCGGCACCTGGGCGCCGACGATGCCATGGCCGCCATAGAAGTGCTTCTCGCGGCTGAACATGTGCATCGAGCCGCCCTTGCCCTTGGAATAGCCACTGGCGCGCCCGGTCAGCTCGGCCATCACGCCCTTCGGGTCCATGCCGGCCGCCAGCATGTGGCCGTGATCGCGGTACGAGGTGATGATGGCGTCGCCCAGCTTGATCGTAGACTGCATTCCGACGACGACAGCTTCCTGGCCGATATAGAGATGGCAGAAGCCGCCGATCAGGCCCATGCCGTAGAGCTGGCCCGCCCGCTCTTCGAAGCGGCGGATCAGGAGCATGTCGCGATAATAGGATTTGAGCTGGTCGGCGGTGACGCTGTTGTCACCCGCCCCTGGTGGCCTGGTCGATGCCGTCGGCGTGGCGGGAGAAGATTCTACCTTCGGCTTCGTGGCCGGCTTCGCCATTTGATTTCCCCTCCGCAGATCCCGTTACGGCTTATAGCATCGCCCGCAGCGATGTGGTTGATCTAGCAACAAAAAACCAGCCGAGGGAGCGTGCGCCGCAGCATTTGAGAGAATGTTTGCAACGGCCCCTTCGCCTGGACAGTTTGTTTCAGGCGGCCGCGGCGCGAAGCTGATCAAGGCGTCACGGATGTATGGGCCTAACGTGTCGGCGTGAAGATGACGGTGTCATCCTTGCGCGAGAAGTTCAGCAGCACGCGCGCCCGCTCATCCAGCATGTCGGGGTCGAGGCTCTGGTTGCGCAGCGCAGAGACGCGACGTTCCCAGATTTTTCGCGTCGTCTCGGCTTCGGTGAGGTTCTGCTCGGCGACCAGAACTTCGCGCTGCAAATGGACCATGGCGAGCAAACCCCGATCGCCGTTCACCAAATGATAGCCGAAGTAGCCGAACACTGTGGCGAAGACGATGGGAGCCAGGATCTGACGTGGCCGCAACAACATATACGACGTTCCTGACACCATAAGGCAATATATGGTGTTCAGAAGTCAAGGTTTTTCGCGCCTTCGCAACTCGCCGCTCAGGGTGAATTAGTTTTGGTCAGGCCAATGCGTACCCGTCGATTGTGCCGCCCCTTGTTGTCGATCTTGAGGATGCGAACGGGAGGGGATCCGCCGGTTGAGGCGAGATGTGTGCCGCCGCACGCCTGCCGATCGAGGCCGACGATCTCGACGATCCGAACCTTGCCGTCCGGCGTCGGCGGCGGCGCAACAGAGCGGCTGCGAATGAGGCCTGGCTCCGCCTGGGCCACCTGCATTGGCACATAGTCGAAGCGAACCGTGATGTCCTGCCGGATGAGGTCATTGATCGGCCCTTCCAGCGCCCGAAGGCGATCGCTGTCGGCTCCCTGGACGTCGAAATCCATGCGTGCAGTCCCGTCCTCAGCCATCTGCACGCCGGTGACCAGGGCACCGTCGAACGCCTGGAAGACCAGGGCGTTCAAGATGTGAGTGTCAGTGTGGAGTTGGCGCATCATGCGCCGGAAATCGGCATCGACGCCCGCTTCCACATTGCCCGAGATTTCGACCTGGCTGTCGAGCAGGTGCCAGAGTTTCCCGGCGGAGACCTCGAAACCCACGACCTTCGCCTTGCCGCCCCGCCAGCGGATCGCGCCGCGGTCGGCGAGTTGCCCCCCGCCTCCGGGATAGAACGGCGATTGGACCAAGGCGACCTTGCCAGGACGCGCGTCGGCCACGTCGGTCTGTACGGTCAGTGTCTCGGGTTGCTCGTGGCAGAAGAGGTGCATGCGGCCTGATAGGCCGGGGCACGTCGAGCGTATTGGCGAAAATTGCCGGATCGTTTCGGAGCAACGGTGCAGAGAGGACAACGAGGGAAGCTGTCGCCCTCAGGCCGCGGCAGCTGCCCGAGCGAACTGCGTGGGCGTGATCCCATAGCAGCGCTTGAAATGCTTGTTGAGCGCGCTCTGGTCGTAGAAGCCGACTTCGGTCGCGACGTCGGCCAGGACAGGCGAATGGCGCAAACGACGACAGACCACGTTCAGTCGCACTTGCGTCAGGTAGGCATGCGGCGTCAGGTCGACCGCACGCTTGAACAGGCCAATGAGCTGGAACGTCGTCAGGCCGACATCCGCCGCCAGATCTTCCAGCCGCAGCTCCGAGGCGTAGTCGGCGTGCATGCGATCCTTCACGCGCGCCACGAGCTGACGATCGACCGGCGGCGGCGGGATACGACTGCCGCCGCTGCCGTGGCGCTGGAACAGCCGACCGAAGCTACCGACCAGGAGCTCGCGCTCGTGAAATACGTCTCGCCCGTCTTCGATGGCGCAGTGCATCGCCATGAAGGCCTCGATCAGGTCACGGTCGGCAAAGATGTTGTGCGTAAAGTATGGCACGCGCTCGATCCCGAGCCCGGCCGCGACCTGATCCAGCGCCGCCTGCGTGAGATACATCGACCGGTATTGCCAGCGCTCGCTCCAGCCCATCCACCCGGCGTGCGGCTCGGCGGGATTGAAGACGAACAGCGTCGATGGCGTCGCCTCCTCGACCTGGCCGCGACTCTTGACCACCGACCCGCCGTTCTCGGTCACCGCGACGACCAGGGCCTCGTGCATATGCGGCGGATATTCGTGGGTCGTGAAGTCGGCGCGCATCAGGCTGAGCCCGGCAAGATGCCGGTCCCACCAGTATTCCGTGAAGTTATTGGGATCGCTGCGGGCCACGTCTGAAAATAGCGGCTTGGCAAATTTTCGCCAATACCGGCCTTCGCCGTACTCCTAGCCTGCGGCCATGTTGACCGAAGGCCAGCGGCAGATCCGCGACATGGCCCGCCAGTTTGCTGCTCGCGAACTGGCGCCGACGGCCGCCGAACGCGATCGCGTACCGCGCTTTCCGCGTGAGGCCTTCGCGCGCATGACCCCGCTCGGCATGCTGGGCATGACCGTACCGGCGGAGTTCGACGGCGCCGGCCGCCAGCCTGCCGGCGAAGCCCAGTTCGAAGGAGTGACCTGAAATGATCGCACGCCAGTGGCGCAGCTCCGCTGCCGATGCCGCGAACGCCGACTCCTATGTCCGTCATTTCACTGGAACCGTCTCTGCGGAGCTTAAGGACCTCGCCGGGCATCGTGGCGCCTGGCTGCTCCGCCGCGAGGTCGATGGTCGTACGGAGTTCATCGCCTGGACACTCTGGGAAACGCGCCAGTCGATCGAGGCTTTCACCGGGCCCGACATCTCGAAAGCGGTCGTTGACCCCGAGGCGCGCGCGGTCCTTTCGGCGTTCGACGACTTCGCGACCCACTACGATGTCGCGTTCAAGACTCCCTGACGTCTTTTCGGAACGCGAAGATCAGCGCAGGATCGAGGTGCCGGCATAACGTGCCTGCGGGCCGAGTTGCTCTTCGATACGCAGGAGCTGGTTGTACTTCGCCAAGCGATCGGAACGCGACAATGAGCCGGTCTTGATCTGGCCGCAACCGGTGGCGACGGCGAGATCGGCGATCGTCGAATCCTCGGTCTCGCCCGAGCGATGCGACATCACTGCACCGTAGGAGGCTTGGCGCGCCATCGACACGGCTTCCATCGTCTCGGTCAACGTGCCGATCTGGTTGACCTTTACCAGGATCGCATTGGCGAGCCCGTCCTTGATGCCCTGCGCAAGGCGCTTGGGATTGGTGACGAAGAGATCGTCGCCCACGAGCTGGATCTTCTTGCCCAGCTTGTCGGTGATCGCCTTCCAACCGGCCATGTCGTCCTCGGCCATGCCGTCCTCGATCGAGACGATCGGATAGCGCTTCACGAGGTCGGCGTAGTAGTCAACCATGCCTGCCTGGTCGAGCGACTTGCTTTCGCCTTCGAGCTCGTACTTTCCCTTTTTGAAGAATTCGGTCGAAGCAGGATCGAGCGCCAGCATGACATCCTCGCCGGCCTTGTAACCCGCCTGCTCGATCGACTTCATGATGAAGCCCAGCGCCTCGTCGGCCGAGCCGAGATTTGGAGCAAAGCCGCCTTCGTCGCCGACATTGGTGTTGTGGCCGGCGTCGTGGAGCTGGTTCTTAAGGGCATGGAACACCTCCGAGCCCATGCGCAGCGCCTCGGCGAAGCGGTCGGCCTTCACCGGCATGATCATGAATTCCTGGATGTCGATCGGATTGTCGGCATGAACGCCGCCGTTGATGATGTTCATCATCGGCACCGGCAGGATCGAAGCCTGGCTGCCCCCGACATAGCGGTAGAGCGGCAGGTCGGCATCCATGGCAGCGGCCTTGGCGACGGCAAGCGACACGCCGAGGATGGCGTTGGCGCCGATCCGGCCCTTGTTGGCCGTGCCATCAAGCTCGATCAAAGCGCGGTCGATCTTGATCTGCTCGCGCGCGTCCAGGCCTGCCAGCAGGTCCATGATCTCGGCGTTGACCGCGGCGACCGCCTTCAAAACGCCCTTGCCGCCATAGCGCTTCTTGTCGCCGTCGCGCAATTCGACGGCTTCGTGTGCTCCAGTTGAGGCCCCTGACGGCACCGCAGCCCGGCCCACGGCGCCGCTGTCGAGCTCGACTTCGACCTCGACCGTGGGATTGCCGCGGCTATCGAGGATTTCACGGGCGCGGACATCGGCAATGACGCTCATCGGGCTAAAGCTCCTTCGTGGCGCGGCTTGTCTAGCGGCCGGACCCGCAAGGAGCAAGTGACGGGATAGCGGCGTCTGCTAACGCCAGGCGCTCTTGAGCGACTGATCGGTCTTCCACTTTTCGACCCCGGCGATGTCGTCGCAGGAGAAGACCTGCGAGTTCTTCCGCGGGTTGCCTTCGACCCAGGCGAACACCAGGCATTGCGAGTGGTTGCTCGCCCCCTTCTTCGTTTCGATCAGGACTTCACTCGCCATTGCGGCACCGGCTTTGCCATCGCCGTAGTCGTCGATTACCGGCGCGATCTCGCCGACCGCGCGGCCGGCGGCCTTGGTATCGGAGTACCACTTGGCGAAGTCGGCGAACTGCTCGCCCGCCACGCCCTTTCCGTCGGCCGCAACGTAGGCCTTGAGGTCGCGGATCAGCGATTGCGCCGCCGCCTCGGCTTTGGGTTCCGCCGCCTTGCGCCGTTCCGCGAGCCGCGCCTGCAGGTCCTTCAGCGCGTCGGCGTTGGATTTTGGCGTCGGCTGGGGTGACGTCGGCGCAGCCGGTGCGGTTGCCGTCTGTGTCGAAGGATCGACGCGCCGGATCGGCGTGCGCGCGGCTTCGGCGTTGAGCTGCTGTGCCTCCTGCGGCGTCAGCTTGCCGACCGGGTTGGTGCCGCGGCCCTTCTGCCAGTCCTGGATTGCCTTGATCGTGGCGTCAGATTGCAGGTTGCCGTCGATCGGCCCGTTGTACTTGTCGAGCGTGCGGAGCGATTCCTGGATCTTGCGGCGATCGGGGTCGGCGCTCTGCAGAACGGTCGTGTAGTCTGGCGCCGGCGCCGCCGGCCGGGTCGCGGTGTGGCCGCCGCCTCCACCAGCGGCGGGCGCCTGCGCCGCCGGTGCGCCGCCTCCTGCGCCGGGGGCGCAGGCCGCCGGATTCTGGAAGCAGCGCTCGACTTCACCGGCGCTTTGCGCAAGGGCGACCGCGGGGGCGAAGGCGAGGATTGCGAGGACGGCCCGGAAGCGCATGTCAGATGCCGCCATATAGACCACCGGCGAGCTGGGCCGGCAGGCCGATCACCATGGATACGGGTTGCCCCTGCCCGGTCTGGCCGCGGGCGATGATGTGGTCGTTGGGTGAACCGGTCTTGCTCTGATAGGTACCTGTGCTGCCGAACTTGCCGCCGAAGCAAGACATTGAATAGCGACCGTTGGACGGCGAATCGTTGGTGAAGGTGCCTTCGCAGACCTGCTCGCCACGTGGATTATCGACCTTGAAAGTGACCGAGCGGTCGCGGCCGATCAGAGCACCATAGCGAGCAAGCCCGTTGAGACGCGCGATGTTGCCGGTCGGATCGCGATAGAAGATCGATACCGGGCCATAAGACTCCGTTGGCAGCGTGTTGCGCGGCACGACGTAGTGCTCGTTGCTGATCACGACCTGGCAGCGGCAATCGACGCCGTAGTTCTCGCCGAGCGGCCCGAGTTCCGAGAGCTTGCGGTTGCAGTTGGAAATGGCGAGCTCCTGCACTTCGCGCTGACTCATCTGGCCCTTAGAGTAAGAATCGGCATAGAGGAAAGTGCACTGCCGCGGCATCGGCACGGCTACGACTTTATGGCCGGCGGCATTCGTCTCGGGATTCTCCCAGTATCGCTGCGCCATCTCCGGGAAGCGAAGGAAGAGGGCGTCGCGACGCTCGGCCTTGCCCTGCGACTGCGCGAACAACGGCGCCCAGATGGCGGGAGTCAGGGTCGCGGCAGCGAGGATGAATAGCGCAAGGAGACGGCTCATGATCGGCGATTCCAGCGGAAGAACATGACCGAAATACGTCCTGAGCAAGGACTTCCTCCCCAACTCCGCTTGGAGCGGGCAAAGCGGAGGAACTCAAACTCCAACTAAACCAGTCGGCTCTGCGCCTTGGCGGCCCCGATGAAGGACGAGAACAGCGGATGGGGCGCGAAGGGCCGGGATTTCAGCTCCGGATGGTATTGCACGCCGATGAACCAGGGATGACCCGGGATTTCGACGATCTCCGGCAGGATGCCGTCCGGCGACATCCCGGAAAACCGCAGGCCGACCTGCTCCAGCCGGTCCTTGTAGTTGACGTTGACCTCGTAGCGATGGCGGTGCCGCTCGCTGATGACGTCGACGCCGTAGATCTCGTGCACCTTGGTGGCTGTCCGCAAATGGGCGGGATAGGCGCCGAGCCGCATGGTGCCGCCGAGGTCGCCGTTGGCCGAACGTTTCTCGAGTTGATTGCCTTTGATCCATTCGGTCATCAGGCCGACCACGGGATGCTCGCAGGGGCCGAACTCGGTCGATGACGCACCCTCCAGGCCGAGCAGATTGCGGGCCGCCTCGATGACGGCCATTTGCATACCGAAACAGATGCCGAGGAACGGCACGTTGCGTTCGCGCGCGAACTGCACGGCGTGGATCTTGCCCTCGGTGCCGCGCTCGCCGAAACCTCCCGGCACGAGGATGCCGTGCACGTGCTCGAGATGGCTGACCGCGTCGTCACGCTCGAAGATCTCGGAATCCATCCATTCCAGCCCGACCTTCACGTTGCTGCCGAAGCCGCCATGGGTCAGCGCCTCGCTCAGCGACTTGTAGGCATCGAGCAGCACAGTGTACTTGCCGACGACGGCGATGGTCACCTTGCCCTCGGGCTCTCGCACCGAGCGCACCACGCCGCGCCACCGCTCGAGGTTGGGCTCCTTGTCCGCCTCGAGGTTGAAATGGCGGCAGACCTCCGCATCGAAGCCCTGATGGTGATAGGCTATCGGCACCTGGTAAATCGTGTCGACATCGCGCGCCTCGATGACGCGCTCCGGCTTGACGTTGCAGAACAAGGCGATCTTGCGCCGCTCGTTGGCCGGAATCTCCTTGTCGCCCGAGCGGCAGACCAGGAGGTCGGGCTGGATGCCGACGCTCAGCAGTTCCTTCACCGAGTGCTGGGTCGGCTTGGTCTTAAGTTCGCCCGCGGTCGGCACCCAGGGCAGCAACGTGAGATGCACGAACATCGTACGCTCGCTGCCAAGTTCGTTGCCAAGCTGGCGGATGGCTTCGAGGAACGGCAGCCCTTCTATGTCACCGACCGTGCCGCCGATCTCGACCAGCACGAAGTCTTCTTGTTCGGTGTCGGCGACGATGAACTCACGGATGGCGTCGGTGATGTGCGGGATCACCTGGACGGTGGCGCCGAGGTATTCTCCGCGGCGTTCTTTGGCGATGACCGTCGAATAGATGCGTCCCGTCGTTACGTTGTCGCTCTGGCGGGCGTCGACGCCGGTGAAACGTTCGTAGTGCCCCAGGTCGAGGTCGGATTCGGCGCCGTCATCCGTGACGAAGACCTCGCCATGCTGATACGGGCTCATCGTGCCTGGATCGACGTTGAGATAAGGATCGAGCTTGCGCAACCGCACGCGATAGCCGCGCGCCTGCAGCAGGGCGCCCAGCGCCGCCGACGAAAGACCCTTGCCCAGCGAGGAAACCACGCCGCCCGTTATGAAAATAAAGCGCGTCATGGGCTTACAGCATACAAAACGTTGTACCGCGCGGCCATGGGGATATCGCTCCGCCGGAGAAGCTTCGGCGGAGTGAACGGCGCTGCATTCCGGTTGTTCCTAGCGGGTCGGCGCGGCAGGCGCCGCTGGAGCGGCAGGCGCAGCGGGAGCAGCGCCACCAGTTGCCGGCGCGCCTGGCGCTGTCGGAGTCGTCGGAATGCGGTCGATGACCGAACGGGTGTTGCGTTGAGTGTCGGTCATGCTCCACGCCATGATGAGGCTGAGAGCGAAGAAACACGCTGCGAAGATCGCGGTCATGCGCGACAACATATTGGCCTGCCCGCGCACCGAGAACAGCGCGTCGGTACGACCCATGCCGAGGCCGCCGCCTTCGCTGCGCTGGAGCAGAATCACGACGATCATCGCTGCGGTGACGCCGACATGGATGATCAGCAACACCAGCCGCCAATCGTGCAAAAAGCCTCGAACAGCGTCCATTTCGTCCAGTGCCTAGGCGGGAATGCCCCGTTGGTTGACCAAGCGCGCGCTTCTAGCTGCTTTACGCAGCCTTGGCGATAGCCAAAAATTCGCCCGCCTGCAGGCTGGCCCCGCCGACCAGGGCGCCGTCGACGTCGCCCGCCGCCAGCAGTTCGGCGGCGTTGCTGCCCTTCACCGAGCCACCGTAGAGAAGTCGGACCCCTGCCGCCTCCCCCGTCAGGCCGCTCAGCACTTTACGAATATGCGCGTGCGCTGCGGCCACTTCCGGGGTGGTCGGCGTCTTGCCTGTGCCAATCGCCCAGACCGGCTCGTAGGCCACGACCAGCCTGGCTGCCGTCGATCCGGCCGGAACGCTGCCCTTCAGCTGGGTCTCCAACACCGAGAGCGTCTTGCCGGCCTCGCGCTCGGCCAGCGTCTCGCCGATGCAGACGATGGGCACCAGCCCGGCTCGCCAGGCCGCCTCGGCCTTTGCCCGTACCATGGCGTCGGTCTCGCCGCAGTCGGCACGCCGTTCGGAATGGCCGACGATCACATAGGCGGCACCGCAATCGCGCAGCATCTCAGCCGCGATGTCGCCGGTATGGGCGCCGCTTGCCTCGGCATGGCAGTTCTCGCCGCCGACCAGCACGCCGCTGCCCTTTACCGCGTCCGCCACCGCAAGGACCAACGTCGCAGGCGGACAGACCAGCAGATCGCGATCGTTCCAGCCTGCCTGCCTGAGGCCATCGGCCACGCCCTTTGCAAGAGCCAGCCCATCCGCGCGGAGACCGTTCATCTTCCAGTTGCCGGCAATCAGCGGCCGCCTTGTACGCGCCATGAAAATCCCCGAATTGTGTCGTCCGTGGTCTAGCAGGCCCTTTGGTTGCCTGCCACAGGGTCGGGTGGTAGGCATGCCCGCCTGACAAAACCGCCCGATCACAGCTCATAAAGCCGTTCCGTGAATACCTTCCGCAAGTACGCCCGTTTCATCATCTTGTTCGTCCTGTTCGGCATGCTGATCATCAGCTTCGCCTTCTGGGGCATCGGCGACATGCTGCGCATGGGCGGCCGCAGCGCCGACGTCGCGCATATCGGCGGGACCAAGATTCCGCTGTATGGGTGGGTCGGCGGCACTTCGGTCACGGTCAACGAGGTCAGGGACCAGTTCAATCGCCAGCTCGAGGGTATCCAGCGCCAGACCGGCCAGCGGCCAGAGCCCGAGCAGGCGTTACGCTTTGGCCTGCATGTGCGCGCCCTGGAAGAAGTCATCCAGCGTGCGGTGCTCGACTACACCATCCGGCAGTTCGGCTTGGTCGTGAGCGACGAGGAAGTCTACGCCGCGATCGCCCGCAACCCCGCCTTCGCAGGTAGCGGTGGCTCGTTCGATCGCCTGCTGTTCCGCAACCGCCTGCAACAGGCGCGCATCGGCGAGGCCCAGTACATCAACGACATCCGCCGCGAGATCGCGGCCAGCCAGCTTTTCGGCGCGGTGCAGCCGGACGGCCTCGCGCCCAAGTCCTTGCGCGACGATATCTTCAAGATGGAGGCCGAGCGGCGCATTGCGGAGACGATCTACATTCCCGATTCCATCATCACCGATGTGCCCAAGCCCACGGCTGAACAGCTGAACGCCTATTTCGAGGCGAACAAGACCCGGTTCCAGGTTCCCGAGTTCCGTGCCTTCTCATACGTGATGCTGACGGCCGACGATGTCATGCCGCAGGTCGGCGTGACCGCCGACATGGTCAAACAGGAATACGACGCCCGACAGGGCGAATTCGGCACGGCCGAGAAGCGCGATGTCGACCAGGCGATGGCCGACAGTGAGGACAAGGCCAGGGCAATCATCGCCGCCGTCACCTCTGGCAAGACCCTGGAGGATGCGGCCAAGGACGTGCTGGGCAGCGCCGATGGCGTCATCAAGCTGGGACCCGTCACCAAGAAGGACCTGCCGCCCGGACCATTGGCCGACGGCGTGTTCGCCCTCCCGGTCGGCGTCGGCCCGGCGCCGATCCAGTCGCCGCTCGGCTGGCATATCGTGCGCGTGAACAACATCACGCCCGGCAAGTCCGTACCGTTCGACGAGGTCAAGGAGAAGCTCGAGAAGGAGCTGCGCGCCCAGCTGGCGCCCGACCTTCTGATCAAGCAGGTCACTGATTTCGAGCGCGTGCTGGCCAAGACCCAGTCGATGAAAGCTGCCGCCGAGGACCTGGCGATCAAGGTCAGGACCTACGATAACGTCGACGCGCGTGGCCAGGACGCCGAGGGCAAGCAGATCGTGATCGGTCCGGCTGCCCACGAACTGGTCCAGGCGGCGTTCGCGACGCGCGAGAGCGCCGAGAGCGAGTTGCTGGAGACCCAGCGCGGTGAGTATTTCATGGTGCGCGTCGACCGCATCACGCCGGCCCGCACACCGGCCCTCACCGAGGTCGAAGCCAAGGTCACCGAGGCCTGGCAGACCGAGGAACGCCGCAAGCTTGCCGACGCCAAGGTCAAGGCGGCGCTCGAGAAGGCGAGTGCCGGCACGACCTTCGACGCGCTTGCCAAGGAACTCGGGCTGGAGATGCGGACGGCCAAGCCGGTATCCCGCTTCGAGGCCGACCAGGGCAATTACCTGACGCAGCCCGTCGTGCAGGAGCTCTTCAAACTGCAGGAGGGCAAGAGCCAGTCGGTACGGACGGCCGAAGGCAGCGTGCTGGTCCGGCTGAAGCAGATCGAGCCGGTCGATCTCGGCAAGGACAAGGAAGCACTCGACCGCTTCGGCAAGCAGCTCGACTCGATGGTCGCCAATGACCTGCTGCTGCAGCTGATCGCGGCCATGCGCACCAAGTACGGCGTGGTGGTCGACGAGCCCACCTTCACCGCGGCCTTCAAGTCGCAGAACCAGCCGTAGACCATGTCGCTGTCACCTGAATTCGACGTCTTCGCCGGCGTCTACGATGCCGGCAAGCCGCAGCTCGTCTCGACCAAGCTGGTCGCAGACCTCGAGACACCGGTCTCCGCCTATCTCAAGCTCTGCGACGGGCGCGCCAACTCCTTCCTGCTGGAATCGGTGGAAGGCGGATCGGTGCGCGGGCGCTATTCGATCATCGGCTTCAAGCCGGACGTCATCTGGCGCTGCCGCCAGGGCGAGGTCGAGATCAACCGCCGCGCCCGCAGCGACGCCCAGGCCTTCGAGAAACTGCCGGGCCGGCCGCTCGAGACGCTGCGCCAGCTGGTGCGCGAATGCCAGATGGAGATTCCGCCCGGCCTGCCGCCGATGGCGTCGGGACTGTTCGGCTTCCTGGGCTACGACATGGTCCGGGACATGGAACGGCTGCCCGACGAAAATCCCGATCCGATCGGCCTGCCCGACGCGATCATGACGCGACCGACCATCATCTGCATCTTCGACCGGCTGGAGGACAACGTTACGCTGGTCACGCCTGCCTGGCCCGCAGCCGGCATCAGCGCTCGCGCCGCCTACGAGGCCGCGCAGGAGCGGCTGGCCGATGCGGTGTCGGACTTCGAGCGCGCGCTGCCCTTCCGCCGAGACAGCGCCAGCGAGCTCGACGAGTTGCCTGAGCCGCAGGCCAACATGTCGAAGGAAGACTTCAAGAACATGGTCGCGACGTGCAAGGAGTACATCCGCGCGGGCGACGCCTTTCAGATCGTGCCGTCGCAGCGCTTCTCGTTGCCTTTCACGCTGCCGCCACTGTCGCTCTATCGGGCGCTACGGCGCATCAATCCCTCGCCCTTCCTGATCTTCTTCGACTACGGCGACTTCTCGATCGTGGGGTCCAGTCCCGAGATCCTGGTGCGGTTGCGCGACAACGTCGTCACGATCCGGCCGCTTGCCGGCACCATCAGGCGCGGCGCCACGCCCGAGGAGGACAAAGAGCTCGCCGACAAGCTGCTGGCCGACCCCAAGGAGCATGCCGAGCACCTGATGCTGCTCGACCTCGCCCGCAACGACGTCGGCCGTGTCGCCAAGATCGGCTCGGTGCGGGTCGTCGAGCAATTCACCATCGAGAAGTACAGCCACCTCCAGCACATCTCGAGCCACGTCGAAGGCACGCTCGAGGATGGGCTGGACGCCATCGATGCGCTCAAGGCCGGCTTTCCGGCCGGTACGCTGTCGGGCGCACCCAAGGTGCGCGCCATGGAGATCATCGACGAGGTCGAGCCAATCCGCCGCGGCATCTATGCCGGCTGTGCCGGCTACTTCGCAGCCAACGGCTCGATGGACACCTGCATCATGCTGCGCACCGGCCTCGTGAAGGATGACACGATGTACGTCCAGGCGGGTGTTGGCGTCGTCGCCGACTCCGATCTCGAAGCCGAGTACCAGGAGAGCGTGCTGAAGGCGCGGGCCCTGGTCCGCGCCGCCGAAGAGGCCGTCCGTTTCGCCAATGCCGGCCAGTGGAACGCCGGCAACATCCGTCGTTAGACTGGGGCACCGTTCGGCCTCCACACCCCCGTCATTCCGACCGGAGCCGAAGT
>CADECW010000013.1:0-16176 GCA_902825855.1 uncultured Rhodospirillales bacterium | reverse complement strand
CCCCTCGGGCGGCTTCGCTCGGGATGACGGGAATTGGTCAGATGCGATCGCCATATAGGCGTCTGACATTCGAGGTCCGCGCGGCGGAAGTTTGCCGGATGGCAAAATGGCCATCGCGCGACTAGGCTCCCGGCAACGGAGGAGATTTCGATGTCCGACTGGCAAAAACGCTATCAGCGGCTGCTGTTCGATCGCCCGCATCCCAAGGTGCTGCGGGTGACCATGAACCGGCCGGACAAGTACAACGCGACCGACGCGATCATGCATACCGAGCTGGTGAACGTGTGGCGCGACATCGACGGCGACGACACGGTCAACTGCGTGATCATCCAGGGCGCCGGCGGCAAGGTGTTCTCGGCCGGCGGGGATTTCGATCTCATCGAAAACAACATGAAGGACTACAACGCGTTGCTGCGCACCTGGAAAGAGGCGCGCGACATCGTCTACAACGTCATCAACTGCTCCAAGCCGATCGTCAGCACGATGCGCGGCCCCGCCGTCGGCGCGGGCCTGGTTGCCGGCATCCTGGCCGACGTCTCGATTGCCTCGAAGAAGGCCAAGATCATCGATGGCCACACGCGGCTCGGCGTCGCCGCCGGCGACCACGCCGTGATCGTGTGGCCGCTTCTCTGCGGCATGGCCAAGGCCAAGTACTACCTGCTGCTCTGCGAGGCAGTGGACGGCGAAGAGGCCGAGCGCATCGGGCTGGTTTCGATGTGCGTCGAGGACGACCAGCTCGAGGCCAGGGGCCTCGAGGTCGCGACCAAGCTCGCCGAGGGAGCGCAGACTTCGATCCGCTTCACCAAATACGCACTGAACAACTGGTTGCGCATGATGGGCCCCTCGTTCGATGCCTCGACGGCTCTCGAAATGCTCGGGTTCATGGGACCGGAAGTGAAGGAAGGCCTCGCCTCCCATCTCGAGAAGCGCAAGCCCAAGTTCGATCCCTACTCGCCCCTCTGAGGAACCGGTCATGCGCGGACTTTCAGGCAGGAACGTCATCGTCACCGGCGGCGGCGGCGCGATCGGCGGCGCCATCTGCCGACGTTTCGCCGACTACGGCTGCAAGGTCGGCGTGTTCGACAAGAACCGAGATGGCGCCAACAGGGTTGCCGGCGAAATCACCGGTGCCGGCGGCAAGGCGTTCGTCTCGGGCGTCGACATCGCCGACTACGCGGCCGTCGGCAAGGCGATCGCCCAGTTCGAGAGCGAATTGGGGCCGACCGACGTGCTGGTGAACAATGCCGGATGGGATCGATTCATCAACTTCGTCGACACCACGCCCGAGCTGTGGGACCAGCTCATCGCCATCAACCTGCGCGGGCCTCTCAACATGAGCCATTTCGTGCTCAAAGGCATGGTGGCGCGAGGCCATGGCCGTATCGTCAACATCGCTTCGGATGCCGGCCGCGTCGGCTCCTCGCAGGAGGCGGTCTACTCGGCTTGCAAGGGCGGCATCATCGCTTTCACCAAGACGGTGGCACGTGAGGTAGCGCGCAAGGGCATCACGCTCAACGCCGTCTGCCCCGGCCCCACGGACACTCCTCTGTTGGCCGCTGCCGCCGGCGAGGGCGAGCGTGCTGAGAGGATGCGGGCGGCGCTGGTCAACGCGATCCCGATGAAGCGCGTCGGACAGCCCGAGGACATCCCGGGCGCCGTCTGCTTCCTGGCCAGCGACGACGCTGCCTTCATCACCGGCCAGACGCTCAGCGTGTCGGGTGGCTTGACCATGCACGGCTGACCAGTCGAGAGTCGGCCATGCCCGAATTGCAATGGCTGGCGGAGGCCTTCCCGAATTTCGTGCGCTACGTGATCGTGGGCTTCGCCCTCGCCGGGGTATTCCTGCTGATCTACGTGATGATCACGCCGTGGCGCGAGTTCCGGCTGATCCGTGCCGGCAACACGTCGGCGGCAATTGCCCTGATCGGTGCTCTGTTGGGCTTCTGTCTGCCGCTTGCCAACACCATCGCCCATTCGGTCAGCCTGGTCGACGTCGTCTTGTGGTCGCTGGTGGCGCTGGCCGTGCAGGTCATCGTCCATGTCGTGATGCGCCTGATGCTGCCGGACTTGCGCGGCGCCATCGAAGCCGACCGGATGTCGGCCGGGGTCACGGCCGGCGGGTTTGCCGCCTGCTTCGGCTTGATAAACGCAGCCTGCCTCACGACCTGATATGTCCATGCCCCCGTCCAATTCTTCCGGCGGTCCGCGCATGTCGCGCGGCATCAAGCTCGTGCTGATGGGCGTCGCGGGCGCGGCCCTGCTTTATTCCTGCGCGCCCGCGGTGGGCGGGATGCCCTTCTTCTGGTTCCTGCCCTGGTTCCTGCGCGGCCCGGCGGTCACCGCGCCGGCAACACCGGGCCAGACGGCGACGACGACCAGGCAAAGTCCCTCACAGGTCACGCCTGCGCCGACGCAGAGCCAGCGCGGCGGCTTCGGCTCGACGGGCAGCTCGGGCGGCTCGTCCGGGTCGAGCTGACGATGCGTCGCGAGGTGGTGACGCCACGCTCGGGCTGGCAGAACAAGCTCGAGCAGCTTGGCTTTGACTACTACGTCATGGATGGCAAGCCGTATTGGACCGAGCAGGCCTGCTACGCCTTCTCGTCCGAGGAGATCGACCAGCTCGAGGTCGCCACCGAGGAGCTGCACGGCATGTGCCTCAAGGCGGTCGAGCACGTCGTCGCGAGCAAGCTGTGGGAGCGCATGCGCATCCCGCCGGCCTGGGGCGAATACATCGAGCGCGTGTGGCGGCGATCCGATCCGACGATCTGCGGCCGCT
This sequence comes from uncultured Rhodospirillales bacterium, assembly GCA_902825855.1. Classification (GTDB taxonomy): domain Bacteria; phylum Pseudomonadota; class Alphaproteobacteria; order Reyranellales; family Reyranellaceae; genus Reyranella. The sequence goes on along the minus strand of CADECW010000013.1, from coordinate 13,400 downwards.
TCGATCTCGCCTACGACGGCAGCGGACCGCCCAAGCTCCTGGAGTACAACGCCGACACGCCGACGGCACTGTACGAGGCCGCCGTCATCCAATGGTACTGGCTGAAGGACGTGAAGCCCGAGGCCGACCAGTTCAACTCGATCCATGAGAAGCTTATCGAGGCCTGGCGCGGCGTGCTTCGCCGCCTGCCTCCCGAGGGCCTCGTCCATTTCGCCCGCTTCGAGGACCAACCCGAGGATCTCGCGACCTCGGAGTACTTGCGCGACACTGCCCTGCAGGCCGGGCTTGCCGGCAAGCCGCTCACCGTCGCGCAGATCGGCTGGAACGGTCGGCGTTTCACGGACTTCGACGAGATGCCGATCCAGGTGCTGAGCAAGCTGTATCCCTGGGAATGGATGGTGCGCGAGGCGTTCGGCATGCATGTTCTGACCGACACCACGGCTTTCCTCGAGCCGGCTTGGAAGATGATCCTTAGCAACAAGATGCTGCTGCCGCTGCTCTGGGAAGGCTTTCCCGGCCATGCCAATCTGCTGCCGGCCTTCGACAGCGAACATCCCGACCTTGGCGGTGCCTTCGTCAAGAAGCCGATCTTCGGCCGCGAGGGTCACAACGTCACCGTCGTCGGGCCGGGCGTGTTCGATACTGCAGCCGGCGACTATGGCAGCGAGGGCTTCGTCTGGCAGGCCTATCATCCGCTGCCGGTGTTCGACGGCAACCATGCGCTCGTCGGGTCGTGGGTGATCGAAGGCAAGCCAGCGGGCATCGGCATGCGCGAGGACGAGCGGCGCATCACCCACAACAACAGCCGCTTCGTGCCGCACTACTTTGTCTAACCCTGGGCCTCGCGGCCTGCGGCCGGCAAGATCAGTAGTCCCACTCCATCTTCACGCCGACGCGGCCGTTGGAATCGGCACCGACGTCGCCCTCGATCTTGACGTGATCCAGCACATCGACCTGCACGACGCCGCGGCTCGAGTTACCGGTGGCGCCCTGTCGCGCGCCGACATACACGCCGGGCGCCACGTAGCGGCCGGCCTCGAGCGACACCGGCGAGTTGGCGCCGCTGCCGGAGCCGACCGACAGTCGGTCCAGGCCGAGCCCGGTGCGCAGGCGGCTCAGCACACCGCTTCCCGACGCCTGCCCGGTAAGCTCCGCCAGACCCTGAGCCGCCTGAGCAAGCTCGAAAGCGCTCAGTCCCGATGCCGGCTTGCCGAACAGCAGCAGGGCCATCGCCTCGTCGGGCGGCAGCGACGGCACTGACGTAACGGCAATGACAGGCGCGCGCGAAGTGCCGCCGATCTCGACGTTGATGGTCGTCGATTGCACGCTCGTGCTGGCGACGAAGTCGAGCCTGGGATCGATGCGGTCGAGATTGTCGAGCGTGACCACGCCGCGGCTGAAATTGAGCCGCCGTCCCAGGAGGCTGAAGTCGCCACGTCGCATCGTCAGGCCGCCGGTCACCGTCGGCGCCGCCGGCGTACCGGCGACCTCCAGCCGTCCCGACATCTCGGCGTCGAGGCCTCGGCCGCGTACGAACACCGCCTGCGGCGCGCGGATCGACAGGGCCAGCTTAACCGGCGCCGCGCCCCGCGGCGGCGCGGCTCGCGGTGGCGGCTTGGCGGGAGTCGGCCGCACGACATTTGTCGCCGGCGTTGCGCCGCCGCGCCGGTTGATCTCGCGGACCTCGAGCGTCGGGTAGGATGCCGACTGCTCTCCGCCCACCGCGATCTCTGCACGGTCGATCGTAACCGGGCCGGCGATGCTGATGCCGCCGAGCGTCGAACCGGTAACCTTGATGTTGCTGGAGACGCTGGCCACGAGATCCGGCCGGCTGACCAGCAGTGCATTGCGGCTGGTGATGGTGAGATCGGGCACCAGCCCCTGCTGTGCGTCGATCCGCAAAGTGCCGGTGGCGGCGACGCCACCGCCGCGTGCGGTCTGGAAGTTGAGCCGCTGCACCTGCAGGGTGTCGCCCTGCAGCACCAACCGTCCCTCCCCGCCGCTCAGCCGCAGCCCGGACTCAGGCATCGCCACGTTCCCATTGGAGAAGTCGATGGTGCCGTTGCCGGTCACGCGCGAGCCGGAGATCTCGACCGTCACGTCCGGCCGCAACCTGCCGGTGACATTTCGGATGTCGTTGCCCAGCAACGGCGCAAAGGGCGCGAGATCCATCGTGCCGCCGATCGTGGCCGAGCCGGCGAGCGGCGCCGCGCCGCGCGGCATCGTTGCCTTGCCCTTCAGCGTCAGGTTCGTCGCGGCGGCGCTCACCCGCGCATCGATGCTGGCCTGACGGCCCTTCAGCGAGCCTGATCCCTGCACGGCCAGCGGCGGCACCAGGGCCGCTTCGGGACGGCGCATTCGCAGGCCCGCAACGCTGTAGGTCCCGTCGACCACCGGTGCGTCCGTGCTGCCCTGGACTCGCAGCTTGGTCTGAAGCGTGCCGTCAAGGTTGGTGCCAGGCGCGAAAGCGTCGATCAGAGACAAAGGCAAAGCCGTCAGCTCGAGCTGCAGATCGCTGCTCGACGGCGCGAGCGTGCCCCGCACCGCGAGCCGTCCACCCCCGACGCGCAGATTGGTCGGCTCGATCGCCACGCGCGGTCCGGCAAGATGAATGCGCGTCGGTCCTGCCAGTGCGACAGGAATGGCGCCATAGCGGCCATCGAAGCGCGTCAGTCCGACGATGAGATCGTCGCCCGACAGCTCGACCTTGGCTGCCGCATTGGCGGCCGTCTGGGCACCGGCGGCCTGCACCGTGATGTTGAGCGCCTTGCGGTCACCGTTTGCCGTGGCGTTCAACCGGCTTATGTCGGCCACACCGGCAATGCGATTGGCTGCAAGCGTAGCGTCGACCTTGGTTGCCGCCATGGGATCGTCGATGGTGCTGCGCAGGTCGAGAGTGCCGATGCCAAGCGTGTTGGCGCGAAGGTCGCTGGCCTGCACCCGTAGCGTGACCCGCCCGCCGGGCGTCTGGTCCTCGGCAGTGACCTGCGCCTGCAGAGAACCGCCAAGCGGTGTGCCCGCCAGCTCGGAAGCGTCACCGAGGCGATCGGCCTGGAGGCGGGCGTGGCCGGAGGTTCGACCCTTGGTCACTGCGAAGTCGCTGACATCGAGCACGAAGCTCGCCCACCGCCCCTGGAAGGTCGGGACAATCACGCCGCCGGCGGCATCGAGCGAGAACCGTCCGTCGAGTGACACCGGCTGTGCCGCCAGATCGCCGTTCGCCTTGACCTCGCCGCTCGCCGATCCTGCCGCATCGAGCGAGCCTGTCGCCGACAGGCTGAGCTTGCGCGACCCGATCTTCCCGCGCACGAGATCGCTGAGTTCGGCTGCCACCTTGAGGCTGGTACGATCCCCACCAAACTGGATATTGCTCGTCGCCTTGGCCGACCCGCCAACTCCCGCCTTGAGGAAATCAAGCGCCGGCAGGTCGACCGTGAGGTCGAGCTCGCCCGCCGCCGCACGGCCGCGACCCGACACGACGAGCGTCGAGCCCCCGCTTGCCACGCGGGCATCGCCGAGCGTCCACGCTTCATCGAAGCGCCAAGTCGCGACGCCCGACAGCAGCACCGGGGCGGTGACAATGCCGGTCGGCAGGCCGCCCGCGGCCACGTTGCTCACCGTGCCGTTCCATCCGAGCTTGATGCCGTCGCGATCGGTATTCAGTGTCAGGTCGATCGTCGAAGTGCCCGCAAGCGGCGTGGCGGCCAGTTGCGACAGCGGCTTCAGGTCCGGCAGCGTCAGCGTCACCTTGGCCTCGCCCGCTTGGCTTGCCGGTAAATAGGAGCCGCCGCCGTTCAACGAAGCTGGCGCGGTGCCGAGAGCGAATGATCGCGCCGTGATCTTGCCGTCCTCGGCAAGGCCGAGATCCGAGGCCAGGGTGACGGCGCCGAGCGGCGGCAGGCGCTTGTCGATGGCAGCAAGCGATACGTCGGCGGCGCCGCCGGTAACCTTGACCGTGCCCTGCGGCTTCTTCGAGAGGCCGGCAAGATCGGGCTTGATCTCGACGTGCAGGTCGCGCCAGGTCGCGCCGCTGACGAACGGAGCAAGCGGACCGGGCTCCGCTGCCCGCACCGATACGGTGCCGTCGAATCGATCGGCCATACGGTCGTAGCGCACTGACGCTTCGAGTCCGAGCGGTCCGGCGCTGAGCTTCACGGCGTCCACGGTGACGATCCTGTCTCCGACGACGCCTCGGGCGCCGAGCGAAATCGGCTCGCGCAACGCGTCGGCGACAGGGCCCCGCGGCAGGCCTGGTCCCGCCGTGTCGAGCTGGAGGGCAACGGATGTATCCGCACCATCGGGCTTCCAGGTCGCCTTGCCGTTCGCTCTCGCCGCCTCGCCCGCCGCCACGACAAGCTCGGCATTGCCGGCCTTCGCATCACCACGGGCGATCAGCCGTATCGACAGGTCTTCGATATCCGGCCGTTCCAGCAGTGCCGCGACCAGGCCGCCGCGCTTTTCGCTGACGCTGACCTCGCCATCGACGGTGCGGCGCTCCAGGTCGAAGCCGATATCCGCCGACAGCTTGCCATAGGGTCCGTCGATGCGATCGCCCTTGAGGATCAGCCTGCCTTGGACGAGATCGGCCGGCAGGACCGCGTGGCCGCTGAGCTTCCAGTGAGTATCGACGCGGGCTAGCGCGGCCGCCAGGTGAAGATCGTCGATCCTGAGCTCGTTCAGGTCGATGCCGAAGGGCAGCCGCAACGGGCTGCTGCTGCTCTTCTCCTTGGTCTCGTCCTTGACCGGCAGGGGCGGACGCAAGACGTCGACGCGGTCGGCACTCACGGTCTCGATCGACAGCCGTCCGCGCAGCAAGGAAAAGAACGCCCAGCGAAGATGGACATTCTCCGCCGTCATCCAGGGTCCGTCGCGGTCACGGTAAGAGATCGACGCCACACTCAGATCGGTCGGAAAGAAACCACTCAGTCCGCCGAGTTCGAGGCCACCGTCGGGTCCCGACGCCGAAGTTGAGATCCATTCGGCCACGGCGCGTTGACCGGGCGCGGTCTGCAATGCGCCAAAAAGGATGGCGAGAAGGCCAACGAGACCGGCCGCGGCTTTCGCCAGGACCCGGCGCGTGCGCATCAGAAGGCCTGGCCCAGGCTGACATACACGCCGAACGGCGGATCGCCGTCGCGCCGGTTCAGCGGGAAGCCGACATCGACCCGCACCGGGCCGAAGTCGGTGTAGTATCGGGCGCCGACGCCGGCGCCGACGCGCGGTGCGAACTGAGAAAAATCGGGCACGAAATAGGGATAGGCGCTGCCGGCATCGACGAATGCCACAGCGCCCCATGATTTGCCGATTCGCTGGCGGAACTCGGCACTGGCCTCGACCAGGCTGGCTCCGCCCAGCGGATTGTTGAAATTGTCGCGCGGGCCGGCGGATTGAAAGACGAAGCCGCGTACCGACCCGCCGCCACCAGCATAGAAATATTTGTCGGGCGGAATTGCACCGATGCTGATCGCCGGCTCGGAGCCGAGCGAGGCGCGCGTCGCGACCACGCTGCGGCCGTCCTTGCTGACATCGAAGTAGTGGCGGCCGGTTAGCCGGAAGACGGTGAAAAAGTTGCGGCTGTAGACCCAGGGCGTGACGTCGAGGTCGAGGCGATAGCCCTCTGTCGGGTTCAGGTCGCTGTTCGCGCGATTGTAAAGGATCGACAGCGGCAGGCCGACCAGCTGGTAGTCCATGGTGATGCCGTTGCGGGTGATGCGAGAGGCCTCTCCGGCGATGCCGAGCCGTGCCTGCCAGCGCGGCGAATAGGTGCGGTCGAAGCCTGCATAGGCAGTCACCGCGTTGCGCGTGTAGGCATCGAGCACCTCGCGCAGTCCGGCGGCCTCCAGCCGCGCATCCTGGCCGGCGAGCCACCAGTCAGGCTTGCGGAAGGCCGCGCGGAAGGCAAAGCCGGTGTCGAGGATCGCGTAGCCCTGCCCGATATGAGTGAGCTCGGCGGTCAGCCGCAGGCTCTCGGCCTGGCCGAAAAGATTGCGATGGGTCCAGAAACCCGAAACCGCGAAGCCGAGCTGCGTTTCGTAGGAGACGCCGAAGCCGATCGAACGCGACAGCCTGTCGGTCAGCTCAACGTCGAACGGCAGCTCGCCGTTGGCGTCGAGCGCCGTCGCAGGCTTTATGCGAACCGAATTGAACACGCCGAGCGAGGTGAGCCTGCCGCGCATGGCCTCGACCTTGGCCGGGTCGTAGGGCTCGCCTTCGGTGAACGGCACGCGGCGCTGCAGCCACACCGTGTCGACCTTGTCGGTGCCGGAAAAGCGAACGGGGCCCATTCGTGCCACAGGGCCGGTCTCTGCGACGAATGTCACGGTGGCCTCGCGCGTGGCGTGGTTGACCACGACGTCGCGTTGGACACTGGCTAATGCATAGCCCTGTTTGCGCAGTTCGGCTACGAGCTTGTCTTGCGCCTCGAGGATCGCTGCAGCCTCCGCGGGATCACCCGGCGACAGGCCGAGCTTGGCGCGGTCGATACCCGGCAGCGACGCCTGCGCGTTCGGCGGGCGGATCGCCACGTCGGCCACGCGATAGCGCGGGCCGGTGGCTACGTCGAAAGCGAAGGAGATCGGCTCGTTGTCCGGTCGAGCGTCGATTGCGTCCAGTGCGCCGGGTTCGGCGATCGGCCGGCCGTCGACCATGGCCTTGATCGTAGCGTCATAGTACCCACGCGAGCGCAGAGCGGTATTGATCCTCGCCGCAGCCGCCTGCGCGCCCTGGAGGAGGCCGAGACTGTCGCCGCTCAACGGCTGGTCCTTCTCGAAGCGCTCGATGAGTTCCTTGAGGTCGGCCTGCATCTGCTCGTCTCCACTGACGACGAGGGCGATTTTTGCCGTCCGTGCCTCGGCGGACCCGCCGGCCGCCATCGCGAGCAGTGCGGCAAGCGCCATCAGCCACGCCAACCATGCCGTCTCGCCGGCCACAAAGGGCCAGATGGCACGAGTAGCGCGGTGGGAAGACATGATCTCCATAGGTGAACGCTAAGCGAGGCGATTGGATGCAGGGCGTGATGGTTTCATGGCAAACTGCAGGTCGGTGTGGAGAAAGCCATGAGCGAAGTCTGGATTCAGCCGACCGGAGGCGCCCTGGGCGCGGACGTGCACGGGGTCGACCTGTCCAAGCCTGTCTCGGAAACCGGGTTCGAGCGTATTGCCCAGGCGTGGAGCGAGCACCTTGTGCTGCGCTTCTCGGGGCAACGTATCGACGACCGCATGCTGATGCAGTTCAGTGCCCGGTTCGGCGAACTCGACCGCGTGCCGGTCGCCGCTGCGAACTTCGAGCGCAGCGATTCCGGCCTGGCGACGGATGCCCAAGAGTGGGTGACGGTGATCTCGAGCGTCGTGAAGGACGGCAAGCCGGTGGGCGGGCTGGGGAGTTACGAGCTCGTCTGGCATACCGACATGTCCTACAACCCCTTGCCGCCCCGCGCTTCGCTGCTTTACGCACTGGAGGTGCCGTCCGACGGCGGCGACACCGGCTTCCTCAACATGTACACGGCCTATGAGACGCTGTCATCGGAGCTGAAGCGCGCCATCGAAGGCCGTATGTGCATTCACGATTCGAGCCGCAACTCGGCCGGCGAGCTACGCAAGGGCTTCCAGCGCACTCTCGATGTGCGCCATACGCCAGGCGCAGTGCATCCCCTCGTCCGTCTGCATCCCGTAAGCAAGCGCAAGGCGCTGTTCCTCGGACGCCGGCCCGGCGCCTACGTCCATGGCCTGTCGGTCGAGGAGAGCGAGTCCTTGCTGGATGCAGTGTGGGCGCATGCCACCCAGCAGCACTTCGCCTGGTACCAGAGGTGGCGCGCCGGTGACCTGGTGATGTGGGACAATCGCTGCGTCCTGCATCGCCGAGACGCCTTCGACGAAAGCCTGCGCCGCCTGATGCACCGCACCCAGATCGTCGGCGAACCAGTGCTGGCAGGTTAGTTGAGTCCGTGGGAGCGCCAGCTTAGCGATATCCGGCAGCCTGCAGCTCGAATAGCTCGGAATAGAGGCCGGGCCGCGACACCAGTTCCTCGTGCGTGCCCGACGCCTCGAGCTTGCCGTCGGCCAGCACGAAGATGCGGTCGGCCATGCGCACGCTGGAAAAGCGGTGCGAGATCAGCACGGCCGTCTTGCCGCGGCTCAGCTCCTTGAAGCGCTGGAAGACCTCGAACTCGGAGCGTGCATCGAGCGCCGCCGTCGGCTCGTCGAGAATCAGCACCTCGGCCTCGCGCATATAGGCCCGCGCGATGGCGATCTTCTGCCACTCGCCGCCTGACAGCTCGACGCCGTTCTTGAACCGCTTGCCGATGCGCTGATCGTAGCCAGCAGCCAGCCGGGCGATGACGTCGTCGGCCTGGCTGGAGCGTGCTGCCCGCTCGATGCGCGCCTGGTCGCGCTGGGCGGAGACGCGGCCTACAGCGATGTTGTCGCGGGCCGTGAAGTTGTAGCGTACGAAGTCCTGGAAGATGACGCCCATGCTGCCACGCAGCTGGTCGAGGTCGTATTCCCGAAGGTCGTGGCCGTCGAGCAGGATGCGCCCCTCGTCCGGGTCGTAAAGCCGAGTCAGCAGCTTCACCAGCGTCGTCTTGCCCGCGCCGTTCTCGCCAACCAGCGCCACCACTTCGCCCGCCCTGAGGGTGAAGCTGAGGTGGCGTACCGCCCAACGCTCGGCGCCGGGATAAATGAAACCGACGTCGTCGAAGACGATGCCTTCACGGATCGGCTTGGGGAATGGCCGCGCGTTAGCCGGCGACAAGATTTCAGGCCGCATATCGAAAAAAGAGAAGAGATCGTTGAGATAGAGTGCCTGAGCTGCAGTTGTCGAGAAGGTCGTCAAGAGCTGCTCCAGGAGGCCACGCAGGCGGGCAAAGGAGCCTGCAAGGAAGGTGAGGTCGCCGATCGAGAAGATACCGCCAAGGGTGCGCCACAGAATGTAGGCATAGGCAAGATAGTAGCCAATCGTGCCGATGGACGCGAACAAACTCCCCCACCCGGCGCGCTTCAGCGCCAGCCGCCGATTGGCGGCGTAAAAGTTGTCGGCCAAGCGCCGGTAATGATCGATCAGCCAGCGGTTCAGGCCGAAGATTTTCACTTCCTTGGCCGTCTCGACGCTCGCCGCCGTCTGCCGCACATAGTCGAGCTCGCGCCGTTCCGGCGTTCGACCGAAGTCCAGGGAATAGCTCTGCGCGTTGAAATACTGCTCTCCCAGGAACACCGGCAGCAGCGCAACAAGCAGCAGCACGATCAGCCATGGGGCGTAGACGAGCAAACCGGCCGCGAACGTTGCCACCGTCACCAGGGCCTGCGCCTGGGCGAGCAGCTGCGCCATCAGGGTGAGCCGTCCGCTGGTCTGCCGCCTCGCCCGCTCGAGCTGGTCCTGGAACTCGGCGTCCTCGAAGTCCTCGAGATCGAGCGTCGCGGCATGCTCCATCAGGCTCACGCTCGAGCTGTTCGTCACTTTTTCCGACAGAAGTCCGTCGACCAGGGAGACGATGCGTATCAGAACGTCCGACAGGACGGCCAGGGCGAACTCGGCCCCAAGCAGTGTCGCCAGCCAGTTCAGATGGCCGGTGACCAGCCAACCTTCGAACGTGGTCGGCCGGTCGGGCATCTGCACCAGTTGCACGACGTCGTCGATGATCAGCTTGCCGACAAAGAGCGCCGCCACGGGTATCAGCGCACGGACAAGCCGCAGCACCAGGGACGTGCCCATCAGGGCGGGGCTGGCCCGCCAGACCATCGCAATGAACGGTTTCAGCGTACGCAGTGCGCTGAATCGTTCCTTCAGCGAGCCGACATTCGGCTGGAACGTCATCGTCTTGTTACGCTACGCCGCGGTCGACGTTGCGGCCAGCGCCTCGCTATGTCTTCGGCGAGGACATTTTCACCGCGCTGTTGCGGCGGTCGGCCATGGGATCTTCGAACGCGCGCGGATAGCGGTGCGGCTGGGCGGATACCTGGTCGAGCCGGGCCCTCGCCTCCTCTGGCAGTTGCCAGCCGCCGGCGGCCAGCGTCTCGCCAAGTTGCTGAGAATTGCGCGCACCCACGATCGCACTGGTCATGAAGGGCTGGTCCATCACCCAGCGCAGCGCGGTCTGCGCCGGGGAACGATTGATGTCGCGTGCGGTGTCGAGGAGTGCCTGCAGGATCTCGGAGTGATTGGGTGCGAAGAAGCGACCCTGGAAACCCCAGCCCTCGGCCGACCGCGTGCCCTGGGCCCTGAGGTCGCCGGGCTTGTACTTGCCGGCGAGATAGCCGGAGGCGAGCGGTGACCAGGCGACGACGCCCAGTCCTTTCGCCTCGCAAGCCGGCACGATTTCCTCATCGATGTCGCGCACCACCAGGCTGTACTGCGGCTGATAGGCCGCGAACCCCGTCCAGCCGCGCGTCTCGGCGAGCCACAGCGCTTCCATCAGCCGCCACGCCTCGTAGTTTGAGCACGCCGTGTAGAGGATCTTGCCCTGGCGCACGAGGTCGTCGAATGCACGCAGCATCTCTTCGAGCGGCGTCTGGATGTCGACGTGATGGATGTAGTAGATGTCGATGTAGTCGGTCTGAAGCCGTTTCAGGCTGGCCTCGACCGCCTGCATGATATGCAGGCGTGACATGCCCGAATCGTTGGGTCGAGGGCCCATTGGGTTGAATACCTTGGAGGCCACGACGGCATCCGCCCGCCGCCCCTTCAATGCCTTGCCCAGCATGACCTCCGACACGCCGTTCACGTAGGCGTCGGCGGTATCGAAAAAGTTCACCCCGCCATCGAACGCAGCATGAACCATGCGGGCTGACTCCGCTTCGTCCGCGCCATTGCCGAAGGTCATGGTGCCGAGACAGATTTCGGAAACCTTGAGCCCACTCTTACCAAGCCGCCTGTACTGCATCTGAACGACCTCCGACCCTTTGGAAGCAACGTTTTATCTGCGTCATACACTCGCCGATTCGGCTCTTACTTCCTACGTAAACTTCCGCCGCAACCCGCAGTCCTCCGCATGGTCTGTCTCGCTGGCCGGCGAGATCCAAGATGGAGCCAGCATCGTGACGGAACCCAAGGGCGTACGTGCCAAGTCGGGCCAGAGCCGGACCATACTCATCAATCAAGGTGTGATCGACCGTGTCGTGAAGGCACAGCGCGCCGACAAGGAGCCTGCCAGACGCATCCTGGTCGATGCCGCCTGCCCCGGCTTGCGGCGATCGAAGCGGAGAGGCTCGCACGCCTGAGACAAGTGACCGTTGCTACGGCAGCAGGTCAGTACAAGGCCGCTGCCCTCTCGCTGAGGGCGTTGCTCATTGCCCTCGGCAGACATGCGTCGGGTTCCGTTCAGCCGGGGAAGGGGGACTTCCAATCCAGCAGTTCAGGACACCCAGCCCGCCTTTTCCAGGCCAAGTTGATTCAAGCGATCACCGACGAAACGGTCGCAGCAACGCCGATGAGCTGCGCTGAAAGTTCTTCGCTCACGAAGTTTAACCCCATCACCTCTGCCACATCGATCGTCGCTGCGTCGGAAGTGACGCTATCAATAACGACGTTGGCAAGAGCGCTTGCGTCTGCATCAAAGGGCAAATCGCGCCGGCTCAACTGATCCTCGAAGAGCTTGGCGCCGTGGGCCCGATTGGCGATGGTCGCGGCATCTGCACCTTGTGCGCCGCTGATCAGATCGAGGACGAACGTCCCCAAAGCCCTAGGATCATGGAGGGCGGCCGTAAGCTTTTGATGCCAGTAGGTGGCGCCCTCCGTATCTGGTGAGCGCCCGAACAGGTTCTCATATGTCACCGCAACGAACGCTGCCACTTGCGCTTCCGTCGCCTGCCGGGGGTTGGCGAAGAGAGAGTGGGCAGCCTTCGCCTCAGCCTGTTGGGAGAACGCAGCGCTTATGTCTGCCAATGCCGCGGGATTCGCTTGCTGTCCCACTAGTTGGCTTTCCCAATACGCTACGCCGCCGGGGTCGCCGGCGCGGCCGAAGTAGCCAACGTAAAGCGCGTGGATCTGCTCGTCTGGCGTGTCGATGGCTTCGTTTGTTGAACTGACGAACGAAACGAGTGTTCCACCTGATCCGTTCCCTTGAAATACGAAGTCGTCGGCTGAGTAGGTACCGAAAATGCCCAGCTTAACAGTCTTGGTGTCGTCAGCGATGGTCAGTTGACGTGTGCCCGGATCGTAGAAGTCGTTACCTTTGTCAAAGGCGACATCCCTGAGGTCAATCTTTGAGCCGACACCGAAGCCGGAGATCTGCCCTGTGAAGTCTTCCGACTTCTTAGAAAAAGCCAATGTCCCTGCGCCTTGAAAATCGATTGCGGTCGAGGTGTCCCCGCTCCCGTCGCCCATCAACTCAATTGCAGCTTTGCCTGAAATGATGCCGGCTCCGCCGGTAGCATTGTGGTTAATCCTTATGATGCTGTCTTCGCCGTCTGCAACTAGCCCTCCGCCGGATCGATTCAGGATAGTGTCGACTACGATAAAGCCGCCCGCTTTCGCCTCGACTGCGCCACCATCATTAGTAATCGCTGCCCTTACTTGGATGGTCGCTTCTCCATCGGCTCGCATCAAACCAGTGTTTCGGACGGATTCCAGCATGAAAACCAAGGTGTTCCGGCCTTGGGCAAGAATGGTATCCGAATTGTCGACGCTGACTGAGATCTGAGTCTGGAAGATTTGAGGGAAAGGACCATCATTCGATACGTGGAGGAAACCTGAGTTAACAAGCTGCGAATTCAAGCTGCCGTCGCGTGGTCTCACGAAATTGCCGGAACCGCTAAATTCAAGGGTTCCGTCGTTGGAGAGGAGCCCCACATCGAGCGCCATCTGAGGTCCAAAGAGTTTGCCGCCTAGTCCGATCACTATGGAGTCAGCTTCCAGCAACGCATCTGGAAGGCTCAGAGTATTGTGATCCAAGATAGTAAGGTCCTGGACATGGATGACCTGATTCTTCTCCGCGAAAACCACATAGGTTTCGCCAGGCTGGGAACGATCGAAAAAATTCAGAATGACGGTGTCGGTTGCCGCAGGAACTTTGCTCCCTTTCCATGTAGTCGGTGCCGTCCATACGCCCCCGCGCGCATTGAAAATCGTCGCCATTACAAACTCCCGCACACGCTTTCTGACTTCGGCGCTTGACCGTATCGGATGTAGGCTACTTGGGCAATTTCCCTTTCACGCCGAGATGGCGGCCTAGGTGATAGCTCAGGAGGCTGTGAACAAATAAACTCAAAGGTTGAGGACGCATTCACGGACGATCTTTCCGACTAAGCAAGTGATCAAGCGAAGGAGCGTAGGCACTGCGGCTGTAACACTTGCAACAGGTGTTCGATAGGCGGGCATGAATAGTCGAGCACCTCCGCCCGCTCTAAAAGCAGCGGAGTGCGGCAGCCGCGAGGTCACGCTGTTTGCAATCGAGAGCCAGGCTGAGCTAG
>CADECW010000012.1:64144-93514 GCA_902825855.1 uncultured Rhodospirillales bacterium | reverse complement strand
TTCGATCGTGCCTCCCGATGCAAGAAAGACTGGTACCAAGTTGGCTGTCAGCATTGCTTTGCCGTCAGCGACGAAACTCTCGCCGCGTTTTCCATGCCGAATAAGTTGTCGGCAGGCCCAATGTCCGAACCGCACCGGTGAAGTCGCAGGTTCCATAGGCGATTTCATGCCTACAGTTTCATAGATTCTGAGTCCGAGCAGCGGCGCATCAGCCGCGAGAGCCGTTGCAAGGTGTAGGCTCATCTCGTTGCGTCGACCGGCGCGCACATCCGCTGCGACGTCGGCGTCCGCCAACGCCACCACCTGCCAGTCCGTAGCAGCGGCGGCCGTCAGGTTGCCAAACGCCCGATCGCCATGGCCTAGCCACTTGCACAGTCCAAGCGATAGCCGCCAGCTGAATAGTGCCTCCCTCCACATCTCAGTATTCAGGCCGCATTCCGCATAGACGCCGCGATCCGGTTCGGGCTGGCTCTCCATCCATGCAATGTGTTTCTCCACTGTCGCCCTCAATTCTTTGGAGAGGCCGCAAAGATAACCATGAGAAAAGTTGGCGACCTGCATCTCCGCGTAGGCATGGTAAGCAACATGCGTGAACCCTGGCGGCTTCCCAACAACTGCAACAGGCTCTTGGCTGATCGTATAATGCAGGCGCGTTCGTAACCAGAAAGCACGACTCCGTACTGGATCGAATGAGATCATTGCTTCACCTCCGGGGGGCGGACGGAATGTTGTCTCGGACAGCTACAAAGTAGCCGTCGCGGGCTTTTCCTGTGCCGACAGTGCATACGCCGTAATTGCCCTGCGACAAATGCTGAAGCGCCGTCATGCCGACATCCTTGGACACTGCGCCGGAATCGATCGCTTCAAGAATCTGGTTCATCGCATTGTTGTACCTAATGGAAGGTATGCCAGCGCGTGTGATCCTCCGCGGCACCTGACTCGATCGAGAATTCCATTCCATTGGCATGCCTTGGGGTCCGATGCTAAAGACATCCGCACCTTGAACTCCGGCCGGGTTTCCGTAGTGGATGATCTTCTCGTACGGAACAGCCTTCTCGATGCGGTTCTTGAGCTCGAGTTCCCCTCGGTATCCATTCAAGTGGCGCAGATAGTCCGGGGCGTAGTCGTAGCCGCCCTTGGGGGCCGGATACCCTGGAGCAACGCGAATGCCAACGGCGGTATCGATGCCCCCCTGCCCATCATACTGCCCAGGCGGCACCGGTTGTCCCGGCATCGCCCTGACGGCGCGGCAAGCGAGCAGGCGCTCCTCATCGGGATCACGGTTCCTAGCCTCCTCAAGGGCCTTGGCGTCGGTCCTGCTCGACTCCAGGGATTGCGTAGTCGGCAAATTCCCTTCGCCGGGCTTGTCGACCTCGTTCGCAGGGGAGCCAACACCAGGCGGTGGCAGTGGCCGTGGATCGCCGTCCTTCGGCGGTTGCGCCATCGCGCTGCCACCAGCGGATTTCGATTCCGCCGGCTGGCTCAGTCCAAGTGCTCGTCTTAGTTGCCCGTGATTGATCACCGTGTCGAAACGGCCGTCCTCGCGGACCTGCTGCCAGGCTTCGACAGGCAGGGTCTTCCACTTTGCCCCGATGCCGGTACCGAGCAGACCATCGTCGACACGTTGTTCGATCTCGACGGTCCTCTGACCTGGGCGGACACGGGCGCGAAGGCCGTCGCCGAAATCGGTGGTCTCCGACTGCGTGTTGGTCGGAACGAACAGCATTGGCAGCGCGAGGCCAGCAGATCCTGCGGTCGGGAGCACAGAAGCAGCGCGGCCAGCAATCGCTGCGAGATCGATCGCACTGCCGACGCTCGCGGGAGGAATGGGAGAGGTGGCGGGAGGCGTAAAGGGTGGCACACCAGCTGACCAAGGTGGCGCGACAGCCGAGGAAGCGACGCCATAAATCCCGGCGAGGTGGCTCAGCTGCTCTTTCCGTTCGGGCGGCGCGAGCGCCCCCTCCATCAGCCTGACTTTGTTGTCCTGCCCTTCCGTCCGCGGCGAACCATCTGGATTGAGTCGAAAGCCCGGAACCTCATCAGCCGGCGCGCGAAGCCAAGGCCAGTGTGGCTCGTCGGAAGTCGCGTCGACGCCGGTCGACTGCTCCCACCAAGGGGATGATGTGGCTGTTGTCGCGGGCGGAGAGCTATCGGGCGCAGGCTGAGCCGTGGGCGTCGTCGACGGTTGCCAACCAGCCAGACCAGCCACGCCTTGGGGCTCAGCATCGACAGGGCGGACCCGAAATCCGGGCAGATTTTCCAGCGGCGAGCGCGGTCGCAGCCACGGCGACGAAGGACCGAACCCGAAATCGAACATGAACGTCTCCTTGAACGCAGGCTAAACCGGCGTTTTCATGCAATAACGACCGTGTTTTATTAAAACACCCTAGTTATTGATTCGACGCATCGGCCTCCTCTGCGAGGGAGACGACTCCTCAGCGGCAGCCGTTACAGCTTGTCAGGTTGATCGAGTTGGCGGACGAACTATCGGCTCAGCTCTCGACCTTGATGTCGTTGTCCTTGACAACTTTGGTCCAGCGCTCGGTCTCGAACTTCAACTTGTCGAGATAGGCCTCGGGCGTGCTGCCCGTCATGAAGAAGCCCAGCTCTCCAAACTTCGCCTTTACCGTGGGATCCTTGATGATCTCGTGCACCAGCCCGTTGAGGCGCTCGATCACCGGCCGAGGTGTGCCGGCCGGCGCCACCAAGCCATAGAACACCGCGCTGACCAGGTCCGGCATGCCGAGTTCGATCACCGTGGGCACGTCCGGGCACATCGGCGAGCGCTCGGACGAGGCCACGACCAGGCCCTTCATACGGCCGGCCTTGACGTGATTGCCGGCCGGCAACACGACGTCGCACAGCATGGGCACGTGGCCCGCCAGCACGTCGCGAATCGCGTCGGCCGAACCCTTGTAGGCCACGACCTCCATGTTGAGCTTGTTGCGGGTCTTGAACAGCTCCATCCAGAGATGCGGCTGATTGCCGATGCCCGAGGTTGCGAAGCGCACCTTCTGCGGCTGCTTGTTCACCCACTCGGCGAACTCCGGCCAGCTCTTGGCCGGCACGTCGTTGTTGTAGACGATCAGGTCGGGAATGTCGGCGATGGTCGAAATCGGCTGGAAGTCCTTTAACGGCTCATAGGGCTGCTTGAGACCAAGCGCGGCATTGGTCGCCAGCGTCGTCGTGCCCAGCAGCAAGGTCTGGCCGTCGGGCTTGGACTTGGCCACCAGCTCCATCCCAATGATGGTGTTGCCGCCGCCGCGGTTCTCGACGATCACCTGCTGGCCGAGCAGCGCCGTCATCTTCTCGGCGACCAGGCGGCCCGCGGTGTCGGTGGCGCCACCGGGGATGTAGGGCACCACGATCTTGACCTGGCCGCTCGGCCAGGCCTGCGCGCGCACGGCCGAGGCGCTGACGATGGTCCAGCCGGCGGTACCCGCCAGCACACTGCGTCGCTTGAGCATGATCCCTCCACCCTTACGGCGGAAGGATCGCAAACCTGTTCCGGCCGCACAACGCACGGCCGGGTGAGCGTTTTACTCTGCGGGCTTCAGCGCCGCCTGGCTCATGTCGCGCTCGCCAGGGAGCATGGAGATGGCGCAGAAGCCCAGGAAAGCACAGCCCGCGAGCACCATCAGCACGACCGGGAAACCGGCGGCCTTCACCATCGGGCCGATCAGGGCAACCACGACCGAGCTGACACCGAACCCGATCGCCAGCCGCGCGCCGGTGACGCGGCTGCGCATGCGATCGTCGATGTACTTCACGATCATGGCGTCGGTGAACGGGATGGCGCCGAAGACCAGCAGCATGAAGCCGATCGCCGTGATGAACAGCGCCCAGTCCTGGACCTGCGAAGCGATCAGGAACAGCGGCACCTGCAGGAGGACGATCGGCACGTAGACGTTCTTCAGCGGATAACGGTCGATCAGCTTGCCGACCACGAGCTGGGCCAGCGAGGCGAGCGAGAAGATCACGAACAGCATGATTGCGAGCTCGGCCGGATCCTGAACCGCGCCTTTCACGCGCTCGCGCAGGAGTTCGCCGTTACCGTTGGTCGTGAAGTTGAAAACGATGCTTCCGGTAACCGCGGTGAAGGTCATGATGGCGAACACGCGAGCCATCACTGCCGGCGGCAGGTCGATCATCTTCTGCTTGCGCTTGGCCGGCGCCTCCTGTTCGCGCGGCACCAAGGCGACGAAGGCCACGGCGCAGATCAAGCAGATCACGCCGGGGATGATGAAGGCCATCTGCCAGCCGAAGCGCTGGGCGATGTAGACCGAGACACCGGCGGCGATGGCGATGCCCATGTTGCCGGCGAGTCCGTTCAAGCCGATGGTAAACCCGTAGTTCTTGGCCTTCTGCACCAGCATCGGGATTCCGACCGGATGGTAGATCGAAGCGAAGGCCCCCATCAGGGTCAGCGCGATGCCGATCTGCCATTTGTTGGTGCAGAGCGCGATGATCAGCGACGACACGCCCATGCCGGCGAAGAAGATCACCATCATGATCCAGCGGCCCCAATGGTCGCCGAGGCGTCCGCTCACGATCGAACCGACGCCGAACATGAACAGCGCGCCGTAGTTGAACGGCGTGAGTTCGGTCCACTCGACCCCCCACACGCCCGCGATCACGCCCCAGGTGTAGGCGAAGACCACGATGATCCAGTGGTCCATGGCGTGGCCGATGTTGAGCAGGATCGACGTCGGACTGGTGTGACTCATTACGCGTTTCCTCCTTGGCCAGGCCAGACTAGGCGTGGCCACCCTGTCTGTCTTGCGCTAGACTGCCAACTTATGTCGCAAACAAGACAAACCGTTCCGGAACGGTCCACCGACCCGCTCGACTATCAACGCGTGCCTCGGGCCGTCGCCGCCATGCCCAAGGACTTCGCGTCGGGCTTCGAGGTGCTGCCGCACGTCCATGAGCGCGCCCAGCTGATCTACGCGACAGCGGGCACGATGCGCGTTTCCACCGACGACGGCATGTGGATGGTGCCGCCGCAGCGCGCCTTGTGGATGCCGGCCGGCGTGCGCCACAGCATCATCATGCTGAGCGATCTCACCATGCGAACTTTGTATCTGCGCGAGGACGCCGCCGAGTTCATGCCTGGCGTCTGTCGCGTGCTGCCTGTGTCTCCGTTGCTGCGCGAACTGATCGTCCGCGCGACTGAACTGCCCTTGAATTACGACGAGGATGGGCCTGCCGGCCACGTCGTGGCGCTCATCATCGCCGAACTGCGCGGCCTGCAGTCCCTGCCCCTTCAATTGCCCATGCCGAGCGACGCCAGGCTGCGCGCTCTCTGCCAAGCGCTGCTCGCGGCGCCGGGAGATTCGCGCACGCTCAGTGAGTGGGCACTGACGCTGAACGCCAGTGCCCGAACCCTGGCGCGGCATTTCCAGAGCGAGACCGGCCTTTCCTTTGGTGCCTGGCGGCAGCAGGCACGCGTGCTCGAAGCGATGGGACGGCTGGGAAGTGGCGCTCCGGTGACGCAGGTGGCTCTCGATCTGGGGTACGACAGCGTCAGTGCCTTCAGCGCCATGTTTCGGCGCGCGGCAGGCGCCTCTCCGAGCGCCTATCGCCATTGCCCTTGAAAAGCCATGCTGCTGTTGTGGATTTGTTGTTTCATCCCAAGAGGTTACCGCACAAGGTTCTTGACGTGACCATTGCGAATCTACCCAATGCGCGACCCTTTTGGGCTATGCTCTAAACTGTCATTTACCCGGCACCCGCCAAGCAATCGGTGATGGCCGCCTGGAGTCTCTGTTGAAGCCGACCGACATCAAGAATCCCGACTACTTTCATAAGGTCGTCGACTGTCAGTGGGCCTGTCCCGCCCATACCCCGGTGCCCGAGTACATTCGTCTGATCGCCCACGGGCGGTACACCGACGCGTACATGATCAACTGGAAGTCCAACGTCTTCCCGGGGATCCTGGGACGAACCTGCGATCGGCCGTGTGAGCCGGCGTGTCGGCGCAGCCGCGTCGAGGACGAGCATCTCGTCAAAGGCAAGAAGGAGCCGGTCGCGATCTGCCGGCTGAAGCGCGTCGCCGCCGACTACAAGGACGACGACATCGGCACACTGATGCCCAAGGCGCCAGCCAGGAACGGCAAGCGCATCGCCTGCATCGGCGGCGGACCGGCCTCGCTCACCGTTGCCCGCGACCTCGCGGTGCTGGGCTACGAGATCGTGATCTACGACCAGGATCCCAAGCTCGGCGGCTTCATCCGCACGCAGATCCCGCACTTCCGTCTGCCCGAGTCGGTGATCGACGAGGAGGTCGGCTACATCACCGGCATCGGCAACATCGAGTTCCGCCACCAAAAGGTCGACTCGATGAAGAAGATCCTGGCCGAGGGCTACGACGCGGTGTTCGTGGGTTCGGGCGCGCCCCGTGGCCGCGACCTCGACGTGCCGGGCCGCAAGGAAGCCGCGGCCAACATCCATATCGGCCTCGACTGGCTGTCGTCGGTCTCGTTCGGCCACATCAGCAAGGTCGGCAAGCGCGTTATCGTGCTGGGCGGTGGCAATACCGCGATGGACTGCTGCCGAACCGCGCGCCGCCTCGGCGGCGAGGACGTCAAGGTGATCGTCCGCTCCGGCTTCGACGAGATGAAGGCGTCTCCCTGGGAAAAGGAAGACGCGATGGGCGAGGACATTCCCATCCTCAACATGCTGGTGCCGAAGGAAGTCACGCACGACAAAGGCAGGATCACCGGCGTGCTGTTCGAGAAGGTGAAGGCCGAATACGACGCCAAGGGCCGCCGCTCGCTGATCCCTTCGGGCGAGCCCGACGAGCACTACGAATGCGACGACGTGCTGGTGGCGATCGGCCAGGAGAACGCCTTCCCCTGGATCGAGGCTGACGCCGGCATCGAGTTCGACCGATGGGGCCTGCCCAAGCTCAACGAGGCGACCCTGCAGAGCACCCAGGCGAAGGTGTTCTTCGGCGGCGACGCGGCCTTCGGGCCCAAGAACATCATCTGGGCGGCAGCCCACGGCCACGACGCGGCGATCTCCATCCACAAGATGCTGATCGGCGAGGATCCCGACGAGCGGCCTGCCCCGGGCGTCAACATCGTCAGCCAGAAGATGGGCATCCACGAATGGAGCTACGATAACGCTCCCACCAACGACCACCGCTTCAAGGTCCCGCACCGTGCCAAGGCCGAAGCGCTGAAGGACATCATGGCCGAGGTCGAGCTGGGCTTCGATCCCAAGCTTGCCTACGAGGAGGCCCAGCGCTGCCTGAACTGCGACGTGCAGACGGTGTTCGCCGGCACGCTCTGCATCGAGTGCGACGCCTGCGTCGATATCTGTCCGATGGACTGCATCACCTTCACGGAGAACGGTGAGGAGAAGGATGTCCGCCAGCGGCTGAACGCGCCGGCCGTCAACCAGACCCAGGATCTCTATGTCGGCAACGACCTCAAGACTGGCCGTGTCATGGTCAAGGACGAGGACGTCTGCCTGCATTGCGGCCTGTGCGCCGAGCGCTGCCCGACCGGCGCGTGGGACATGCGCAAGTACTACATGGAAATGACTCACGCGGAGCAAGCATGCCGCAAGCAATAGCCGCCGTTAACGACTTCGTCGTCAAGTTCGCGAACGTCAACGGTTCAGGGTCGGCCTCCGCCAACGAGTTGTTCGCCCGTTCGATCCTGCGTATGGGTGTGCCCGTCAGCCCCCGCAACATCTTCCCGTCCAACATCCAGGGCCTGCCGACCTGGTACGAAGTCCGCGTCACCGAGAAGGGCTATCTCGGGCGGCGCGGCGGCGTCGACATGATGGTCGCGATGAACCCGCAGACCTGGGCCGAGGACGTCAAGGAGATCGAGCCGGGCGGCTACCTGTTCTACGACAGCACCAAGCCGATGCCGTCGTCGGCATTCCGCGAGGACATAAACATCGTCGGCGTGCCGCTGACGGCGATCACCAACGCCACCTACACCGACGCCCGTCAGCGCCAGCTCTTCAAGAACATCATCTATGTCGGCGCGCTGTCGATCCTGCTCGACATCGATCCCGAGGAGATCAAGAAGCTGTTCGGCGAGCAGTTCAAGGGCAAGGAGAAGCTGCTCGATTCGAACGTGAAGGCGCTGAACCTAGGCCGCGACTGGGCGACCCAGCACCTCGACCCCGACCTGGTGAAGCTCAAGGTCCGGCGCGCCGACAACGTCGGCAACCGCATCTTCGTCGAGGGCAACAACGCGGCGGCGCTGGGTGCTGTCTATGGCGGCGCTACGGTGTGCGCCTGGTATCCCATCACGCCCTCCTCCTCGCTGGCCGAGGCCTTCCAGTCGCACTGCAAGCGCCTGCGCCACGACAAGGAGACAGGAAAGGCCAAGTACGCCATCGTCCAGGCCGAGGACGAGCTAGCCTCGATCGGCATCGTCATCGGCGCCGGCTGGAACGGCTCACGCGCCTTCACCAGCACCTCGGGTCCCGGCATCTCGCTGATGACCGAATTCATCGGCCTCGCCTCTTTCGCCGAGGTCCCGGCTGTCCTCGTGAACGTGCAGCGCGGCGGCCCGTCGACCGGCATGCCGACGCGCACTCAGCAGTCCGACCTGCTGTCATGCGCGTACGCCTCCAACGGCGACACCAAGCACGTCCTCCTCTTCCCCGAAGACCCCAAGGAGTGCTTCGACTTCACCGCCGACGCGCTCGATCTCGCCGATCGGCTGCAGACCCCGGTGTTCGTCATGACCGATCTCGACATCGGCATGAACCATCGGCTGTGCGAGCCTTTCCAATGGGACGAGAAGCGCGTCTATGACCGCGGCAAGATAATGACGGCGGCCGACCTCGATGCCGGCAAGACCTTCGGTCGTTACCTCGACGTCGACGGGGACGGCATCCCCTTCCGTACCTACCCCGGCACGCATCCGACCAAGGGTTCCTACTTCACCCGCGGCACGACCAAGGACGAGTTCGCGCGCTACTCCGAGGAAGGCGCGGTCTATGTGCGCAACATGGAGCGGCTGCAGAAGAAGTTCCACACGGCTGCCAGGATCGCGCCGCAGCCGCTGCGCTACTCCTCGCCCAAGGCGACGCGCTTCGGCGTGATCTACTTCGGCTCGACCAGCCCGGCCATGGCCGAGGCGCTGGACCATCTCGAGGAAGCCGGCAACCACGTCAACGCGCTGCGCGTGCGGGCCTTCCCGTTCTCGCAACCGGTCGAGGACTTCATCCACGAGCATGACAAGGTGTTCGTGGTCGAGCAGAACCGGGACGGCCAGCTGCGGTCGATGATCATGAACGAATTCACGCTCGACGCGCGCAAGCTCGTTCCAGTGCTGCACTACGACGGCACCCCCATCACCGCGCGCTTCATCGCGGCCGACATCGCCGGGAAGCTCGCCCAGTTCAAAGTCGTTCCGTTCGAGAAGGCGGCGTCATGACCTATATCGCCAAGCCCAAGCTGCACCATCCGTCGCTGGTCAAGAACAAGGCCGGCTACACCCGCCGCGACTATGAAGGCGCGGTCTCGACGCTGTGCGCCGGCTGCGGCCACGATTCGATCAGCGCCGCCATCATCCAGGCCTGCTACGAGCTCGACATCCTGCCGCATCAGGTGGCCAAGTTGTCGGGCATCGGCTGCTCGTCCAAGGCGCCGACCTACTTCGTGGGCGCCAGCCACGGTTTCAACACAGTGCACGGGCGCATGCCGTCGGTGATGACCGGCGCCAACCTCGCCAATCGCGACCTGATCTACATGGGCGTATCGGGCGATGGCGACTCGGCATCGATCGGCCTCGGCCAGTTCGCGCACATCATGCGGCGCGGCGTCAACATGACCTACATCGTCATGAACAACGGCGTGTACGGCCTTACCAAGGGCCAGTTCTCCGCCACCGCCGACAAGGGCTCGGTGAGCAAGAAGGGTGCCGCCAACTCCGACGAATCGATCGACATGGTGTCGCTCGCCATCCTGATGGGCGCGACGTTCGTCGGCCGCTCCTTCTCGGGCGACAAGCACCAACTTGTCCCGCTTATCAAGGCGGCGATGAGCCACAAGGGCGCAGCCTTCCTCGACGTCATCAGCCCGTGTGTCGCCTTCAACAACCACGCCGGCTCGACCAAGAGCTACGACTATGTGCGCGAGCACAACGAGGCCTTGAACCGCATCGACTTCATCGAGGGCCGCGAGGAGATCACCACCCAGTACGCGCCCGGCACGATGACGACCGTGCAGCAGCACGACGGCTCGTGGCTGCGCCTGCGCAAGCTCGGCGAGGAATACGATCCCGCCGACAAGGTCGCCGCCATGAAGCGCGTCCAGGAGGGCCTGGCCGCCGGCGAGGTCGTGACCGGCCTTCTCTACGTCGATCCGACGCCGAAGGACCTGCACCACCACCTCAACACCGTCGAGGCGCCGCTCAACACGCTGAACACGCCCGACCTCTGCCCGGGCTCGGCGGCGCTGGACAGGATCAACGCCAGCCTGCGCTGACAGCTCACGCGCGTTGCCCACGCCCGTAGCGGCTCATCACCTCCTGCAGGAGGTCGAGCGGCAACGCGTGGATGGTGCGGCCGTCACGGCCGGACATGGTCTCGGCCATGCACATTGCGTTGAGGATCGCCTCTTCGGTTGCCTCGGCGGCGGCTCGGAACAGGCTCGTCATCGCATCGGGCGCGATCATCCTCACGTTGCTGATCTTGTCGTTCTGGCCGACATGATTGCCGGTCGAAAAGGCAATGAAGATGTCGCCACTCCCGTTTGCGCCGATGCCGCCAACCCAGGAAAGCCCTGTCGTTGCCCGGCGGGCAAGCCGCTGGCATTGCAGGGGAATGAGAGGCGCGTTGGTGGCCAGAACGACGATGATGGAACCTTCCGTCGTCTGTGGCGAGGCCGCGCTTTTGCCCGAGCGATGTGCCGGCACTATTTCCGATCCGATCTCGCGACCGACCGGCACGCCATCGACGCGCAACAGGTCACGCGCACCGTAGTTCGCCTGCACCAACGCGCCGACCGTATAGCGCTCTCCGTTCTCGACCACGACGCGTGATGCCGTCCCGGTCCCGCCCTTGAACTCGTGGCAGATCATGCCGGTGCCGCCGCCGACGTTGCCTTCGGCAATGGCGCAGCCGCCGACCGCACTGTCGAACGCAGCGAACGCGTGCTCCTGCGTCAGCGTGAACGCCTGAATATCGCTGAGCCAGCCATCGTATGTCTCGGCGACGACCGGCAGATGAAACGCCTGGGAGGCGCCATCGCGAACCGCAATTGCCGTGATGGCGTCACGGACGATCCCGACCTGATAGGTGTTGGTGATGCCGATTGGCGCGCCGAGCAGCCCCTGCTCGGCGAGCCACGGAAGGCCGGTCATCTCTCCGTTGCCGTTGAACGAGAATGTCCCCGCGAAGACGTAGTCGGTCCATATGTCCGGTCCGCGCGGCCAGATGGCGGTGACGCCCGTCCGGGCAATGCGTGGACTATCCTGGATGACGGTCGAGTAGCCCACCTTGACGCCTGGCACATCGGTAATGGCATTGAATGGTCCGGGCGGCAGGGTTCCGACTTCGAGGCCGAGGTCGCGCAGACGTGCACGGGGCATTGCTTCGCTCTTGGTCGGTGACGAATGAGAATTGTGAGTTACCATAGCTGAAAGCACGACGAGACGAGGATTTCGGCTTTTCACACTACGGCGTGCAGCTTCTGATCGCTAATCGAACGCTACGCGCGGCAGCCACAGCGCCAGGTCCTGCCAGTGGATGAGCAGGACTGTCATGACCAGCATGGTGAGGAAGAACGGTACGGTGCCGCGGAAAACGTCGCCGATCGATCCTTCGTTGCGCACCGCCTGGATGACGTAGAGTGTCATGCCCACCGGCGGGCTGATCAGTGAAATCTCGCACATCAGCACCAGGAATATGCCGAACCACACCGGGTCGATGCCGGCGGCGACGATCAGCGGATGCACCAGCGGCAGGGTGCCCACCATCATCGGCAGCGTCTCGAAGAAGGTGCCGAGGATGACGTAGAAGGCGAACAGGACGTAGATCAGCTCGAGTGGCGTGACATTCAGCGAGGCGACGAACTTCGTCAATGCGGCGGTGACACCGAGCAGGCCGAGCACGAAATTGAGGGCAAAGGCGCCGGCCAGGATCAGCATGCTGAGCGCGGTCAGGTTGACCGTCGACAGGAAGGCGTCGTGCAGCGTGGCGATCGTGAGCCTGCCGTAGAAGGCGGCGATCGGCAGCGTCACGACGACGGCGAGCGCCGCGGCTTCCGTCGACGTCGCCCAACCGCTGTAGATCGAGCCCATGACGACGACGAAGATGATCAGCGGCGGCAGGAGATCGACCAACCGCTTCAGCCGCACCAGCATCGGGTCGGTGTTGACCTCGCGCGGCGCGATCGAGGGCCGCCACAACGCGATCAGCACGATGACGCCCATGAACATGAGGGTGAGCGCCAGGCCCGGAAAGACGCCGCCGGCATAGAGCCGCGCGACCGAGGTGTTGGTAAGCACGCCGTAGATGATCAGCGCGATACCGGGCGGAATGAGATTGCCGAGCGACCCGCCGGCAGCGATCGAGCCCAACACCATGCGGGTGTCGTAGTTCTTCTTGCGGAACGACGGCAGGGCGACGGTCGAGATGGTGGCCGCGGTCGCCACCGAGGAGCCGGAAACCGCCGAGAACAAGGCCGACGCCGCGACGTTGGTGTGCAAGAGTCCGCCGGGCAGCGGATTGAGCCAGTCGGCCAGAGACCGGTACATGCGGTCGGTGGCACCGCAGCGCACCAGGATCTCGCCGAGCAGGATGAACAGTGGCAGCTGCAAGAGCACTGCCTCGTCCATCGAGCCCAGGTAAACGACGACCAGCGCGTTGGCGCCGGGCCAGCCGAGATAGAGCGCGGCGCCGATGAAGCCCACACCGAACATCACGGTGGCGATGTGCAGGCCGAGCGTCATCGCCCCCAGGAGGATGAGGAAGCCGATGGTGACGGAGGCGATATCGATCATGTACGTCTCGCCTCCTCGGCGTCGGCCAGCCCGGCATGGGCGATCTCGGTCGAGATCTCCTCTTCGAGCGACTGCGGTCCATAGATGCGGTTGAGGCGAGTCCGGTCACCGAAAAGCAGCACGAGAGAATGGATCGCCATGGCGACGGCGCCGATCGAGAACAGCACCATGCCGACGAACCAGACCAATTGCGGGATCCAGAGCTGGACCGAGAGCGGCGTGTTGGAGCGTTTGCCGGTCGTCACCAGCTCGAGCACCTCGGCGCCGCCGCGCCAGGCACAGAAGGCCGCCATGGCCGCCAGCGTGACCATGGCCAGAGCATTGAGGGCCGACTGCACCGAGGCGGGCACGTAAGGGAAAAGCAACGTCACCCGCATGTGCGAGTGCTTGCTGAGCGCATAGGCGAAGCCGAAGGCGCTGACGCCCGCGAGCAAGTAGCCGCCGATTTCGTCAAGGCTCCGGAACGAGAAACCGAAATACTTGCGGCCCAGGATCTCGATGACGGTGGCGAACGAAATCGCCAGCAAGCCCCAGCCAGCCACGATGGCGCATGTCCGCGACGCCGCGCCGAACCATTTCAATATTGCCTGCATACAACGCTCCCCCGAAACGCTGCCTGCCGAAGAAATGACCGGATGAAGGAGCAGGACCCTTCATCCGGCCCGGTCCGGTTGGGCTATGGCGCAGCCGTCAGGTTGACCACCTTGCCGGCGGTGGCGTTCCAGTTGCTGATGCAGGCGGCATCGTTGCCGCACCGCTTGGCCCAGCGCTTGAGCACGACGTCGCGCATCGCCGTCTCCAGGATGGCGTGGTCGGCGGCGGCCGGCTCGACCTTGATGAGCTTGCCCGGCTTGCCGACGGTGCACTGGCCGGTGCCGGTGGTGCACTGAAGCCCCATCGTGTCCTCGTCGATGATGACCTGCCACCACTTGTCGGTCTGGCCCTTGATGGCGCCTTCGATGAAGGCCTTGCTCTTGTCGTCGAGCCTGTTCCAGGTGTTGAGGCTAGCGATGGTGAACGACACCGAGAAGCCGACGGGCAGCGTGAGCACGTGGGACGTCACCTCGTGCCACCCCGCCTTGAAGGCCGGCATGGTGCCGGTGATGCCGCAGTCGACGGTGCCGCGCTGCAGGGCAGGCACGACCTCGGCGAAGGGAATGGTGACTCCGGTGCCGCCGAGCGCCTCGACCAGGTCGCCCTGCGAAGTGCCCTGTACGCGGACCTTCTTGCCCTTGATGTCGGCCAGGCCTTTGATCGGCGAGTTGCAGTAGAACATCTGCGACGGCCAGATGTAGTAGTTCATGGCGCGTGCGCCGTATTTCTTCTCGAAGGTGCTGTTGAGCACCGGCGCATAGGCGTCGACGGTCTTGCGCGCCTGGTCGAAGGTCTTGGCGACACCCGCGATGTCGACGCCTTCGACGGTCGCGTCCTCGGCGATGTAGATCGCAACGCCGTGGGCGAAGTCGAACAGGCCGAGCTTCACCATGCGCACGATCTCGGTGCCCTTGAGCCCGAGCTCGCTCAGCGACTGGATGTTCGCGGTGACCTGGCCCTTGGAGGTCTCGGGTACCGTCTTGGCCCAGAACGGCTGCTCGTTCTGCTGCCAGTTGGTGAGGTTGGACCACGTGCCAACCACCTTGAAGGATTGCTTGGGCAAGTCCTGCGCGAGCGCACTTCCTGCCGCGACGACAGCACATGACATCGCGATCGACGCGATGAGCCGATTGATCATCTGTTGCCTCCCATGGCCTCGAACGACTTTTCTTGCCCGACGCGTTTCGCCCGATGACGACCCAAGTCGAGAGCAACCTTTCTTGGCCGCTGTGCGAAAAATAGACGCAAACAAGGAACCTGACAACGGCTACCAGCTGCCCTTGTTGACCACGGTGCATTGATGAGTTGCGCCACCCAAGCGGGAGCCCGGCAATGCGACCCCGAGCTTGCACCGCTATTCGGGTGTCGACCGACCAATGTCAGGTCGATGTAAGGCTCGGGTCGTATGCCCGTTGCATGTCTCGTTTCCTTACCAAGGACTTCCTGGCCGGGCTGATGTTCCTGGCTTTCGGCGTGGCAGCGCTCTACTTCGGCCGTCACCTGGCGGTGGGCACTGGCGTGCGCATGGGGCCGGGCTACGTGCCGCGGGCGCTGGCCTTCATCCTGATGGGGCTGGGCGGCATCATCAGCGTGGTGGCGCTGGTGAGCGGCAGCGAGCCGGTCGAGAAGCCAAAGTGGAAGCCGATTACCCTGGTGACGATCGGCATCGTCTGCTTCGCCCTCCTGTTCGAGCGCGCCGGCATGTTGCCCGCGCTCGTCGTGCTGGTCGCGATCGCCTCGTTGGGCGGCGAGGAGTTCAAGCTCACCGAGGTGCTTGGCAACATGGTCGTGCTGACCATCCTGTGCGTCATCGTCTTCAAGCTCGGCCTCGGCATGAACATCTCGGTCATCCAGGGCGTGTGGTAGCGCAATCCTAGATGTGCAGCGCCTCGCCCAACGCCCTGAGGCTCGCCTCGTGGAAGGCCTCGCCCAGCGTCGGATGGGCGTGGATGGTGCCGCCGATGTCTTCCAGCCGCGCGCCCATTTCGAGTGCGAGGCCGAATGCGCCGGCGAGTTCGGAGACGCCGGCGCCGACGGCGGCGATGCCCAATACCAGGTGATTGTCGGCGCGCGCGGTGACGCGCACGAAGCCGTCCTCCGCCGCCACGGACAACGCTCGGCCGTTCGCCTGGAAGGGGAACTGCGCGGTTGTGACCTCGCGGCCCATCTTGCGCGCTTCCTCCGGTGACAGCCCCACGGTGACGATCTCAGGATCGGTGAAGCACACTGCCGGGATCACGCCGCCGTCGAACACGCGGCGATGGCCGGCGATGATCTCGGCGACGACCACGCCCTGGGCCATGGCACGATGCGCCAGCATCGGCTCGCCCGTCAGGTCGCCCACCGCCCAGACATTGCGCATCGAGGTCGCGCACCGCTCGTCGACCTGCACGAAGGCCCCGTTCATGGTGAGGTCGAGACGCTCCAGGCCAAAACCCTCCAACCGGGCACGCCGGCCGGTGGCGACCAGGATCTTGTCTGCCGCGATCGTGCGGCCGCCTTCGAGCGCCACTCCATCGTCCGACAGCCCGGCGGCACGGGCGCTCGTCAGAACATCAACGCCCAGCGCCTTCAGACGACGCGCCACCGGGCGCACCAGCTCGGCGTCGTAGATCGGCAGGATGCGGTCGAGGGCCTCGATCACCGTGACTTTCGAGCCGAGCTTGGCGTAGGCCGTGCCGAGTTCCAGCCCGATATAACCGGCGCCGACCACAACAAGCCGCTCGGGCACCTTGCCGAGCGACAACGCCTCGGTCGAGGAGATGACCTTGCCGCCGAACGGCAGGTTGGGTAGCGCCGTCGCCACCGACCCGGTCGCCAGCACGACATGCTCGGCACGCACGACCTGAGGACCGGTGTCGGTCTCGATGCGGCAGGACTTGCCGTCGATCATCTCGGCGCGGCCCTGCAGGATCTTCACCCGATGGCGCTTGAGGAGCGCGCCGACGCCGCTGGTCAATCGCCCGACGACGCCATCCTTCCATTCGACGGTGCGGGGCAAGTCGATGGTCGGATGCTCGACCCTGATCCCGAGCGGTGCCGAGCGCGACTGCTCGATGGCGTGGTGGAAGGCGTCGGCGGCATGGATCAGCGCCTTCGACGGAATGCAGCCGACGTTGAGGCAGGTCCCGCCCAGACCGCCATTCTTGTTTCCGCCCTGGCCTCCCTGCTCCGCCAACACGACGTCGAGGCCGAGCTGGCCGGCCCGGATCGCCGTGACGTAGCCGCCAGGTCCGCCGCCCACGACCAGAACCTTTGCATTTATGTCGGCCATCTCACGCCTCTATGAAGATCGTCGCCGGCGCCTCGAGCAGGCCTTTGATGCGCTGCACGAACCGGGCGGCGTCGTAGCCGTCGATCACGCGATGATCGAACGAGGAGCTGAGGTTCATCATGGTACGCGGCACGAACTCCGCGCCTTGCCACACCGGTCGCACGACCTGGCGATTGACGCCGATGATCGCCACTTCGGGCCAGTTGAGCACCGGCGTGGTGACGATGCCTCCGAGCGGTCCCAGGCTGGTGATGGTGATGGTCGAGCCCGTAAGCTCCGCCCGCGATGCATGCCCGTTGCGCGCTGCCTCGGCCAGCCGCCGCACCTCGGCCGCGCAATCCCACAGCCCGCGCGCTTCGCAATGCCGCACCACCGGCACCATCAACCCCGACGGCGTCTGCGTCGCGATGCCGATATGCACCCCGGCATGCCGGTCGATGGTCTCTGCCTCGTCATCGTAGAGCGCATTCATCTCGGGAAAGTCGGCGACGGCCCGGACCAGCGCCTGCATCAGGAACGGCATCAAGGTCAGGCGCGGTCGGTCCTGGTCCTCCGCGTTCAGCTTGGCGCGCAGTTCCTCGAGCGCGGTGACGTCGACTTCCTCGACATAGGAGAAGTGTGCGGCGCGACGCTTGGACTCCGCCATCTTCTGGGCGATGCGCCGGCGCAGGCCGATGACCTTGACGGTTTCGACCTCGGTGCGCGCGACCCGGCCACCACCGGCGGACTCCGCCGACGGCCCAGTGCGCAGGAAGGCATCGAGATCGTCGTGGCTGATGCGGCCCGCCGGGCCGCCGCCGCGCACCTGTCGCAGATCGACCCCGGCTTCGCGCGCCCGCCGCCGCACCGCGGGGGATGCGAGCGGCTTCTCGCCGGCCGGCCGTGGCGGTCCCAGCGAGCCGCGAGCCACCGGCGTTGCCGCCGATACCGGCGTCGGCGCGGGCGCCTTGGGTGCGGGTGGCGGCGTCGTCATCCGCTCGGCCGGGGCTTGCTCGGACGACGGCGCCGTTTGCCGTGGCGCCGCGGCCACCTCGGCGTTGCCTTCGCCGGCAACCTCCAGACGCACCAACTCGCCGCCAACCGCCAGCGTCGTGCCGACCTCGCCGCCCAAAGCCAAGACCTTGCCGGCGACTGGAGAAGGAATCTCGACCGTCGCCTTGTCCGTCATCACGGCAGCCAGGATCTGGTCCTCCAGCACTGACTGCCCGACCTTGACATGCCATTCGACGATCTCGGCTTCGGCCACGCCCTCGCCGACGTCCGGAAGCTTGACGATCCGGGTCCCCATGTCAGGCCTCCATCACGGCCTTGAGCGCGCGGCCAAGGCGCGCAGGCCCGGGGAAGTAGTCCCATTCCTGGGCGTGCGGATAAGGCGTGTCCCAGCCGGTGACGCGCGCGACCGGTGCCTCGAGATTGTAGAAGCAGTTCTCCTGCACGATGGCGCTGAGCTCGGCGCCATATCCCGAGGTCAGCGTCGCCTCGTGGACGACGATGCAACGGCCGGTCTTCCTCACCGACGCAACGATCGTCTCGAGGTCGTAGGGCAAGAGCGTGCGCAGATCTACGATCTCGGCATCGATGCCGGTCTCCTCGGCAGCCGCCTCGGCGACGTAGACCATGGTGCCGTAGGCCAGCACGGTGACGGCGCCACCCTCGCGCCGGATGGCCGCCTTGCCCAGCGGCACCGTGTAGTGCCCGTCCGGCACTTCGCCCTGCGGATGGCGTGCCCACGGCGTCACCGGCCGCTCGTGATGGCCGTCGAACGGACCGTTGTAGAGACGCTTGGGCTCCAGGAAGATCACCGGATCATTGTCCTCGATGGCCGAAATGAGCAGGCCCTTGGCGTCGTAGGGATTGGACGGCACCACGGTCTTCAATCCCGAGACGTGGGTGAACAGGGCCTCGGGGCTCTGGCTGTGCGTCTGGCCGCCGAAGATGCCGCCGCCGGTCGGCATGCGCACGACGATGGGTGCCGTGAACTGGCCGTTGGAGCGATAGCGCAGCCGCGCCGCCTCCGACACGATCTGGTCGTAGGCCGGATACATGTAATCGGCGAACTGGATCTCGACGCACGGCCGCAACCCGTAGGCCGCCATACCGACGGCGGCGCCGACGATGCCCGACTCGCTGATCGGCGCGTCGAAAACGCGGTTCGAGCCGAACTTCTGCTGCAGGCCCTGGGTGCAGCGGAACACGCCGCCGAAGTAGCCGACATCCTCGCCGAACACGACGACGTTGTCGTCGCGTTCCATGCAGACGTTCATGGCGTCGCGGATCGCCTCGACCATGGTTTTGCGTGGCATCGCTCACACCCCTCCCTGCTGGCGCTGGCGGCGCAGGTGGGGCGGCATCTCCTCGAATACGCCCTCGAACATGTCGCGCGCCGAGGGGTGCGGACCGGTATGCAGCGTCCCGTGGCTCTCGGCTTCCTTCTGAACGGCGATGACCTCGCTCACGATCTCGGCCTCGGCCTGCTTGTGACGCTCCTCCGACCAGACGCCGCGCACGATCAGATGGTTTTTCAGCCGCAGCACCGGATCGCCAAGCGGCCAGACGTCCGACTCCGTCTTCGGCCGGTAGGCCGAGGGGTCGTCCGAGGTCGAATGCGCACCGACTCGATAAGTCACGTACTCGACCAGCGTCGGCCCGAGATTGCATCGCGCCCGCTCGACCGCCCACTTCGCCACGGCATGGACGGCGGGATAGTCGTTGCCGTCGACGCGCAGCGCGGGAATGCCGAAGCCCAGGCCGCGGGCGGCGAAGGTGCCCGAACCGCCGCGGGCAATCCCCTGGAAGGTCGATATCGCCCACTGATTGTTGACGATGTTCAGCACCACCGGCGCCTTGTAGGTCGAGGCGAACACCAGGGCGGCATGGAAGTCCGATTCGGCGGTCGAGCCGTCGCCGATCCAGCCGGCCGCGATCCGGGTATCGCCCTTCATGGCCGAAGCCATCGCCCAGCCGACGGCCTGGATGTACTGCGTCGCGAGGTTGCCCGAGATCGAGAAGAAGCCGTGCTCGCGCGAAGAGTACATCACCGGGAGCTGCCGGCCTTTCATCGGGTCGAGCTCGTTGGAGTAGATCTGGTTCATCATGTCGAGCATGGGATAGCCATCGGCGATCAGCAGCCCGGCCTGGCGGTAGGTCGGGAAGTTCATGTCGCCCGGCTCGAGCGCCTTGCGGAAGGCGCAGCTAACCGCCTCCTCGCCCATGTGCTGCATGTAGAACGAGGTCTTGCCCTGACGCTGCGCCATCTGCATGCGCGCATCGAAGACACGCAAGGTCATCATGTGGCGCAAGCCCGCCAGCAGCTCGGCGTCACTCAGGAGCCCGGCCCACGGGCCGACCGCCTGGCTGTCGCGGTCGAGCACACGGATGATCTTGAACGCGTATTCCCTGATCTTCTCGGGCGCCACGTCGACCGGCGGCCGTTCGACCTCGCCGGCGCGGCTGATCTTCACATCGCTGAAGTCCGGCGTACCGCCGGGCCGAACGGCCGGAGCCGGCACGTGGAACGACAGCGGTTTCGGTTCGGACATGACGGGCTCCTTCTCGACCGCAGGGAACACCAAGCCGAACCAGCTATCAACGGCACAGCCGGCTGTTTCTCGCGGAAGCAACTTCGTTCAAGGCGCGACAACGGCATCGGAAACAATCAGCCATCATGAGACGCACACTTCGACGCCAAGTTGCTTCAGGATCTCCGCCTGTTCGCTGTCGCTGATCCTGAGGCCGGCATAATCGGCAACAACCGCGAGGTTCAGGCCGCCGAGACTGGATCCGCGAAAGTCCGCTTGCCGAAGCTTGGCGCGATCCCATTCGACACGATCGAGCGCACAGGCCCGCATGGTGGCGTGGCTCAGATCGGTGTCGATGAACGACGCTTCTGAGAACTTGCAGGACCGGAACGTGCAGTTCTCCAGGCCGAGCCCGGA
The DNA here is from genome assembly GCA_902825855.1 of uncultured Rhodospirillales bacterium. Lineage (GTDB taxonomy): Bacteria > Pseudomonadota > Alphaproteobacteria > Reyranellales > Reyranellaceae > Reyranella. The sequence goes on along the minus strand of CADECW010000012.1, from coordinate 72,731 downwards.
AAGATCGGCAAAGCTCAGATTGCACCCCTCGAACGCGGCCCTGGCCAGCACCGAGCGCCGCGAGATCGCCTTGGTGAAGGTCGATTGTCGAAAGTTCGCGCCACGGAAGCTCGAGTCCGTGGCACTGAGATCGAATAGATCGCAGCGCTCGAACATGCCGGTCGCGAAGTTGCACTTGACGATCTCGGCGCCCTGCATGGCGCAGAAAGCGAAGGTGCAGCCCTTCCGCGTTCCGGCATCGAAGGCGGAACAGCCGCTGAATCGCGCCTTGGCGAGCTTGCAGCTCGCGATGCGCATCGGCTCGAAGGTGCAGTCGCTGAACTCGGCCCCCGAAAAATCGGCGCCGCGAATAGCCGGCCCCTGGAAGCGACAGCGCTCGAAGCGGGTCTCCGCCAGATCGAGCTCGTCGAAGGCGACGTCAGCCGCAAACACTGCGTCGCTGAACGCCCGGTCCTCCGACAAGCGGGCCAGAAGCTCTTCCTGCGAAATCGGGTGATCAGTGGTGCCGGGCATCCGATCAGGATAGCATCGGCAGGAGCGTCGACGGTACAGCGTGGAGAGCAACACATGCCCGTACGCATCATCGGGATGATCGGCGTGGCGCCGCCCAGCGGCGAGGCGACCGTCCACATCATCAAGGGCGGCATCTCGGCGCCCTACCTCAGGTCCTATGCGCAGGCGCACGACAAGGCAGGCTTCGACCTGGCGCTGGTTGGCTATACCGCCTCCTCGGCCGAGGGCTTCCTGGTGGCTCAGCACGCCGCCCATCACACCGAGCGGCTGGGCTTCCTGATCGCCCATCGTCCGGGCTTCGTGGCGCCGACGCTGGCCGCGCGCAAGATCGCCACCTTCGATCATCTGACCGAGGGGCGCGTCGCCATCCACATCATCTCCGGCGCCAGCGACGCCGAGCAGGAAGGCGACGGCGACTTCCAGCCCAAGGACGTGCGCTACCGCCGCGCTGCCGAATACATCGAAGTCATGAAGCTCGCCTGGACCAGCGCCAGGCGGTTCGACTTCGAGGGCGAGTTCTTTCGCGTGCGCGGAGCCAAGTCCGATATCCAACCGTTCCAGCAGCCGCATCCGCTGCTGTTCTTCGGCGGCTCGTCCGAGGGCGCCCTGGCCATGGGCGCAAGACACTGCGACGTGTTCGCCATGTTCGGCGAGCCCCTGGCCCCGACCGCCCAGCGCATGGCCGAGTTCCGCGCCCGCGCCGCCGCCTACGGCCGCACCCCCACCTTCAACATGTCGTTCCGGCCGATCCTGGCCGCCACGGAGGCGGCCGCCTGGGAGCGGGCCCGGCGCATCCTGGCGACGATCCAGAAGCCCGGCGATCCGACCGGCTTCGGCAACAACAAGAAGCCGCTCGACCAGTCGGCCCGCCGCCTGCTCGACTTCGCCGCCGAAGGAGAGACCCATGACGAGCGATTGTGGATGCCGATCGCCGAGGCCACCGGAGCGACCGGCAACACCTCCTGCCTCGTCGGCACGCCCGAGCAGGTCGCACGGGCGATGCTTGAGTACTACAAGCTCGGCATCCACTCCTTCCTGATCAGAGGTTTCGATCCCTACGAGGACACGATCGACTTCGGCCGCGAGCTGATCCCCCGGCTGCGTGCGGGAGCGGCGGAGCTGGATCGGGCGAAGGCGGCGTAACGGGCGGGACGACGACGCGTCAGACCTCGACCAACTGCCCTACCTCGCCCTGCGCCCGCCTGAGCTCGATCTTGCGATCGTGCCATTGCCGCAGCGACGGCCGATGCCCGATCGAGACCATCGTCGTCGACGGCAGGTGCTGCTTCAGAGCCTCGTAGACCGCCGTCTCCATCGCCTCGTCGAGCGAGGCCGTGGCCTCATCGAGAAACAGCCAGTCGGGCTTGAACACCAGGGCGCGCGCAACGGCGAGCCGCTGCTGCTCGCCGCCCGAGAGGGTGTTGCTCCAGTGCCCGACCTCGTCGAGGCGGGGTGCGAGATGGCCGAGCTTCACGGCCTCAAGCGCCGCCACGATCTCGGCATCCGTGGCCTTGGAGTTCTCGTCGGGATACTTCACGGCGTCGCGCAGCGTGCCAATCGGGATGTAGGGCTTCTGCGGCAGGAACAGCACACGCGCGCCGGCGGGGACGCGCACCTCACCCTTGCCGAACGGCCAGATGCCGGCCAGAGCCCGGAACAGGGTGCTCTTGCCCGAACCGCTGGCGCCCGTGATCAGGGTCGAACGGCCGCGCGGCAGCGTGAACGTCGAGTCCGAAAGCAGTGTCTGGCCATTTGGCAGGCCAAGCGTCAGGCCCGACGCCCCGAGGTCGGTGCGAGCTGCGTCCGGCATGACGTCGATGGCACTGTCGGACCTGGCGTCCGAAGCCGTCTGCAGGCCCTTCAGCCGGTCCATCACGGCGCGCAGTTCGGCCAGGTAGGTGTAGTTGTCGATGAAGAAGGACAGCGCCCCTTGCACCTGGCCGAATGCCGACGCCGTTTGCATCACGACGCCGAGCGTGATCGCGCCGGAGAAGAAGCCGGGCGCCGTCACGACATAGGGAAAGATGATGGCGACCTGACCGTAGGAGACCTGGTAGAGCGCAAGCTGGGCCTGGGTGAACAGCACGCGCCAGCCGTTGGCGAAGACGTCGGCGAAGCGCTCGTTGAGGACCTCGGCCTCGCGCTCCTCGCCGCGGTAGAGAGCGATGCCCTCGGCATTCTCCCGTACGCGCACCAGGGAGAAGCGGAAGTTGGCCTCGTAGCGCTGCCTCTGGAAGTTGAGCGGGATCAGCCTCCGGCCGACCAGGTTGGCGAAGAAGGTGCCGACGATCGCGTAGATCAGGGCGACCCAGGCCATGTAACCGGGAATCGTGATGTCGATCCCGATCGGCTTCAGCGACAAAGGCCCAGACAGGTTCCACAAGATGAACAGGAACGAGATCAGGGTGGCGACCGCACCCAGGATGCCAAGCAGGAGCGTCATGGTGTATTCGCCGAGCTGCCGCAGGTCCTCGGCGATGCGCTGGTCGGCATTGTCGACCGTGCGCTGCAACTCGATGCGGTAGTAGCCGCGACCGTCCAGCCAGTGAGCGAGATATTGCCGCGTCAGCCAGCGCCGCCAGCGCAGGCGCAGGTAGGGGCTGACGATGGCGCGCGCGACACCGGCGGCGATGAAACCCGCCGCCAGCAACGAAAAGATGGTGATCTCGCGCCAGAAGGCGGCTTCGTCCTTGTTCTGCAGGCTGTCGTAGAAGCGCCGGTTCCAGTCGTTGAACAGCACTTCCAGGCCGACGGCGACGAAGGTCAGCGAAATGGCGCCGACCAGCAGCGTGATGGCGATCCAGCGCTCCTCCGACTTGAAGTAAGGGGTGACGAGCCGCCACCAGTCGCCCATGAACGAGCCTACCTGCTTCATGCGAGATTCCTTTCGGGGCGCACCGTACCCGTGCCCCCATCGCGATACATCCTCCCAGATGTCGCGTCCTTACATCTGATTCGGCAGCCAGAGGGCGATGACGGGAAAGGCGATCAGGATCACCAGCCGCAGGATGTCGGTGGCGATGAACGGCAGCACACCCTTGAAGATGGACGCAAACGTGACGTCCTGCACGACGCTCTTGATCACGAAAACGTTCATGCCGACAGGCGGGTGGATCAGGCCGAGCTCGACGGTCATGACGATGATGACGCCGAACCAGATCGGATCGAAACCCAATGCCGTCACCACCGGGAAGATGATGGGCACGGTCAGGATGATCATGGCCATGGCGTCCATCAGGCAGCCCAGGATCAGGTACATGACCATGATGATGGCGAGCACACCGTAAGGGCCGATGCCGAGCCCGGTCAGGAACTCGGTGACCTTCTGCGGCACCTGTGTGATGGTGAGGAAATAGCCGAACAGGAGAGCGCCGATCAGCACGGTGAACACCGCCGCAGCCGTGCGCGTGGCCTGCAGCAGCGAGGCGCGGATGCCGGCGCGGTCGAGGCGGCCGCGCAGGACACCCAGAAGGAACGCGCCGCTCGCCCCGACGCCACCCGCTTCCGTCGGCGTGAAGACGCCGCCGTACAGGCCCCCGATCACCAGCACGAACAGCAGGACGGGCGCCCACACGTCGCTTGCGCCGGCCAACCGCTCGCGCCAGCTCGCCTTGGGCACGGTCGGCAGGAAGTCGGGCTTCACGCGACAGATGACGGCGATGGTCGCCATGTACATCACCATGGCGAGGATGCCAGGCAGGATGCCGGCGCGGAACAGCTTGCCGACGTCCTGCTGGGTGATCAGGCCGTAGACCGCCAGCACCGTCGAGGGCGGCAGCATCGCGCCCAGCGTGCCGCCGGCTGCAATCACGCCGGTGGCAAAGCTCTTGGGGTAACCGTAGCGGCGCATCTCGGGATAGGCGACGGTAGAGAAGGTGGCGGCGGTGGCGACCGACGAGCCGGATATGGCCGCGAAGCCTCCGCAGGCAAATACCGTGGCGAGACCCAGTCCGCCCTTCCAGTGACCGACCAGGGTGTTGGCGGCGCGGAACAGCTCACGGCTGACGCCCGAATGGGACACGAACGCGCCCATCAGCAGGAACATCGGGATGACGCCGAACTGGTAGTCGGTGACGGTGCGCATCGACACCTGGCCGATCAGCTTCAGCGCGGGCGCGCCACCCGAGAGGTACGCGTAGCCGCTCACGCCGACCAACCCCATCGCCATGCCCACCGGCACGCGCAAGAGCATCAGCGCGAACAGGGCGACGAAGCCCAGGATGGCGACGGTATCGGCGCTCATCGCTCGGCAGGACTTTCGTCGTGCAAATCCTCAGGATGGAAGATCAGCCGGTAGGTGCGGATGGCGATCAGCACGACGGCCGATACGTCGCCCACCCAGGCGATGGCAAAGAACGGCCAAGTCGGCAGGCCGAGATCGTAGGTGAGAACATTGTCGTTGTAGGTGGCGCGCACCTTGTCGAACAGCGTGTAGGTCTGGACGGTGACCACGAACAGAAGCACCAGGGTGGCGAAGACGTCGATCACCCGTTTCCAGCGTTTGCTCGCCGACGCCCAGACCAGGTCGACCGTGATGTGACCGCCGCGATACGACGTCGCGGCGATGCCCCAGAAGATCAGGATGCCGAGAAGCATCCGGCCGAAATCATAGGAATCGGGGATCTGCAAGCTGAAGAAGCGGCGCAGCAGCACGGAGAGGAAAATGTCCGCCGCCACCAGCCCCACGAATACCGCCGCGATCGCCTCGATCGTGTCGATGATCCGATCCATGAAGCGGCGGTTCATGGTCTGACCGTCATGGCGGAGAGCTAGAACCCCGCCCCGTGCTTGGCGATCGTGGCCTGGAAGTCCTTGTAGATCGCGTCCGGATCGGCGCCGGTCTTCTTTACCGCTTCCGCCCACGCTTTCTGCAAGGGCGCCACGGCGGCCTGCCACTGCTTCAGCTGGTCGGGCGTCAGCGCATAGACCTCGTGATCGGGCAGCGCCTTCAGCTTGGCCTTGCCGGCCGCCTCGAAATCGTGCCACGGCGACGAGAGCTTGACCGCCCATTCGCCGGTGCAGTGATCGTCGATCACCTTCTTCTGGGCGGGCGACATCGCGTCATACTTGGCCTTGTTCATCGAGTAGGTGAACACCGTCGAATAGAGCGGCACGTCGATATGGTACTTGGTGACCTTGTCGAGGCCGAACAAGAACATCGAGCCCCACGGGAAGAAGATGCCGTCGGCGACGCCGCGCTCCAGAACCTCTCGCGCTTCCGGCGCCGAGGCCTGCACGTTGGTGCCGCCCATCATCGTCACCATCTGGCCGATCGTGCTCTGCGCCGGCCGGATCTTCATGCCCTTGATGTCCTCGGGCACCATCACCTTCTTGCGGCCGTGGTAGGTGGCAGGATCGTGGATGAAGGCGAAGCAGAAGTGCGTGTCCTTCATCTCGGTGGCCGCCAGCTTGCGGTACCAGGCGTCGAGAGCGGCCGTGCCCTTCTTGGCGTCGGAGAAGGTAAAGGGAATCTGGCCGACGGCGATGATCGGGAAACGCCCCGGCTGGTAGCCCGGATTGATGTAGGTCAGGTCGGCGATGCCGTCGCGCGCCATGTCGTAGTGGTCGAAGGCCTTGCCAAGTTGCTCTGACGGAAAGATGGCGGTCTTGATCGTGCCGTTGGAGGCCTTGGTGATCGACTCGGCCCATTCCTTGGTCGCCGGCACCAGCGGATGCGCCGGCGGCAGCCAGATCGAGACCTTGAGGTCGACAGTCTTGTCCTGCGCCGTGGCGGAGGCGAGGCCCACGATGGAACCGAGCAGGCCGAGCGCCAATGCAAACTTGGGCGCCAGGGCGCGCGTCTTCATGGCATCCTCCGAAATTGTTTGTTCACCCAACTATAGGCGAAGGCTTTCTGCGGGACCACGCTTCTCTTCCTCCCTTCCCCGCCAGGCGGAGAAGGAAGAGAAGCGAATGACAAGCAGGCCAAGCAGGTCCATAACCGCCGCGCCAATGGACAACCCGGTCCTCTCGCGGCGCGTCGCGCTCGATATCCTGGTGGCGTGCCTCGACAAGGGCCAGCCGCTCGACGACGCCCTGGCGCGCCATCAGGGCTTCGCCAACCTCGATCCGCGCGACCGCGCCTTCGTGCGACTGCTGCTGGCCACCACGCTGCGCCGCCTGGGTGAAATCGAGGAGGTGCTGGGCGCCCTTGTCGAACGGCCGCTCGAGGGTGCCAATGCCGCCGGCCGGCAAGTGCTGCGCCTGGGTGCCGCCCAGCTGCTGTTCCTGGGCACGCCGCCGCATGCCGCGGTCGACACGTCCGTCCGGCTGGTGATCGACGCCGGCCTGCCGCATCTCAAGGGGCTCGCCAACGCCGTGCTGCGCCGCATTTCGCGCGACGGATCCGGACTGCTTGGCGATCGCGACCCGGCGCGGCTCAACACGCCGCAATGGCTGTGGGAGAGCTGGATCGAAAGCTTCGGCGAGGAGTCGACACGTGCCATCGCCGCTGCCCATCTGATCGAGGCGCCGCTCGATCTCACGCCGCGTTCGAATGCCGACTTCTGGGCGGGCCGGCTCGAGGGCGAGCTGCTGCCGACCGGCTCGATCCGCCGCGAGGGCGGCGGCAACATCCCGGAGTTGCCGGGCTTCGCCGAAGGCGCATGGTGGGTGCAGGACGCCGCCGCGACGCTGCCGGCGCGCCTGCTGGGCGAGATTTCAGGCAAGCGAGTCGCCGACCTTTGCGCAGCGCCAGGCGGTAAGACCTTGCAGCTCGCCGCCGCAGGCGCCGACGTGACCGCGGTCGATATCTCGGCGCGGCGAATGGCCCGCGTTGGCGAGAACCTCGCGCGTGCCGGCCTCGTGGCCAGGCTCGTCACAGCCGATGCCGGCAAATGGGTGACGGACGAGACTTTCGACGCCATCTTGCTCGACGCCCCCTGCTCCGGCACGGGCACCTTGCGCCGCCACCCGGACATCGCCTGGTTGAAGGACGAGCAGGATGTCGGCCGGCTGACCCTGACGCAGGATCGCCTGCTGGTGCGCGCCGCCGATCTGTTGAAGCCGGGCGGAACGCTCGTCTATGCAGTGTGCTCGCTGCAGGACGACGAAGGCCCGGCGCGGCTCGAGGCGCTGCTGGCGCGCGACAAACGCCTGCGACGGGCTCCCGTTGAGCCGGCCGAGCTGCCTGGAATTACTGGCGCCATAACGGCCAAGGGCGACGTCCGCACCCTGCCCTCGATGTGGCCGGAGCGGCGTGGCCTGGATGGTTTTTTCATCGGACGCCTACAAAAGGCTTGAACCTGAGCTGTTAGAGGTTGGCACGACCGCAAGATGCCGACGTGGCTCTGCTGCGTCTTCGCTCTCGCGCGCGCTTCCTGCTCTTGATAGGGTCGATCCGCCGACTTTCTGCGCACAAGAGGTCTCCGCATGAGTACGACGACGCTTGCCGCCCGACGCGACCGGGCGCTGGGAGCCGGAGCGCCGTTGTTCTACGACAAGCCGCTTCACATCGTGCGCGGCGAGGGCACCTATCTCTTCGACGACACCGGCCGGCGCTATGTCGACATGTACAACAACGTGCCGTGCGTCGGGCATGGCAACCCGCACGTCGTCGAGGCGATGGCTCGCCAGCAGGCAAAACTCAACGTGCACAGCCGCTACCTGCATGAGGGCATCGTGGCCCTGGCCGAGCGAATCGCAGCCCTGCATGGCCCGGCCATCGAAAGTGTCGTGTTCAGCTGCTCAGGCACGGAAGCCAACGAGGTGGCGCTGCGCATCGCGCGCGGTGCGACCGGCAAGCAGGGGATCATCTGCACCAACGCCACCTATCACGGCAACAGCGAAGCGGTCGGCAAGATGACCCGCATCGGCGCCGGACAAAACAGCGGCGGCGACGTGCGAGCGATTCCCTTCCCCGAGATGCTGCGGCCGATCGTGCCGGGAGCGAGCGAAGCGGATCTTGCCGAGGCCTATCTCGAGCGTCTGCGCGGCGCGATCCGCAGCCTCGAGGACGATGGCGTCGGCTTCGCTGGTCTGATCGTCTGCCCGATCTTCGCGAACGAGGGCCTGCCCGACGTGCCGCGCGGCTACATGGCGCGCGCTGCGGAGATCGTGCGGGCAGCCGGCGGCT